>PNJQ01000017.1 GCA_013821985.1 Opitutus sp.
AGGCCGACGCTCATGCCGGACTTCAGCGGGATGAGGAGGGTGGCGAGCGGGTTGCCCTTGAGGGCGGAGAAGGCCGCGCGGGAATTGGCGACGGTGTTGATGCGGATGCCGAACCACGCGACGCCGTAGCTGCCGAGGATGCCGAGGATCGAGGCGAGGAGGACGGCGACGACGTGGAGCGTCGTCATATGCGACAGCACGCCGAAGTAATAAACCATGCACACCGCGATCAGCACCCAGAGGGCGGCGAGGAACTTGCCCTGCTGGAAGAGGTAGGTTTTGCACGTTTCCCAAATGATCTGGGAGACGGCACTCATGGAGGAGTGCACCTGGAGGTTCTTCGTCTGGATGTATTGCATCCAGCCGTAGATCGTGCCGAGGGCGCAGACGACCAGGCCGATCATCAGGATGTTAACGCCGGTGAGGGAGCCGCCGAAAAAGCTGACCTGCGAGAGGTCGGGAATTCGGATGTCGGCTTCGCTCGCGAAGGCGGGCAGGGCAGGCACGGCCAAGCCAACGGCCAGCGCACTGAGGCGGGGGAGACGGGACAGGATCATGTGTGAGTGTTGGTCCTAACTAATTTTCGGGGTGTGGGGGAAACTGGCTTCGCTTGTGCTCCGCGGATGCGCGGGCCGCGAGGCGATTTCCGGGCGGACCCCGCGGGAGCAGGTCGCCTAATACAGCGCGGTGCAGCGAGTGAGGCTAATGCCCGGAGTCGTGCAGCGGCGTAAGGGGCGCAGCTGGTCTGCGCCCGAGGGGTGCGCAAAGGCGGGCGGGCGCAGGCGAGCTGCGCCCCTACAAGAACGCTCGCGCAAATTTTGTAGCCGGGGTCGTTGGCCCCGGTGAGCTGCCGACGGGCGAAGACGCGCCGACCGGGCTCAGCGAGCCCGGCTACAGAAAAAGTGAAAGCGCGGTCTAGAGGTGGATTGCGGTGCGGCGGAGGGGCGCAACTTGTCTGCGCCCGAGGGGTGCGAAGGCGGGTGGGCGCAGGCGAGCTGCGCCCCTACAGAAGATCACGAAATGGACGCGGTATTCTCAGCCGAAAATAAAAGGCCGGTCCGTTTTCGGACCGGCCTCGGGAAAATTTTCGTTTTCTCTGGCGCGGCGTTACTGCAGGCCGAGCAGGTGCGCGATCTGCGGCGAGAAGCGCACGATCAGGCCGGCGAACACGACCGAGACGATCGAGATCAGCTTGATCAGGATGTTCAGCGACGGGCCGGACGTATCTTTGAACGGATCGCCCACGGTGTCGCCCACGACGGTCGCCTTGTGGTCGGGCGAACCCTTGCCGTAAACGATCGTCGCACCGCGGCCGGCGCGAATCTCGTCCTCGGCGCGGGCCACGATGGCATCGCGCACTTCGGTGGGGATTTTTTCGCGGACACCGTTTTTGTTCGTGCGGATGTCCTCGGCCGTGATGCGACCGTAGGATTCGAGGAGTTTCTTCGCATTGTCCCAGGCGCCACCTGCGTTGGCCATGAACACGGCCACGGCGAAGCCGGAAACCAGACCGCCCGCGAGCATGCCGAGCACGCCGGCGACGCCGAGGATGAGGCCGAGGATGACCGGCGCCGTGATGGCGAGGATCGAGGGCACGATCATTTCGCGCTGGGCGCCGGCGGTGGAGATGGAAACGCAGTTGGCGTAGTCGGGATATTGCACGCCTTCGTGCATGACGCGCTTCGGCCACGATTCCGGGTTGGCGATGTCGGCCTCGCTCATGCCGGCGGCGCGGAAGGCCTCGCGCATCTTGCCGAATTGGCGACGGCACTCACGCATCATGCGATACGCGGCGCGGCCGACGGCGTTCATCGTCAGTGCGCAGAACAGGAACGTCAGCAACACGCCGATGAACAGACCGGCGATGACCTTCGGGTTGGTGAGGGTCACGTCGTAGTAGATCATGATCTCCTCGATCGTGGCCTGCCGGGACGACACGATGTCGAACGAGGCGTTCTTCTCCGGCCACGTCACGTTGTAGCGGTTGGCGGCGAAGGGGTCGTCGCCGTGGGCCCGCACCGGCAATTTGGCGCCGATGGGAAGTTCCTTGAGAGTCTTGCGCGGGAGATCATGCGACGGGAGGAAGAGCGCGCCGTCGTAATAATCGGAGCCATCGGCCAGGGCTTTCGGGAAGGCGACGGCGAACTTGCCGTAGCCTTGGTGCACGGCGACGGGCGTGACTTGTTCCACGGCGTGGGCCTGGCCGAAATCGACCGCCTGCGTGGTGATCTGCGTCTGCACGATCTGCACGTAGGCCGCGAAAAGGGCGAGGGCGGTGAGCGCGGCCGAGCCGATGGCGAAGCCCTTGCCGGTGGCGGCGGTGGTGTTGCCGAGCGAATCGAGCATGTCGGTGCGCTTGCGGACTTCGGGTTCCTGGCCGGACATCTCGGCGTTGCCGCCGGCGTTGTCGGCGATCGGGCCGTAAGCATCCGTCGCGAGCGTGATGCCGAGCGTGGAGAGCATGCCGACGGCGGCGATGCCGACCCCGTAGAGGCCCATGAGGAAGTTTTCCGCGCCGCCCGCAAAGAGGAACGCCACGAGAATCGCCACGGCGGTGGTGAGCAGCGAGGCCCAGGTGGACTTCATGCCTTCGGCAATGCCCGCGATGATGACGGTCGCCGGGCCGGTCAGCGCTTGGTTGGCGATCGATTTGGTCGGCGGCTGTTCGTAGGACGTGTAGTATTCCGTCGCGTAGGCGATGACCAACCCCGCGACGAGACCGGCGACGATGGAGAAACCGAGTTTGATCCAGCTCGTGCCCGCGGAGGCGAGCGTGGCGGCGTGTTCACCCTGGCCGAACAACGTGTAGAGCAACGCGAACGAGCCGACCGTGATCAACGCGGAGGCGACATAGACGCCGGCGTGGAGGCTCTTGAGGAGTTGCGCGAACGAGGCGTCCTCCTTCGTGCGCACGGCGAAGATGCCGACGACGGAGCAGAGAATGCCGAGACCCGCGAGGGCGATGGGCGCGGCGGCGAGTTGGAAGGCGAAGCCCGCGGCGGCGTTGGTGAGACCGAGGACGGAAATGGCCGCGGCGGCGCCGAGCGCGAGCGTGGCGAGGATCGAGCCGTAATAGGATTCGTAGAGGTCGGCGCCCATGCCGGCAACGTCGCCGACGTTGTCACCGACATTGTCCGCGATCGTGGCCGGATTGCGCGCGTCGTCCTCGGGGATGCCAGCTTCGACTTTGCCGACGAGGTCGGCGCCGACGTCCGCGGCCTTGGTGTAGATGCCGCCGCCGACGCGGGCGAAGAGCGCCTGCGTCGAGGCGCCCATGCCGAACGAGAGCATGACGGTCGTCAGCTCGGCGATGCGCTCGGCCGGGCCGCCGGAGAGGCCGAGGGCCTCGCCGAAATGGTTGAGGACGACGAACCAGAACGAGATGTCGAGCAGCGCGAAGCCGACGACGTTGAGGCCCATGACGGCGCCGGAGCGGAAGGCCACGACGAGACCGTCGTTGAGCGAGTGTTTCGCCGCGTGGGCGGTGCGGGCGGAGGCGTTGGTCGCCATCTTCATGCCGAACCAGCCCGTGAGACCGGAGAGGAAGCCCGCCAGCGGCACGCCGACCATCGTCAGGCCCGGTTGCAAACCGAGCAACCACAGCGCGGCGAGGAAGCCGACCAAGGCCACGAACACGACCGCGACCACCTTGTATTGGCGGAACAGGTAGGCGATCGCGCCCTCGCGCACGGCTTGGGCGATGCGGACCATTTCATCGTCGCCTTCGGAGCGCTTCATGACGGAAGCACTGAAGACGCGGGCCATCAGCAGCGCAGCGATGCCGGCGATGGGGGCGAGCCAGAACAAGGACGGGATTTCGGACAGCGTGGCCAAGGGCCACAGGACAGAGACGTGCATGGCGTATGTCGGGGGTTAGGTTAACAAACCGGGGGAGGTGAGTTAAACGGCGGAGGTTGAAAATCCCGCGCGAGCATGGCCAGCGAATTTGTCATAGGCCGAACCGCACAATCCCGCACCGTGCATCGGGGAATTTCGGTGTGACCCGGGGCGCCGGCGGGCGCGGAGCGAGCCGAGGCACGCCCGGAATGTCGGGGCGCAGATGAACTGCGCCCCGGCAAGAAGGTTCAGGAAAGCGCGTCCCCCCCGGAACCGGTTGACGCAGCACGGCGAATGGCTTCGCTGGCCCTTCCTTCCCGCTTGGCATGGCGCTGCTCACCCTCACGAACCTGACCAAAGCCTACCGTCGCCCCGACGGCACGACGCACACCGTGGTCGAAGTGGGCGAATTCACGCTCGCTGCCGATGAGCAACGGGCGCTGCGGGGCGAAAGCGGCTCGGGCAAAACGACATTTCTCAATCTCATCGCCGGCATCCTCGCGCCCGACTCGGGCCACCTCGCGATCGACGGCCGCGATCTCGCAGGGCTCGGCGAAGCCGGCCGCGACCGCCTGCGCGCGGAGACGCTCGGGTATATTTTTCAGACGTTCAACCTGCTGCAGGGCCACACCGTGCTGGAGAACGTGGAACTCGGCATGGCGTTCGGCCGCGGCGTCGATCGGACGCACGCCGAGTCGCTCCTCCGCCGCGTCGGTCTCGGCGAGAAGATTCACCATTTTCCGCGGCAACTCTCGACCGGCCAGCAACAGCGCGTTGCCGTCGCGCGCGCGCTCGCGAATCACCCGAAACTCGTCCTCGCCGACGAGCCCACGGGCAACCTCGACGCCCGCAACAGCCGCGAAGCCCTGGCGCTCATCCGCGAAGTCTGTCGGGAAAACGGGGCCGCGCTCCTGCTCGTGAGTCACGACGAAGCGGTGCTCGCGCAATTCGAAAACGTGCAGGATTTCGCGGCGCTGAATCGCGCCGCCGCTGCTGAGCCAGCGGGAAAGTGACAAGGGCAAGTTCCAAGTAACAGGATGAAATCCCAAACGCGAAACGTCCAAACGCCAAAGCCGGCGAACCGATTGGCCACGAAGAACACGATCAGTGTTCGGCCGGCCGGCGGAGAGTTCCCGCGCGCCTATAGGCGCGGTGTGAGTCTCGTTGGCGGTCGAGCCCTCGTGTTTTTTGTGGCCAAGAAGGTGGGCGTCGTCGTCCCTGACGACGCCAAACGCGTGCGAGCGCGGCAATTCGCCCGTGTCGCCGCCGGGGACGTCGGCGACCACCACCGATACCCCGGCCAATCCGCATTCCGCATTCCGCAATCCGCCATTGGATGATGATCTGGAACCTCATCTACCGCTCCCTCCGCCAACACGCGCTCTCGACGCTCGTGACCGCGGGCAGCATCGCGCTGGCGGCGGGGCTGTTGCTCACGGTGTGGGTGGTGAAGACGCAGTCGCAGTCGGTCTTTGCGGCAACGAATTCCGGCTTCGATGCCGTGCTCGGGGCCCGCGGCTCGAAGCTCCAACTCGTCCTCAACGCCATCTTCCACCTCGAGGCCTCGCCGGGAAATCTTTCCGCGCAGGACGTTGAAGCCGTGCGCCGTCACCCAGCGATCAAGGCCGCGATTCCGATCGCGGTCGGCGATAATTTCTACGGCTGGCGCATCGTCGGCACCGTGCCGCAGCTCTTCGACATCGAGTATCTGCCCGGCAAAAAATACGCCGTGGCGGCGGGCGGAAAATTGTTCGACCCCACAAAACGCGAGGCGGTGATCGGTGCACTCGCGGCGAAGAAGCTCCGTCTGAAAATCGGCGACACCTTTGAGCCTTATCACGGGCTCTCTTTCGATGCCGCCGCGAAACACGAGGAAACCTACACGCTGACCGGCGTCCTCGAGCCAACCGGCACGCCGGTCGATCGCGTGATCTGGATTCCGCTCAGCGGCGTGCAAACCATGGCCGGTCACGATCCGCGCACGGCGAGTGACGTCAGCGCCGTGCTCATCCAGCTCCGCGCGGCTTCGGCCGGCGTGATGCTCGACACGATGATCAACAAACAGGGCAACAAGATGACCTTCGCGTATCCGATCGGCACGATCGTGGCGGACATGTTCAACAAGATCTCGTGGGTCGATAAGGTGCTCACGCTCGTGGCGTGGCTCGTCGCGGTGGTCGCCGCCGGCTCGGTGCTCGTGAGCATCTACAATTCGATGAGCGCGCGGCAGCGCGACATCGCGATTCTGCGCGCCCTCGGAGCCCGTCGTCGCACGGTCTTCGGCGCGGTGGTCGGCGAAGCCGCGGCAATCGGCTTGCTCGGCGCCGCGTTGGGCTTCGCGGCGTTTGCCGTGCTGGCCTTCGGCGTCGCGACAACGATTCAGGACCAAACCGGCGTGATGCTGGAACCGTTCGCATGGAACCCGGTTTTCTGGTGGGCGCCGGCCACGCTCGTCGGTCTCGCCGTGCTCGGCGGACTCGTGCCGGCGTGGAAAGCGTATCGGGTGCCCGTGGCGGAGACGATCGCGCCGGTGTCATGACGAAGGCATGGCCAGACGTCGCTGGTGTTATGAAAACACGCGCAGCAAAATTTTCCGAAAATGTAGGGGCGCAGCCTGACTGCGTCCGGCCGCACGCGCGACTCCTCCGGGCGCAGACGAGCTGCGCCCCTGCTTTACCCTCCGTTCATCAGCGGCTAAGTTAATCCTCCCATGAAACATTTCGCTCTGCTCTTCGCCTGCGCTCTCGCGGCCACGCTGCTCGCCGGCTGCGGAAAAAAATCCGGCGAGATGGTGACCTACGGCAACAAGGACTCGCTTGACGCGAAGGCGAACGCCGCCAAGGCCGCCGATCCGCACGCCGGGCACAACCACGGCGGCGGCCATGCGCACCAGCCTCTCATGGGCGGCGAACTCGTCGAGATCGGCGAACACCAGTTCAACCTCGAGCTGAAATTCGATGCGGCGCGCGGCGTATTGCAGGCGTGGGTGCTCGACGGTCACGCGGAGAATTTTGTCCGCACGAGCATGGACGCGTTCGACGTGCAGGAACAAGGCGGTCAGCGCCGGACGATCACGCTCCGCGCCACGGCGAACGCGATGACCGGCGAGACCGTGGGCGACACGTCCAGCTTCGAAGGCGAGGCGCCGTGGCTGCGCGAGTTCAAACACTTTGACGGAGTGGTGAAAGCGATTAGGGTCCGCGGCGTCGATTTCCGCGACCTCGGCTTCCACCTCCATCCGACCGGCCCATGATTGCTCCCCGCTTCCTCGTTTCACTGCTGCTCGTCTCGCTCGCGCTGGCGCTGCCCGGGCGCGCCGCCGACGAGAAGAAGGAATTCGAAGTCGTGGATTTCGGCGTGCTGGCGGCGTTCAATTACGTGCCGCCCGGCTACGAGACGATGGTGCCCGGCGCGCCCCCGCCGGCCGCGGACCCGAGCGGCAAGCCGAAGGACCAGATCCCGGATTTCGTCCGCAAGCTCGACGCGAAAAAGGTTTCAGTCACGGGCTTCATGCTGCCGACGAAATTCAAGGACGGCAAAGTCACGGAGTTTTTATTGATGAAGGATCAGAGCGGCTGCTGCTTCGGTGCGATGCCGCGGATCAACGAGTGGATCATCGTGAAGATGACGCAGGGCGGCATCCCGCCGCTGATGGACGTGCCGCTCACGCTCGTGGGCCAGTTGAAGGTCGGCGAGGTGTTTGAGGAAGGCTACCTCTCCGGCATCTACCAGCTCAACGGCGAGAAGCTGCTCGAGACGAAGAGCTGAGGCCGCGCTGCGGCAAGAGCGATGCGGTCGCCGGGTAGGGTTGAATCGACCGGCACGGCTTGGCCACGAAAGACACCAGGGCGCAACCGCGAGCGAAACCCTCGCGGTGCCGATCGGCGCGCGGACGATCTGGAGCACGCGTGGTCGGGCCAGGTTTTATTGCCGGCAAACAGGCTCCGCCAGCCGGACCCGTCGAACGAGCGGCTACCGCTGAAATTTTCCGTCGCGGAGGAACGCGACAATCTGCGCGTGCACCGCTCCCCGCCACAGCATGACGGTGTGCGAGTGGGGCAGCACGATGAAGTCGCGCATGCCTTCCAGCTTGGCCGACTCGGTCGTCACGACGCCGTCGTGCTCGCCTTGCAGGTCGTCGTCGAACAGCGGATTGAGGTGCGAACTGCCGGCGATGATGCCGACTTCAAAATCCGCCGGGCCGAGGCGCGCCGCGACGGAGTCGTCCCCGGTGCCGAGCCGGGCGAGGTTTTGCCCCATGATCCAACGAATGAGCGCATTCGTTTTGGCCCGGTCGGCCGCGGCGCTGCCATGGTTCGGCGGGCCGAGCATGACGACGCGCCCGAGGTTGCGGGGCCGGTGATCGCGCAGAAAAAGCCGGGTGATGAGACCGCCCATCGAATGCACGACGAAATGCACGCGGGGCGCGCGTTCGACGCCGTGCGCGCGCAACTCAGCCGGCAGCCACTCGCCCGCGATCTGCTCGATCGGCATGCTGCGCGACGGATGGCTCAGGTTGACGACGCGGTAGCCCTCGCGCTCGAGCACCTGGGCGATCGGCCGCATGATCCAGTTCGACATGGCGACGCCGTGCAGCAGCACGACGCAGTCGCGTTCGGAGGGTTCTTGGGCGGGCAGGGATGAAGCCAAGAGCACGGTGAGGAGGAGCGGGCAGAATTTGCGCATGATTCAGCCGGGCAGAACTTCCGGCGGCGGTTGACGAATCGAGGAAAGCGCGCGCCAGGTCACCGCCCCGATGACGATCGCGCCGCCGAGCAGTGCGATGGCGCTGGGTTTTTCGCCGAGCACGAGCATCACCCAAATCGGGTTCAGCACCGGTTCGATGACCGGGATGAGCACCGCCTCGAGCGCCGTGACGTGTTTCACCGCCTTGGCGTAGAGCAGATACGATATCCCGAGTTGCACCGTGCCCAGTGCGCCGAGCGCGATCCAACTGTCCACCGGCATCGCCGGCGCCTGCAAGAGCCACGGCAGGCCGATGAGGAACGCGAGCACGTTGCCGAGGATGATCGATTCGATCGGCGAACCGTCCTTTTGCTTTCTAAGCAGCAACACGAGGGCCGCGAAAGTCACGCCGCTGGCGATCGCGATCAGGTTGCCGACAATGCCGCTGAAGCGCAGCCCGTCGTAGAGAAAAATTCCCATGCCCACGAACACGAGGCCCATGACCGTCCAATCGCCGCGCCGCGGATGTTCGTGTAGAAACCACGCGCCGAGCAACGCGACCCAGACGGGCGCGGTGTATTGGATGAGGATCGCGTTGGCCGCGGTCGTCAGCTTCGTCGCCGCGACAAACGTCACCGTGGTCAACGCATATGCCACCGCGGCGCCGAGCTGCACGGGCGACCACGTGAACTTCAACCGCCGCGCGCACACCGCCGTGAGGAACAGCGCCGCGATCAACCCACGCCCGCTCGCCACGGCCAGCGGCGGCCACTGCACCCACTTGATCAGCACGCCGCCGAGGCTCCAGCATAACGCGGCCAGCAGCAGGAGCGTGACGGATTTCGTGTGGGCGGGGTCTTTCACCAGAACACCACCGATGGGGGATTTGACGGTGCTTGTGAACCCCGAAGCCGATTTTCCGAAAATTCTTTTAATTGGTCCGGCCCGCCCGGGTGTCTAAGAGAAATGGCGCTTCTCCGCGCCGCTCCTCCCCGTGCCTCCGCAAGACCCCGAACAAGCCCGCTGGTTCGTTGACGAAGTGCTCCCGCACGAGTCGAAGCTGCGCGCGTGGATCCGGGCGCGTTTTCCCGGCGTGGCGGATGTGGACGATCTCGTGCAGGACGCCTACTCACGCCTCCTGCGCGCGCACGCGTCCGGTCCGATCGCGAACCCCAAGGCATTTCTCTTCGTCACCGCCCGCAACCTCGCGCTCAACCACCTCCGCCATCAAGGCTACGAGCGCCCGCCCGGCATGATGGAAATGGACCCGCTGAGTGTCTTGGATGATGCCCTCGCCGCGCCGGAAGCACTGGCACAACGCGAGGATTTCCAAGTCTTGATCGAAGCCATCCAGTCTTTGCCCGACCGCTGCCGCCAGGTCGTGACGCTCCGCAAAATCTACGGCCTTTCCCAAAAGGAAGTCGCGGCCCGCCTCGGCATTTCCGAACACACCGTCGAAGCGCAGGGCGCCATTGGCCTGCGCAAATGTGTCGAATTCTTCCGCCGCCGGGGCCACGGCCGCACCGCCCGCCCATGAATACGCCCGAGAAATTTTCCGCCGACTCGCCCGTCGATCCGATCGCGCACGCCGCGGCCGAATGGACGCTTCGTCTCGATCGCGGCCTCACTGCCGCCGAGCAGGATGACTACACGCAATGGCTCGCCGCCGACCCGCGCCACCGCGACGCGATTGCCGAGCAACGTTGGGGCTGGGACGAACTCGACCGCCTCGCCGGCATGCAGGATTCCGTCCACGCCGTGCCCGATCCGGATTTGCTCGCGCCGCCCGTGCGGCGTCGCGCGTCGGTCGTGCTTTTCTGGCCGCAACTGCTCGCGCTCGCAGCCGCGGTCGCGCTGGGCGCGTTCGTGTGGTGGCCGCGCGAAACCACCGAGCTGGTCGCGGCCAATCCCTCCTACGCGCTCGCTGCGCCGATCGAGGAACGCGCGCTCGAGGACGGTTCCGTCGTCGCGTTGAATCGCGGTGCGGTGCTCGAAACCCATTTCACGCCCGGCGAACGTCGGGTTCATCTCGTGCGCGGTGAGGCGAATTTCACTGTCGCAAAGAATTCCGCGCGCCCCTTCGTCGTGCACGCCAACGGCGTCAACATCCGCGCCGTCGGCACCGCCTTCAATGTCCGGCTCGATCCGAAATCTGTCGAAGTGCTCGTGACCGAGGGCAAGGTGCAAGTCACGCCGCCCGCGGCCAGCGCCGGCAGCTCCGCACCGGAAATTCCGCTGCTGGAGGCCGGCCATCGCACCGTCGTCCGGTTCGAACCTGCGGCGCCGCTGCCGCAAGTCGTGCCGGTCAACGAGAGCGAGTTGGAACGCGCGCTCGCGTGGCAGCCGCGCCTGCTCGATTTCACCGACGCGTCGATGAGTGCGATCGTGAGCGAATTCAACCGCCGCAATCCGGTCCGCCTCGTGCTCGCCGATCCCGCGCTCGAGCAACTGCGTCTCAGCGCCAGTTTCCGTTCCGACAATGTCGAAGGTTTCGTGCGCTTGATGGAATCCGATTTCGGCATGCGCGCCGAGTGGCGCGGTGAAACCGAGATCGCGCTGCGCCGGAAGTGAGTGGAGCGGTTGGCCCACTAAACACACGAGGGGCGCGAAAGCGCGCCGGCCATGCCGAGTGCGCCTCGCGATTGCAGCATAGGCTGCCGGCCCTCGCCGCCGGGCCGGAAACACCCGCTCAATCGCGGCCCGCCGACGAGCGGCGGCCCGACAAAAGCAGATTCGAAAAAACGGACCGCGACCGATCGTGGATAAGCTTTCGTGTCATTTGTGTTTTTCGTGGGCAAAATTTCTTAGCGGAAAATCCACGCTCACGGTTCTAGCTTCCGAACCCGCACACCTGATGAGTCACCTTACCCCCTCGTTTCGCCGGGCGCTCGCGCTCGTGCTTTTCGGATTCACCTTCGCCACGGCGAGCTTCGCTGCGGACGAGAAGCGTCCCTTCGACATCCCCGCCGGCGACGCCGCGCAGACGCTGAAGCAGTTCGCGACGCAAGCCCGCCGCGAAATCGTCTTTGCCCCGGCGACCATTGCGGGCGTCCAGACCCACGCGGTCCGAGGTGAACTCACACCGCGCGACGCGCTCAACCGGATGCTCGCTGAAACCGGCCTGCTCGTTTCGCAGGACGCCAAGACCGGCGCGTTCGCCGTGCGCAGGGATCCGGGGCTCGCGGAAAAAAACGCCGCAAGCCGTCCCGCTGACGTGGCGGCGGCGAACGGCGCGGCAGTCGAAATGCTCGACGGCAAGGTCCGATTGCAGAACTACGAAGTTCGCTCCTCTCGTGTGGACGGCCTCATCAACAAAGGCGTCATCCCGACGACCGAGGACGCCCCAATCTACCACAACATCATCGACCGCGCCGAAATCGAGCGCATGGGCGCGACGAACATCGAGGAGGTTATCCGCAACACGCCCGAGCTCTCAGGCTACAGCTCTGCCAACCAGGAAGCCTCGGTGGTGCAGATCGTCGGTCCGGGCAGCCTCGCGTCCAACCTCAGTCTCCGCGGCCTCGACGCCCAGCAGACCACGGTGCTGATCAACGGCCGACGCGTCGCGCGCTCACAGTTCCCCAATCTTGTCGGTTCCTCCAGCGGCGATCTTTCGCGCATTCCGCTCTCGGCCATCGAACGCATTGAGATCATGCCGATGTCGGGTTCAGCCATGTATGGCGGCGGCGCGATCGGCGGCGTGGTGAACGTCATCCTGCGCAAAAACTATTCCGGCCGCGAGTTGACGGCTCAGTTCGGCACGAGCACGGACGGCGGCGCCACGGAATTCAACGCCACTTACCTGCACGGCTTCTCGGTCAATGACGGCCGCACGACCGGCACGCTGACGATCAATTATCGCGATCGCGGCCCACTCACCTTCGCGGACCGCCCCGACATGCTCAACCGCGCGCTGTCCCGCCTGCCGGTCGAAACGGCCATCAGCGGCTTCACCGACATGCCCGGCATGATTCGCGTCACCGCGGCGACGGGAGATCTTGGAATTCCCGGCCAGCCGGGCGTCCGCTATGCCCGCATCCCGGCGGGATTGACCCCGGCGCAGGCCAACGCCCTCACTCCCGCCAATTTCGCCGCTACCGCGAATCAGTTCACGCCGACCTTCGAGCGGTTTAAGAACAATTACATCTACACCCCGAGCCGCGCGCTCACCGTCAGCCTAAGCGGCGAGCATCAGATCATCCGCGACCGGCTCACGGCCTACGGCGAATTCTTCTACACCGGCAATCGCCAGGACATCGAGAACTCGAAGTTCTTCGGCACGGGCACCACGCTCACGCTCGGGCCCACGCATCCCTACAATCCGTTCCGCACCGGCGTCGTGCCGGGCTTCGTGGGACGCAGCGTCGCCGTGAACGTGCTCATGACCGACGCGCGGCCCAACACCACGGAGATGGTGCGCGACACCTATCGCGCGGTCGCCGGCCTCAAGGGCAAGATCGGCGAACGGTGGGACTGGTCGCTCGACGGCACCAGCGAGGTGGCCGTCATCCGCGGCGACTCGCAGGTGGGCGCCGACAACATCAATCTCGCCAGCTTCTTCAGCACCGCGGCTAACCCGGCCACCTTCGCGCAGCGCTGGGCGATCTACAATCCGCTCGCCGATCACCGCGCAAATCCCATCTCGGCCAGCGTGAACGAGGACTACTTCAACATCGTGGGCGAGCAGCGCTACTGGCAATACGCCTCGAACCTCATCGCCCGCCTTTCCGGCGATCTCTACGATTGGCGGGCCGGCACGGTGAAGACCTCGCTCGGCGCCGAATCCTACTGGTGGCAATACGAGGGCAAGCGCCCCTACGTTTATCCGCAGACGCTCGTGGACGTCATGGGCACCAGCCTGCCGCGCAACATCGCCTACAGTCGCCAGTCGCGTCGCACCGACGCCGTCTTCGGCGAAGTCGTCCTGCCGGTCATCAGCCGCCAGTGGCGTCCGGTGCCGATCGAGAGCTTCGACGTCAACTTCAGCGCGCGGCACGAGAGCGCCAACGATTCCAAGGCGGCGTTCACCACCGCCACCGGCGCGAAGCTCTCGCTCACGCGCGACCTGGCGATCCGCGGCTCGTTCACCGAGGGCTTCTTCCCACCGGAGCAGGGCAGCTTGTTCACGGCAGACTACAATTTCTCGACCAACTTCACCGTGACCACGACGCAGATCGATCCGCGCCGCGGCAACCAGGCCCAGACCTACACGGTTGACGTCGTCAGCGGCCCGAATCCCGGGCTGAAGCCGGAAACCTCGGAATCAGTGAACGTCGGCTTCATCTTCACGCCGCGTTGGGTGCCGGGTTTTCGCCTCACCATCGATTACTGGGACATCAAGAAATACGATGCCATCCGCACGCCCACGTATTCGGACCTCCTGCTCAACGAAGGCGAGTTTCCCGACCGGGTGATCCGCGGCGCTGTCATCCCCGGTGACCCGGTCGGTTGGGCCGGCCCCGTCGTCGGATTCGACACGCGCATGATCAACATGGCGCTCTTCCAGACGGATGGCTACGACCTCAACGCCAGCTATCGCGTGACGACCGACGCGCTAGGCTCGTTCCTCTTCAGCGGCCGCGCGACTTACACGGACAAAGTCCGCTCGCGCATCTCGCCCATCGCGAAGTCGGTCGAGCGTGTCTCGACCAACGAGGGCGCCCTGAGCTGGCGCGGCTCGTCCTCGCTGTTTTGGGAAGGCAGCGCGTGGCGCGCCGGTGTCACCGCGCGTTACATCGATTCGTTCTCCACCAACACCACCGCACCCTCGACCCAATATCCGACGGCGAGCGGAACGGACGGCGCGGAAATCGCCTCCGAACTCGTCTGGGACCTGCAACTCGGTTACCGCATCCCCTACAGCAATCGCGAGAGCGGCTGGCGCGGCTGGATTAACGGCACGGCGTGGAAGATCGGCGTGAACAACGTCTTCAACCGCATGCCCCCGTGGTATTCCAGCGGTTACTACAGCCGCTTCTCCGACCCGCGCATGCGCTACGTCTATTTCGAAGTGAAGAAGACCCTCTGACCTGCACCGCGCATGAAATTTCTTCTCCGCTCGGTCCGCGCGTCGTTCCTCCTCGCGCTTCTTTCCTTCAGTGCGACGTTCGCCGCCGAGGCCGACGCTGATTTTGCCGCGTGGCGCGAGGTCTATTCCCTCACGCCGCGACAAGCGGTGCCGAACGGAACGAAGGAGCAATACGATGCCTTCTGGAAGGAGAAGGCCGCGAAGCTCGCGCATCTGGCGGAGCAGTTCACCGCCGCGCATCCCACCGATCCGCGGCGCTGGGAACTGATCCTGCGCGCCGTGCAGATGAATCGTTGGAGCGAACCGGCCGACGAGGCCGGTCGCGCCGCCGATCATCGACGCAAGCTCGCGCAACTCGAGAGCCTGCTCGCCAGCGCTGACGCGCCGCCCGCCTTGCACGAGCAGGCCCACAGCACGCTCGCGCAGCTCACGCTCGAGGACGCGCGCCGCGCCGAACTGGCGGGCGCGAGCGTGGACGTGGCGGCCACGGCGAAGCGGATCGAGGATTTCCTCGCGCGGTATCCGGAGTCGCGCTCGCGCAGCCGGATCGACCATGCCTACCTCGCGTTTCTCCAAACAGCGGAGCCGGCGCATGCCCGCCGTCACGCGCAGCAGCTCGCGACGCATCCGAGTGCGGCAATCGCGGAAGTCGGCGCCGACTGGCTGAAGAAAGCCGGTTATCACGGCCAGACGCTCGAGATGAGGTTCACCGCCGCCGACGGCCGTGAGGTCGACCTCGCTACGCTCCACGGCAAGGTCGTGCTCATCGATTTTTGGGCAACCTGGTGCGGACCCTGCATGGCGGAGATGCCGAACGTGAAGAGCGTTTACGCGAAGTATCGCGACCAGGGCTTCGAAGTGATCGGCATTTCACTCGACGGCGGCGGCATCACGAAGGGCATCCAGTCCGGCGTGAAGACCAAGGAGCATTTCCTTGCCTTCCTCGAACGTGAGCAGATGCCGTGGCCGCAGCACTTCACGAATCTCGGTTGGAAAAACGAATACGCCGTGCAGCTCGGGGTGAAATCCATTCCGGCGGTGTTTCTCATCGGTCGCGACGGTCGCGTCATCTCCACCGATGCCCGCGGCGAAGCGCTCGAGCCGCAGGTGCGCGACGCGCTCGCCACGCCCGTGCCGAAACGCGGTGATGATTCCGGGCGGGAGTGATAATTTGTTGAATCAGGCCGAAGTAGAGTGAATCACGCCGAAAATCAGCGACTTAGCTCGTGTGCGGTGCGGCGCGAGGAAGTTTGAGAAAAATCACCGCGCGCGCACGGCTTTTCCGAAGCATTTGATAATCGCGCGGCGGGTTGCCTGCAGCCGTGCTGCAACGCCGATTCAGAGCAGTGGCAGCTGGCTTTTTTCGGCGGCTTGGCGGGCCTTTTGACGCGTCACTCGCTTGGCTTTGTCGTTCAGCCGTTCCGTCTCCTGCTGCGCGATCAGCGCGGGCAGCGAGGGCGTGGCGGGCAGGCCGGCGACTAGGGTCTGAAACACCTGGCCGACGTGCGCGCCCATCTGCATCGCGTCCTCACGTAGCTCCTCGGCGTTCTGGCCGACGAACCGATCCACGGACGCGGAGAAATACGGCCAGAAGCTGCCCACCTTGCCCGCGCGCTGTGCCTTGCCGACGGCGTCCAACACGTCCGTCAGACGATCCGCCAGGCGCTTGCCGTCGAGTTCCCAGCCGCGGTTCCAGAGGCCGAGCACGATCTTCCGCAGGTAGA
This sequence comes from Opitutus sp., assembly GCA_013821985.1. Lineage (GTDB taxonomy): Bacteria > Verrucomicrobiota > Verrucomicrobiia > Opitutales > Opitutaceae > Didemnitutus. The sequence continues at coordinate 16,276 of PNJQ01000017.1, forward strand.
GCCTGGCCTGCTCGATCCGCTTCGGCTTCTGCGCGCCGGCCCAGTCCCAGACCAAGCGGGCGGCCAGCTCGCGCCGACACCAAACGTCGAACGCCACGATCCGCACTTCGGGTGGGTTGTCCCGGTGCAACCACGCCAGCGCGTCGCGGTCGCGGGCGGCTTGTTTTCGGGCCAACTCCGCGCGCTCGTCGCGTTCGTCGAGGAATGCCGAGTCCTGGCTCATGGCAGCAGATCGACTTCCTCCCATCGGCTTTGGCTGGGGTCGTCCGGGTCTGGCACCAACCGTTCGACGCGGTGCACGATCGGGCCGGTCTGAAACTTCATCTGCCCAGCCGGCGGATTCGCCAACACCGACGCGACGTCGGCCGCTTCGACCTCGGCCGTCGCGAACGTGGTGCAGGCGATGCTGACGCGGAGCCTCATCCGATCGCCGCCGGGTGGCCGTAGAATTGCCGGTCGGTGCGCAACACCCGGCCGATCATCTGGCGCGCCTGTTTCCGCATGGCGTTGCGGTAGTGCTGATATTCCTCGGCGGTGCATTTGCGCACCAGCTTGTAGCCGGGGCTGCCGGGGTAGCTGACGACCTGGTCGCAATCGCTCGCGACGGCCCGCACCTTCCGCTCGTTCCAGCCCAGCGCGACGCCGATCTGCTCGCGCGACATCCAGGCATCCGCCTTGGCCAACAGATCCACGAGCGCCGTGACGTCCTGGTCAGTCGTCGTGGGGGCGTTGAACTGCAGGCCGAGCTGCATCATAACCACGGGTCTCCGTCGTCTACCGCCGCCTGGGCGGCTTCGAGTTTTCCGCTCGCGCGGCGCTGCGAGAGCACGCGCTTTTGCATGATGCCGAGGAGCACGGCGGCCTCTTTGTCGGTCAACTCCGCCCAGGTGCGCTTGCCGCGGATCACGCGCGCGACGATGCCCTCGACGTAGGCGAGGCGGCGCCGCGCCAGATCGCCGCCGCCCGTCGCGGCGTCGGTGCCGATGCGCAGCTCCGAGAGGATCGCCTCGATCTGCGTCCAGACATCGGCCTTGCGCGCCGCCGGCTGCTCGAGCTGGCGCAGCTGCGCGCGGAGATTGCCCGGCTCGGTGATGGCGAGGAAGGCCGCGAGCACCTTGTCGAGGTCGGCGTTCGTGAAATCCTTTGAGCTTTTGTGATGCCCCAGCGCCTTCTTGTGCAGCTCGTGCCGCTTCGACTCGATCTGCTGCTTGTCTATGCCGCGCGCGATCAGCACGTCGCGCACGCGCTGAAATTCGCTCCAATACTTCGCTGTCTGGCGCGGCGTCATAGTTCAGGTCGGATTCTGGCTGGCCAGATTTTGGCCAGTCTCTGGGAGCGGCGCTTCGCCGGTCAGCACGCGCAGCACGGCGTCGCGGTCGTCGACCGTGGCGAACAGCGTCACGTCGCCGGGCAACGTGAGCGGGTGCCAGGAACCGGTATTGATTGCCTGCACTTCGATCTGGTTGCTGCGGTCCGCGGCGCGCACGGCGTGGCCGTCGCGAAGGACGATCTGGCGCCGGAGTTGCAACCAAGCCGGAGTGAAATCTGCGAGGCGCGCGGGCGAAACTTTTTTGGTGAGGGGTTTGCTCATGCTACGTGTCTCCGAAGTTTTTCCGGCCAGACGCCGTCGAAGTAATTTCCCGACGAACACCAGTCCCAGATTGCGGAATCCAACTCGCGCGGCGTCATCCCGCGTGCGCGTGCTGCTGAGATAAACACCTTCTCGAGCGCAGCGTATTTATCACCGCTCGGCGTGCTTTTCGGTGCGTCGTGGCCGATGTAACGCAGCCACTTCAGCACGTGAGTATCGAGGGCCGCGTGCTCTGCTCCCGGTCGAGTCCAGAGGATGAAGAAGCGACTCGTCTTCGGACCGACCCCGTGGATTTCTTCGAGGTCCGCGGGGGTGCACTTCCTCAGGTTGATTTTGCTCTCGGCCAATTCGGCGAAACCGCGCGCGAGCTTGGCGTAGTTACCCGAACGTGCCTTCCGCAACTCCGCTTCGATTATGCCGACCTGCTTCCAACGACGAATCGCCTCGAACGGCGGCTCGTATTTGAACAAGCGGCGCAGAACAGCGTCCGCAAATTTCGCGCTCTTGCCCGCGACGACCATCGAATAAAGGAGGCGGTATTGCAGCTCTGCGGTGCTCATTTCAGCGCGAGCGGCGCCGTGCGCTCGCCCTCCTTCAGCGGGGCAGCGATGTTGGTTTCTCGGCCGCGCAGATAGCCGGCCCAGCGCGCCGCCTTCGCGTCACCGTCCGGCGTGCGGCAATCGTGCTTCGTCGTCTTGCCGATCGTCGCCTCGATGTAGTCCTGGTGCGACCGCTCGACGAGCGCGTGCTCGCGCGAAAGGAACTCCGGCTGTGCCTCGGCGAGCTTGTTGTAGATGCCGTGGAACATCCCGTCGACGAATGCGTGCCGGTTGCGCAGCCGCCCGCGGTGCTTGCGCCAGCAATAGGCGAAGTGGTGCACGAGGAACGAATAGACGTAGAGCGCGATCTGCACGTCCGACGTCGTTCCGACGAACCGCGTGAACTTCACCACACACGGGAAGCCGAAGCGATCGGTGCCCACCTTGTTGCTGATCACCGGCGAGATTCGGAAGAACGCCGCGCAAATGCGGATCGCATACTCTATGTCGTAGCTGAGCCGCTGGCGCTCGTCTGTATCGCGATGCGTGATCGTGTTCTCCTTCGCCTGCTCGTCGGGATTCAGCTTTTCCACGGCGATGCCGTGTTCGCGCGCCAGCTCGAGCGCGCGCGCGAGGGCAAGCTGCGCCTCGTGCGGGTTCGAGCTGCGCGACAGACGCAGCAGCTTCTTGATTTTCTCAGTGATTTCGGCAGGTGCGCTCATGGCACGGACGGGAACTCACGCACCTGCAGCTCGCTCGGGAAGTCGGCGAGCCGTCCGCCCTTCTTGTCGCTGAGGATGACGCGCGCGCCCGCGAATTGCGGCGTGCCTTTGACTTCCTCGAACGTCACGTGCTCGGGCCAGTCGTGCGCGTTGGCGTTTGTCGTGCCGACGTGCGCGCCGAGCTGCTTCATGAAGAACGCAACGTCGGCCTCGACACACTGACGGCGCAACGAATCTGCCCACTCGATTAGCATCGGGCGCGCGCCCGGTCCGCTCTCGCCGCCGCAGATGACCCAGTGAATGCCGACCTCGTCGTAGCCGGTCCACTCGGCCTCAAGGCCGCAGTGTTGGCAGAGCGGGATAACCTCATCTCCGCGCTTGAATGTGCGGACCACCTTGCGATCGACATAGCGGTCGTCAGGGCACACGTCGGCGCAGTGAATGCCGACGGGGTCCAGCCACCGGGACAGGTCCACCGGCCCGAGCAGCGGCTCGCACGAAAGGAAGCGCACCCTTGCAGGGATCTGGATGACCGCGGGAATGCGCAGGTCTGCCCGCTCCTGGTCCTCGACCGTCGTGCCGATCCAGACGTTGTCGGGAATGTTCGGCTCAGGTTTCGTCCAGTTCCAAGCAATGCTATTGTCGCCGTCGTAATCCTTCACGGCCTCCATGCGCGCTCGCCAGTTCTCCGGGCGCTTAGTGAGGAGCAGCCAATCGAGATTTTGCGTGCGATGGATTAGCCGAAGCAGGTCGGCCAGCAACTCAATCGGAACCTCGTCATCGAGCCAGTCCGCCAGCGACGCACAGAACACACGCGGGCGAACACTATCGGCCTGCGGGTCGCCACACTTCGGGCAAAAGCCTTCGAGCCCGGCTTGCGTGCTTTGAAAGCGGCAACCGTTTTCGCATTGGAGAAACAGCGGTGCCTGCCGATTCCACTGAACCGGCTTTCGCCAGTTCGCATCGCTCGTGCGCTGGCGCGGCTGACCCTTGCCCCACTTCACGCGACCGTAGCGCGTATCCATCAGCGTCTCGGCGTAGCAGTGCGCGCAGCCGGGAGAAACTTTGGTGCAGCCGATCCACGGGTTGAAGGTGTGGTCGGTCCATTCGATTTTTGAGTTTTCCATGGGGTGTTGGGGTTGAAAATTGACTCCGTTCAGATCGCGCCGACTTTCGCGGCATGATCGATGCGTTGCGTCCTCACTTCGTGCCGCTCCAGGGCGAGACGGTCTTCGCCGTCGACGGGCGGCGCTACATGGTGTGCGCGCAGGCCGACTTCGCGGCGCGGGGCGCTCAGCCGGTCGTGATCGTCACGCTCGACGACAAACCGCGCCGCTGCTGGACGATCTCCGAGCCACGCGCCCGCCGCGCGCCGCTGAACATTCCATTCCTGCTCCGCGCCCAGGACGAGGAGGCGGCGCGGCTGATCGAGGCGGCGATCGCGGCGCGCGTGCTGCGTCCCGTTGTCGCGATGCCGCCGCACGGCTTCTGAGTAGATCGCCTCCACGTCGGCCGCGAAACGGTAGGCGCGCTCGGGGGCGCGGCCACTCACGTAGCGCGCGAGGCCGGCGTTCCAGGCGGCGGCGAGGTTGAACACGCTGGGCTCGACGCCGCGCGCGGCGAGCTGCGCGCGCAGCCAGGCCACGTGCTTAAGCGCGCAAGCACGCGCCGGCCCTTCTTCGCGCGCGCGAGCGAACGGCACGCCGGGCATGTGCTGCGCCCACGTCTGCGCGCGGATCTGATACGGTCCCGCCTCGCCCAACGCGCCCGGCCGGCCGCGGTAGCCTTCGCGCTCGCGCAACGCGTCGACCAGGCGCTCAGAGTCGACGGCCGCGGAAGCGGAGACCACGAGCAGAGCGTAGATGACGGCGGCGCGGATCATGTCGCGGGCTGACTGGTCACCGTGATCGTCGGCGCAACGATGTGCTCGGACTTAACTTCGACGCGAACCTCGCGCGGTTGCAGGACGTTGTCCGGCAACACGACGGAGAGCTTCACTAGCGCCTGCTCGCTCGGTCGCGACAGCGTTGGACGCTTCTTCGAAACCTTCGCGATCCGCGCTCCTCTCCAACCGTAACGCGCCCGCTGAAGAACGAGGTAAAGAGTCTCGCTCACGACACACCGCCTTTGGAAGTTCGGAGGCAATGCGGATTGTCCGGCCCGCACTTCGCCGCGATCTCGCGGGTGGCTTGCGCAGCCGCCTCGTTAAGTTCGTCCTGGTTGAGGCGACGTCGGCCGTCGTTCGGACGAACGCCACGGCAAACGTGAGCGCGCAGCCCTTGCGCGTAGAAACCGGTGCGGCAACAGCGCGGACAGGTGAAGAGGACTCGGTTCACGACGCACCGCCTATCGCTTTGGGTTGCGGGAGTTCGCGCGCGGCCAGGATGATCCAGTCGCAGCCGTCCGCGTAGGCATCCGCCGCACCGCGTTCAGGGAAACCCGCCAGCGGCAGGCCGTCGCGATCGAAGACAAAGAACCATTCGGCAGGGTAAGGAACTTCGCTGTCCCAGCGTTTCTCGATCGAATCGACCGCGCGCACGACTTCGGTCGCCTCGTCTTTGCCGCGCACGATGATCATCGCCGCGACCGGGTGTTCGTCCTTTCCACTGACGACGATCTTCACGACCGCGCCGCCGGTTTCTTTGAGCGCCTGCAACCCGTCGACGAAGGTCGCGTTGTGACCGAGCTCCATGAACTTTTGGAGGCCGCTCACGACGCACCGCCTTTCTTGCTGCGATTCGCCAGCGGCGTGAGACCGCGACGCGTTTCGATTTCTTCGCCTTTATTCAAGGCATCGCAGACCGCTTCGGCCCGCGCTGCCTCGCGGTAAATCATCGCGCGCTGAATGCCGCGAACAACGATTGAGCAGTGACGGAAGCGCTGGCCCTTCTCGACCTGCACCTGGATTCCGTAGGCGTCCGGGCTGTCGCCGGAGATGCTGCGCCAGACGTGAACGCGGTAGCGTGGCAAATTCACGACGCACGCTCCTTTCCGCCCGCGCTCTTCTTCGCGGCTTTGGCGGCGGCCTTCTCGGACTTCTCGGCGGCCTTCACCGCCTTGCCGAGATCGACGCCGGCCGGCGCCGCTTTGAAGTTGTGCTCGGTGACGCGCTTTATGCCGAACTTCGCGAGCTGCTCATCCTCGAGCTTTTCGAGCGTCTCGAGCGAGAGCGACTCCGTGACCTTGATGAAATCCGTCTGGCGCCCGGCGGCCTTGATGAGCGTGAGCGTCACGGCTTCGTCGGCGACCTGGAGCGAGGTGGCGCTCGTGCGCTTCACCGCGCCGTAGGGCGTGGCAACCGTCTTCTTGTCGTCGAACCATTGCGGGTTGCGCGCGGCGATCACTGCGACGGCGGATTCGCATTCTCCGATCGTCGTCTGGAGTTCCTTGTAGGCGGGCATGTGCCCGCGCACGGTTTCGAGATGTTGCGCGTCGAGCACCTGCTGGAGCTTGTCGAGCTGGTTCTGCGCGTGAGTGAGGCGATCGAGGAGATTCACGAGCGATGCGAAATCGTCCTTCTGAGCGGTGGGAGCGGGAGCGGTGGTGTTGATGATGGCGACCATGGTGATTTTGGATCTGAGGGTTTGGGGTTGTTGGCTGAAAATTCAGCGGAGCCAGCTCGGCAGGTCCGCGAGGTAGCCCAGGGCGAGCACGATGCCGGCGATGAGGCCGAGCGCGCCGCAGAGCAGCGATTGCGCGACGCTGATCCAGAACTGGCCTCGCGAGGCGCGAGTGATTTCGTCGGCGAGTTCGACGCCGATCTGCGCGGAGTAGCAGCGGGCGGGAAAATGTTTCACGCGCCCCTCCGGATTTTCGATTTTGGATTCTTGATTTTCGATTTGCGCAGCCGCAGCGCGGCCATGCCGAGGAACGCAGCGCGCTCGGCATTCGGCCGCACGATGCACTCGAGCGGCATGCCGTTCGCGGCGAAGCCGAACGCGAGGATCAGTCCGCCGCCACGCGCCACGCGCGAGCGGTTGCCTTTCGCGCGCGCGCCGATGGAGAGCTTGGCGCTCATGATGCTCTCCTCTCATCGGCCGGCCAGGTGAGCAGCAGTGGCGCGGCGGGCTTGATCGGTTCGACCTTGTTCCAGGTGCCGTTGGAGTGACGCGGATCGCCGTGGTTGAATTGCTCGACTTGGACGCAGTTGCCGCGACGGTCGCAGCACTCGGCCATAAACCCGTCATCGTGCCAATTGAGGCGGCGGCGATCGGGCGAACGACCGAACCACTTCACGAACATCGTGTGCGCGAAAGCGCGGATGCGCAGATTGGAGCGCCACGGCTTAGGCGGATAGAACTCGAAGCGATGCCCGTGGCGCATCATGAGCACGGTGTATTCGCGGGACGCTGGGCGAGAGAGGATGCCGTTGATGACGACGGGGGGATTGGCGGGCTTGTGTGGCATGGCGTCAGTCCTCCTGCTCCGGGGTGCGTTCGAGTTTCTTGAGGAAGGCGTGGGCTTTCATCACGTGCTCCCACGTCATCTGCTGGCGCTTGTTCGTGGCCATGCGCGCGGCGGCGGTCAGCGTCGTGATCCACACGCCGAGGCCGTGGCGCACGATCGTCTCTTTCTGGAGGTCGAACGCTTCGCCGATGGCGGGCGCGAGGCCGTAGTGCTTCGCGAACAGATTGAGATCGGCGCGACTGGGGCGGTCGGGCAGCTGGCGGCGGAAGAGCACGCGGCGATGCATCTGCCGCAGGAACGGCTCCATGGCCTCGTTGGCCATCTGGTCGCGAAAAATGTTCGTGCCGCACAGCAGCACGCCGCACTGCGCCTCGTCATAGATGGCGCGGATGAAGTCGAGCGTCTTGCTCGTCTGGCGTCCGCCCACCGCGGCGCGCGAAGCCTCGTCGACGATCAGGAGCATGTCGTCGCGGAAATGCTTTTTGATCATCGCGGGCAGTTCGCCGGTGCGCTGGTTGGGGCTCACGCGGATCTTGCCCGCCAGCTCGGTGAGGAAGCCCGTGTAGGTGCCGCCGACGGGCATTTCCACGTAGACCGTGCGGCCGTGGTTGTATTCGCCCATCTGCGCGTAGTGTTTGAGGCAGGTGGTTTTTCCGACCTGCGACTCGCCGAAGAGGAAGCCCATCTTCTGGTAGGTGCGGAGCGCGTTGCAGCTTTCCTCGATGGTCTCGAAGAGGCTCGTGCGCTGGAACGGCGCTTTGTTGATCGTGGCGCGCTCGGCGAGCAGCGCGCGGAACTTCACGATGGCGGCGACCACCGCCTTGAGGTCGCCCTCGTAGCGGCCGTGGAACACGCGGCTGAGCACCGAGCCGTCGTAACCGATCTTCTGCGCCACGTCGTTGAGGCCGAGTTCGCTGTCCCAATAAAACGAGTGGAGCCAGAGGATGGCTTGCCGCTGGTCGATCGGGAGGCTGGCGGTGGAGGCTTCCACGCGCGGGCCGGGGATGCGGTTGGTCTGGCGCTCGGTCTGGCCGGGCGCGGCTTCGGGTGCTGCTGTCGTTGTGCTCATGGGGGGTGTTTTGTTGTGCGCGTCGCGGCGGGCTGCCGCGTCGCTCAGAGAAAATCTTTCATGCTGTCGCTGGACTCGACGGGTGCGGGCGCGGCGGGCGCCTGCGTGAGCGCCGCGAGATCGTCGGCGCTGAGCGCCTCGCCGGCGGCGCGGGTGCGGCCGGCGATCGCGGCGCGCTGCTGCTGCGCGCCGACGTCGGCGGCGATGCCGTGCGCGAGCTGCGCGGAGCGCTCGGTGGCGAAGGCGTCGCGCGCGGGGGCCTGGGCGAGGCGCTTGGCGAGCGGGCGATTGGCTGCCCGCTCCGGCGCGGCGGCTTCATCGTGGCGCGGCGCAGTGGCCGGCGTGATGGTTTCAACCCCGGAGAGAAGCGCACGAGACGTGCTGGGGAGCGTTGACGGAGCGGGCAGATGGGTGACGGGCTCGGCGATGCCGGCCTCGCGCTGGAGCGCCACGTTGTGCGCATCGTCGGCGGCGAGCTGCGCGTTTTCCTCGGCGGCGCGGTCGCGCACTTCGTTGACCACGCGGGCGCGCACCAGGCGCGCGATCTCGCCGGCCTCCGCGCTGATCGCAGCGTGGTTGAGCATGTCGATCGGCACGCCGCGGCGGCGCACGGCGCCGAGGTAGGCGCCCTTGAGATCGGTGACGAAGAGCGTGCCAGGGCGCGCGGGGTCGAAGTAGCCGAGCACGTCGGTGCCGTCGGGCAGCTTCATCACTTCGGAGTCGGCGTCGGCGAACGTGTAGCCGGTGCCGGCGTGCGAGAAGGTGAGGCGGAGATTCTTGAGCGTGATTTTTTTCGGCGTGAGCAGCAGGCACGCGAGCACGTAGTCCGCGATCTTCTGGAAGCGCGTCTCGGCGATCAGGCGCTGCCAGCGCTCGAGCGAGGATTCGCGGCGCGGGAGCGGCACGGCCTGCAGCAGCTGCTCCTGGTCGAGCGTGGCGAGCGCGCTCTCGCTCACCTCGCCGGCGACGCCGGGCAGCTGGTAGACGAAGCGCTCGGCGAAGCCGATCATGCGGTGGTCGTCGCGCTGCTCGAGGCGGGTGAAGAGCGCGTTGAGGCCGTCGAGCGCCTGGTCGATCGTGAAGAACGGCACGCGCAGCTGCGCGGCCTGCTCGGGCGAAAGCTGCTCGAGCGCGAAGAGTTTTTCCGCGTAGGCGACCTTCGCCTCAAGGTCGGCCGGCTTGTCCTGGTAGCTGCTGCCCTTCTGGCCGGGCGCGGCGCCGAGGCGGTTCCACGCGGTGCGGAAGAGCGACTCGATCCAACCCTTTTCCCAGGGCTTGCCGCCGCCTTGCACGAAGCCGTTGCCGAGCGTCTTGTCGGCGATCAGGCCGGTGCGCGCCACCTGCACGCCGAGCAGCAGCTCGAGCGCGAGTTCGAAGTCGGCCGTGATCGCGGCCGAGGCGTTTTCGCAGAGGATGGTGACGCCGTAGTCGGCCGGGCGGCCGTAGGTGCTGAACACCACGTGCAGGAGCGATTGCACGTCGCCGCGCGTGATGCTGATGCGCGTGCGTTTCTCCTCGGAGGTCTCGCCCTCGCCTTCCACGAGGTCGGCGTGCGCGGCGGTGCGGGCGTCGGCCTGCGCGCGCTCCTTCTTCGTGAGCTTGAAGCGCGGGACGATGGCGATCGCCAGCTTGCGGCGCGTGGCGACATCGATCGCGAGCAAGCCGGCGCAGCGGCAGATTTCCCAGCGGCGCTTCACGGGGTTGAAGGCGCGCACGAGGAAATCGAGTTCGAAGTCGTCGATCGTGATCAGTTGCAGCGGGCGCAGGGCCGAGGTGTCGCGCACGACGTGCGGGATGTAGCGCTGCATCGCGGCGAATCCGCGGCGGGCGAAGGCGCGCTGCGCGCGCGAGGGCTGCTTGGTGTAGAGATTGGATTTGCCCCAGCCGCCCGGATAAAAGCCGAACGGCCAGCGCGCCGGCACGTCCTCGGTCGGGCGCGTGCATTTGAAAAACTCCACCCACGTGCCGTAGCCGGGGATCGATTTGCCTGCGGCCCACTCGGCGCGGATGTCTTCCATCACGGCGCGCGTGGACTTGTCGCGCTTGTTCGCCTCGACGCGGCGCTTGAACTCCTGGACGAACTCCGCCGGCAGCTGCTCGTTCGGTTTCGCGTAGATCTTCGCGAGCGCGCGCCAGCCGGTGCCTTTCTTCGCGCGCTCGAAGGCGCGGAACTTGTAGTAGAGCCGGATCAGGTTGGGCGCGGAGAAGCCGTTGCCCGCGTAGGCGACGGCGAGGCGATCCGCCGCGGCGACGATGCCGTCGGGCGCGGTGGCCATTTCGCCGAGGAGCTGGAGCAGGAGCGAGACGCGCTGCTTCTGCACGAGCGAGAGGCCCTCGTAGACCTGGTGATCCGTGAACGGCACGACGGCCGCGACGTGCGCGGGCATCACCATCTCGGCCGGGGTGACGGTGAGCGCGGAGGATTGGGCGGCGATTTCGTTCATGGGATTATTCCTGGCGGGTGAGCTTCGCCTTGAGCTGGCGGAGACGTTCGAGGCGGTCGGCCAGCTGGCGCTCGAAGTCGTCGAGCTGTTTCGCGGTGAAACGCTTCAGCTGGTTCGGATCGAGGAACACCTGGTCGAAGTTGATGAAGAGCTGGCCGGCGTCCTCGAGGAGGGTGTCGGTGTCGGCCGCGATCGCGCCCGTGCCACGCGCGCCGCCGCCGCTGGTGGCATCCTTGATGCCGAACTCATCGAGCAGATCGTTGAGGCTGCGCTCGCCGATGAACTCGGTCAGGCGCCCGATGAATTTCCGAATGTTACCCGACTGGGTAACATTTGAGAGGGTCACGTCGCCGCCGGCGGTGAGCGCGAGCATTTCCTGCTTCGAGGGTTTCAGCTCCTCGAGCACCTGGATCGAGAGGCGCATGAAGAACGACGCGTTCTTGCGCGCGGTGCTCTCCGTCCAGTAGCCGCCGCGCGTGAGGTGGGATTTTTTCCACTCCTCGAATTGCCCGCGCGGCAGGCTCTTCTTGACCGCGTGCAGGCCGATGCCGACGAGGATCGCGCGCACGGAGTTCTCCACGTTGGAGCGCGCGATCTGCGTGAATTCGGCGGCGACGCTGTCGCTGAATTTCTTGCGGTGCGGAGCCGGCACGTCGACGGAGTCGAGCAGCACGAGCGCGGCAGTGGCTTTGAAGTTACCTTGCATGGCGAATGCGGAATGCGGAGTGCGGATTGCTCAGGCGGCGTGCGTGATGCGTGCGACGTCTTCGGCGGCGTCGGTCTTGCGTTCCTCGATCGAGCGGAATCCGCCGAAGTCGCCGGCGACGGCCGTGATCAGCTCGTGACGCTCGCGCTGCGCGGCCTCGATGCGCGGATCGTCGTTTTCGATTTGGCCCGCGAATACGCGCGCCCACAGAGCCGACACGCGCATGCCGAGGCGGTCGGCCTTGTTGAGCTCGGCGCGCGCATGCGGCGCGGCATCGCGATAGAGCATCGCGCTGTTGATCATCCGTGCCGCGCAGAAGGGCGCGCCGCCGAGTCCGGTGCTGTCGACCACGCGACGGAAGCGCGGGCCGCGGCGATAGCCGGTGCGCTCCTTCGTCATCGGAAAGCGGATGGAGTAAACGTTGCGGGGTTGTGCAGTGCTCATGATTTTATCGGGGTTGAGGAAGAGGCCGACGGCGTCGCGATGCGGGCGACCGGCTTCGCATCGTGGCAGAGGTGCGACGCCGTCGGGTTGTTACGCGCCCCGCCTTCGCGGGACAGAAAGAGGGAGGTCTCGCTGCGCAGGAGCTGCTCGCGCTTTTCGAGGCGCAGCTGCGCGTGGTGCCAATGCGTGAGCGCGAGCGAGGCGTCGGCCACAGTCGGCGCGCTGGCGGCGACTTCGGCCAGGTGCGCGACGAGCGTGGTGTCGTTCTTCACGAGCGCGCGGATCTGGAGCATCGCGGTGGGGTCGTTCATGCGGCGACGGAGCGGAGGAGTTCGGTGGCCTCGCGCTGGATCTCGCGCAGCTGCGCGGGTGTCAGCTCGGCGAGGAACGTGCGGCGCTGCGGGCCGGTGAGCATCGAAAGCACCCAGCGGCGATATTCGTCGACGGTCACGCGCAGGTTGCGGCGCGATTGCACGAGTGCGCTGTCGAGCGCCACCAGCTTGCCCTCGTCGATATGATCGAGCACGTGCTGCAACGAGTAGCCGAGCTTCGCCGCGATCTCCGTCACGGAGACCGTCGTGCGATCGGGAAAGTCGATGCACGCAAAGGTGAGCGAGAGCTGGTGCGCGGTGGCCATGTTACTTCACGCCTTCGAGGATGGCCTTGAGCGTCATCTGCTCTTTCCGCTGCTGCTGGAGATGGTAGAGCGCGCGCTGCGCGATCTCGCCTTCCTCCTGCGGACACGTGACGACGAGCGCGGTGAGCACCTGCTCGCGTTCGCGCTCGCTCAGCGTGTCGATAAACCGGAACGCGATCTGCGCGGTCGTGCGCAGCGCGGCTGTCTCGAGGTCAGACACCGAGCACCTCCCGGATCTTGGCGCGCAGCAGCGGGAACTTGGCGCCATGGATCGCGGCGCTCACCGTCGGGCGCGGCCGTGCGAGTTGCTTCGCGAGGTCGGTCACAGAGAGGTCGAGGTCGACCAGGCGTTTTTTGAGGGTTTTCCCCGCTTGCTTTCGTTGACGCATTTTCGGATGAACTAGGTTTACAACTGTCAACTGCGTTTACGTCAACCGAAAATATCAACCGAATTGACAAAGCAGGTGTCTCATTCCCCGCCCCCTTGGGCCGACCGCCTCAAGCGGCTGCGCGCCACTCTCCAACTCAGCCAAGACGAAATGGCAGAGCGGCTGGGCGTGTCTCGCGTATGGCTATCCTACTTGGAAAACGCGCAGCGCGAGGTGAACGAGCTACTTCAGATCAAGATTGAGCGGCTGGAAAAAGTGGCGGGAGTTGACAGCGAGCACGTCAACCCAGTTGACGAGAAGCGCCTGAATTTAGGTGAAAAAGCGAGGGGCGTCGAAGAGACCCGCTCGGATATCTATGGCGTGGTGGCCTCTCGGTTCACAGACAGGAAGTCGCCCTCCACGCGCAAGGATTGCGAAGACTACTTCACGCAACTGATGGACGCAGCCGATCTCGCCGAAAACCCGAACGCATTCCCGGTGCTTTTCGAGCGATTGAAACGTCAGTTTCCTCTCGACGAATGGCCGCCGCCGCCGCCACCAGCTGACTGATCACGCGATGAAAGCGCTGCTCGCTTCCGCTTTTCTCCTCCTCGCCACTCACGCTGCGCCGAGTAGCGCGCCGGATCCAAACAAGCGATTGGATCTCGGCCCCACGCCGTTCGCCTGGACGGCGAAGCACCCGCGCACGTGGCCCTCGCACGTCACCCTGCGCATGCCGGTGTCGGTGAAACTCTACGAAGGCAAGGTCGAGATCGGCAGCGCGGTGCTCGTGCAAGGCCTGCGCATGGAGCTGCGCGGCGTGCAGGCGACGGGCATCCTTGAGGTGCGGCGCGGTTCGATCCGCTGTCTGGTCGATCACGCGGCGACGGATTTCCTCGAGAACCTGCGCTAGCGCGGCGGCGTTTCCTCCGGCATTCTCCCGAGAGGGTATGGGAGAAAAAGGCTAATGGACTCCACCGGCTCAACCGGCTCCTAAAGGTTTTCTCCGCTTCCCGATATTGTCGGCGGCGTTGAACGCCCCGACTGCACAGATACTCGCATATTCGCCGCCCGTCGTCAACGGGGCGAATGTCAGCGTGCTCGTCCGCTCCGGTTCGCACGCGCTGAATCTCGCCGGCGAAGTCGTGCGCCTGCGCGCGCTGGCGGTGGATCTGCTGGCGCACACCGGCGGCCACGGCGCGATCATCCCGATCGATGCGCCGGGCAAGCCAGGCCCCAAACGCGGAGGCCACGTCCGATGAGCCAGCGCGTTTTCATTTTCGTCAACGGCATCCTCGCGCGCCCCGGCGATCACGACGGCTGGACGGATCGCGCCGTCACCTGGACGCATTGCCGCTCGTTCCACCGCGCCGAGAAGTGGGAATACGCCGCCTCCGCGCTCACGCGCCGCTTTGGGCAGCAGGAGCGCGCGGAGAAGATCGCGACGATGATGGGCTACTACGAGCGCGCCGGCTACGAGATCGTGCTCGTGGGCCACAGCAACGGGTGCGACATCATCGCGCGTGTGCTCGCTCTGCGCGGGCAGCAGCCCTGGTATTTCAAGCAGCGCGTTCGGAGCGCGCACCTTTTCTCGCCTGCGGCAGACGCGCCCGACTTTCTGCGCGCGCTCGAGGAGCGCGACGTCGCCCGCCTCGCCACCTACACCGCCGGGCGCGACCAAGCGCTGCGCCTGGGCAAGGTGTCGCGCACGCTGTTCGGCTGGGCGGGCCTCGGCTACGGCACAGCCGGGCTCGCTGCGCGCCCGATCGACGATCCGCGCGTGCTCAGTTTCCACGAAGGCGACTTCAGCCACTCCACCTGGTGGGAGAAAGGCGCGCGCTTCGAACAGACGATGCAGCAGCTGCACCGCACCGACGATCTCCTCGAACCGCTCAACGCCGCCGCATGAAAACCCTCCGCCTCCTCGCTGCCATGATCCTCGCCTCGCTCCTCTCCAGTTGCGTTTCGCCCGACGGCTTCGTGCCGCCGATCACCGCCACGAAGCTTGACTACGTGCGCACCGGAAAATTCTCCAGCACGACGGTGCACGTCGACGGCCTCCGCCGCGAAGGCGGCAAGGTCAAGGCCGACCGCGTGGAGATTCAGCACAACAACGCGTGGATCCCGAACATCAAGATCACCGCCGAGGGCTACGAGCGCACGCTCAAGCCCGGCGAGGAGTCGAAATAAGAGCACGCAACCAAGGCCCCCACGATGCTCCCGCTGCTCGCTCAACTGTCCGCCCAGGCGATCCCGTCCTTCATTGTGTTCGTGGTCGGCGGCAGCGCGACGCTGTTCCTGATCAACCAGGCGCTCACGTTCTACAAATCGCATATGAAGGAGCAGCCGACTCCTGCGACGACCTACGCCACCAAGGACGAGGCAAAAAATCTGCACGGCCGCATCGCGCGCGAGCGCGAGGAGATCAACCGCGAACTCACCCGCATCGATGCCGAGCAGAAGGCGCTGCGCAACACGCTCGATCTCGAAATCAAGGATCTCAACCGGCGGATCGATGCCGTGCCGGGCCGCACGATCCAGCTGCTGCGGGAAACGAAGGATCTCATTTGATGAACGCTCTGCACGTCGACCTGTTGCTCGCGCTCCGTCCCGCGGCCGACTTCGGCCTCGCCGCGGCGGATCTGCTCACAGACATGCGTCGCGGCCGGCACTCCGCGCTGACGCTGCCGGAGATCGAGCGTGCGCTGCGCGAACTGGCGGATCGTTCGTTCGTTTTCTTTTTCACGTCGCCGCTCGGCAGCAAGCGCTGGCGCATCGGCGCGCTCGGCGTCTCCGCGCTGCAGGAGGAAAAGCTGTGAACGAGCCCGCGATCAGCTTTCAGCTTTCAGCGATCAGCGCCGGCAAAGTGCAGAGCCTCGGCATCGCGCTCGATGCGCTAGCCATTTTGATTTTCGCCGTCGCGGCCGTGACCGTCGCGCCGGCGGAAGCCCTCGGCCCGCCGGTGGTTCCTTCATATCCCATCTGCGGTGCAACGTCGTCGAACCCGGCATCGATCCGGTCCTGTGTGACTCCGTCCACCTTCGCCGCCAGAGAAGCCGAGGCTTCGCCTTTGGAACTTGTCCCTTGCCACTTGAAACTTCCGGCGCCCCGCGCCGGCTTTGGGGTTCTGCTTGTTGTGCAAAGCGCCGGCGGTCGCAGGGGTGCGGCCGCCGGCAACCCGCCTTCGCTCTCCGAGCTACGGCGCGGCAAGTCCCCGCAGGAGGCCCATGCATGAAGGTGCGCTCCGACTCCAAACTGAAGACGCTGCCGGACGCGCTCCAGGAAGCGTTCTTCCAGAAGCTGCGCAGCACGTCCGTCGCGAAGGCGCTCGCCTGGCTCGCGGAAAAGCACGACGTGCAATCCTCGCCGGCTGCGGCCTCGGAGTTCTTCTCCTGGTATCCGCGCAGCTGCACGCTGCGGATGGCCGCGTCGACCTCGACGCAGCTGGAGCAGACGCTGCGCAAGATGCCCGAGCTGAAGGTGACGGCCGAGCAGGCGGCGAAGGTCGCGCAGATCAATTTCGAGATTCAGGCCGCGCAGGATCGCGACCCGGCACTGTTCACCGCGCTGCGCCGCGGCGAACTGGAGAGCCAGCGCCTGCAGCTCGAGCGCGAGAAGTTCGAGCACACAAAAAAGACCGACGCGGAGAAAGGCCTTGAAGCCTTGCACGCGGAGATCAAGGGCAACGCGGAAGCCTTGAAACATTTCGAGGCGATGAAAGCCGCGCTGCGCAAGGGAGGCAACTGATGGTCGCAATGCGCGCCCAGTCCGCCGTCGACAAGCTCGACGCCATGATCTCGCCGCAAGCCGTGGCGGGCATCCCGCGCGTCGCGACGTTTCACCAGTTTCTCCTCGAGGTGATGCGCGTGAAGCTGATGTCGGCCGCGGACGCCGGCACGTATGGCCCTTACACGTTCGAAGGCCGCGCCGCGCTCGAGGAGGTCGTGCACCTCATTGATCACATCCTCGGCTCCGAGACGGGCGTGCGGCTGAAGGATGCAAAGCTCGGCCTCGCTGGCGGCGCGCAGTTCGGCAAGACCACGCTCGAGCTGGCGCTCGCGGCGTTCGTCTCCGCGGTCAAGTTTCTCAACCCGATCGTCTACCTGCCCGACGACGGCCTGGCGGACGGCATCGTCGACGCGAAGTTTCGGCCCGACGTGCTCGATCAGATCCCGTGGTGCGCCGCGATGACGAAGGTCGGCCGCTCGGTCAACGAGTCCGGCAAAGCCGTGAACACGAAAGGCGCGTTCCTCGTCACCGACGGAAAGCGCAAAGCCGTCGGAATGTTCCGCGGCCTGCAAAAACCGCCGACGACTTTCTCGGCCGACGTCGTGATCGAGGACGAGAAGGACGACATCAAACCCGCGATGGCGAAGTTCGCCTCCGGCCGCATGACGGTGTCGCAGCTGCGCTTTCACCTGGAGATCGGCACGCAGCGCGTGCACGGCGCCGGGCAAAACAAGGTCTGGAAGAACGGAACGCAGGGCGTCGTGCTCCTCGCCTCGCGAGACGTGCGCGATGCGCTCGACGAGAAACGCTACGTCAAGACGCTCGGCCGTCACCGCTACGTCACCGAGCAGCCCGCCGGCTTCATCAATCCCGAGGAGGCGTGGCCGCAGATCTGCCGCTGCGCCGTCACCGGCAAGCCGCGCATTGACGATCCCGTGCTCGGCTACGAGGGCGACTTCCGCCGGCCCGGCTCCGAGACGGTCGTCGCCACGTATCAGCCCGGCCTCGTGTTTTACTACGCGCACCCGATCACGGGCGAGCCGCTCGATTGCGAGCGCCCGATCTGGCACCACCGCGCGCCGGGCAAGATCGCGATGCAGCAATTCACTTTCCGCGTCGCGCAGATCGGCACGCTCGCGATCGATCTTCAGCAGATCGTCGCGCACTGGACGCGCGCCGTCGGCGATGCCGAGGAGATGGTGACTTTCAACTGCGACCGCCGCGCCATGCCGAAGAGCGCCGCGCAGGCGCTCACGCCCGAGGTGCTCGCGCGCTCGCGCACCACCGGCAACTTTTTCTTCGGCGAACGCCGCGCCACCGCGCCGCGCTTCGGCGGCTTGGATATGGGCGACCTCTGCTGGTATATCTGCCGCGAAACGCAGAGCCAGGGCGACAAGCGCCTGGTCAACGCCGCGCAGATCGCGCTCGGCGACGTGGTCGGCCGCGTCTCCACGCTTTTCCAGACTGACGCCATCACGACGCTGTTCATCGATGAGCGTCCGGCGGTGAGCGAGGCGCGCGCCCTCGCGCTCGTGTTGAACGGCCTCACGGATCTCGACCGCTGGCCGTCGATCGACTTCCGCAGCCGCGAGGCGCACGTGGCTCTGCCCGGCGGCCTCACGTGGGACGGCCGCAATCAGCGCTGGCTCGGCCTGAAGTGCGCCGTCGTGCGGTTCACGAAGAACCAACTCGGCGCCGGCATCGAGCAAGGCGCGGCGGAGTTCCAGGAGGGCGGCCTGACGAAGTTTGTGCCGATGATCGCCTGCAATCGCTTCGAGACGATCGACCGCGTCGTGCGCGAATTCCTGACGCCGACGGAGAACGTGATCGAAGTCGTGCGCACGATCGAGGGCCGCAACGCCGTCCGCACCGAGCCCGCCATGCGCCTGCCGCGCCGCGATCCCGGCTCGCCCGGCATCCTCGAGGTGGTCGAGACGCACTTCCTGGCCGGCTCGCAGCGCGTGAAGGACGACAAGACGGGCGAGGTCGGCGAATACGTCGACGGCCTGGATAACCATTTCCTGTTCGCCAACGGCTACAGCGCCCTGGCCGAGACGATCGGCGGCACAGGCAAGGCGGTGCCGTTTGCCGCGGCCCGCGTGCCGCGCGCCTCGGCCGACCGCGAAACCAAATGGGAGGCAATTTGAGCACGAAAATCGGCCAGCTTGAAATTTTGCGTTATACGCGCTGGGGCGGTTTTGCGCCCCATGACCCGCGAAATTGTAAAAGAACGCTGTGCGTTCGTTTGCAACGGCGTTGCAAAGCCTCCCTTGGGGCTGGTCAGGAGTTCGCCGGACGCCCGGCAGGAGGGACCGTCTGATGGCCCGCACCTCCAAGTCCCCCGCCTCGAAGGTCAGCGCCCAGCGCGCCCGGCTCTTCAAGCTCCTCTTCGCCAACCCGGTTTCCGGCCTCACGCCGGCGCGCCTAGTCAGCTACCTCAACGCATTTTCGCGGGGCGAGCTGCGCTCGGCCGTGCTCCTCTGGCAGCAGATCCTCGAGCGCGACGACATGATCAAGCCCTGCGACGGCAAGCGCCGCCGCGCCGTCGCCAGCCTCAAGTGGGAGATCCTGCCGGTCGACGATTCCGAGCAGGCCAAGGCGCACAAGGAAGCGCTCGAGCATTTCTACAACAACCTCACCGCCTTCGACGGCCTGAACGAAATGGAGCGCGGCGGCGTGCGCCAGCTCATCAAGCAGATGATGACGGCCGTCGCCATGCGCTACGCCGTCCACGAAATCATCTGGCAGCCCGGCGCGCCCGGCGGTCTCACCGCGCAGTTCAAGTTTCTCCCGCTCCAGTTTTTCGAGAACAAGACCGGCAAGCTCCGCTTCCTCCTGGAAGACCACGCCACCGACGGCGTGGATCTCGACGAACACTTCGGCGAGGGCAACTGGATGTGCAACGCCGGCGAGGGCCTGATGTTCGCCGCGAGCATCGCTTACCTGTTCAAGACGCCGACCGGCCTCAAGGCGTGGGTGACCTTCATCGAAAAATTCGGCGTGCCCGGCCTGCACGCCTCCACGTCGGCGCAAAAAGATTCGCCGGAGTGGGACGCGCTGGTCGAGGCAGTCAGCGGCTTCGGCGAGGATCTGGCGCTCGTCACGAACGACGGCGCGAAGATCACGCCGCTCGAAATCAAAAGCGCCGGCGGCTCGCCGCACGCCTCACTCGTCGACCGCATGGACCGCGCGCTCTCGCGCCTCTGGATGGGCGGCGATCTCGCCACGATGGCGAAAGGCGAGGGCGCCGTCGGCTCCCAGCCGCAGAGCGACGATCTCGACAAGCTCCAGGAAGACGACACGGCCGGCATCAGCGACGCGCTCCAGGAATACGTCGACGTGCAGGTGATCCGTCAGCGTTTCGGCGACGTCGCGCCGCTCGCGTATTTCCAACTCAACCCGCCCGCGCGCGTGGACATCGATCGCGAGCGCGCGACCGACGAGTTCCTCATGGGTGCCGGCGTGCCCGTCGGCAAGAAGCAGCTCATGCAGCGCTACGGCCGCGCCGAGCCCGCCGCCGGCGACGAGCTGGCGACGCCGCCGGCGTCGCCAGCCCTGAGCCTGTCGAACGGGCTGCCCAATCCGTTCGCGGCTCGTGCCGCCAATGAGCGCACGCGCTTCGAGCAAACCTTCCGCGCCGATGCGCTGAAGGAATTGAGCGAAGCCCAGGCGAAGGCGCTGCGCCCGCTCGTCGATCGCCTCAACGCCATCCTCGCGCTGCCCGACGACAAGATCGACGGCGCGCTCGAGGCGCTGAAGCGCGACCTCCCGCGCCTCAACCGCGAAGTGCTCAAGGACGCGCAGACGCAGCTCGCCTTCGAGAAGATCCTTTCCGCCACGCTCGTCTCCGGTGCCACGGAGGCGCGCCAGAAAATTCAATCCGCCACGAAATGAAAAACTTCCTCCGCTTCCTCTGCGCTCTCTGCGGCCTCCGCGTTGAATCTCTCACCCGCGCCGTCAACGACGCCGCGCCGGCGCTTCAGCGCCTGGTCAACGCGTGCAACGTCGCCTTCGACGGCAAATCCGAATGGACCGAGATCAAATACGGCGTCTATCCGAACGCCGTCGGCCTCCAGGTGTTCGATCGCGCCGCGGCCGAGGCAATCGTCTCCGCGTTCAACGATCGCGCGAACCGCATCGCGCAGATGTTCCGCGGCGAGCCGATCTACGTCGGCCATCCCGACGACGAAGCCTGGAAGCGCGCGAATCCCGGCATCCACGCGCAAGCCGTCGGGCGCATCCGCGAAGTGCAGGCCACCGACACCGGCCTGCGCCTGCGTCTCGCCTACAACGACGAAGGCACGCGCCTGGTCGGCGGCGATGCGCCCGCGTTCACGTCGTTCTCCCCGAACTGGGGCATGCTCCCGACCACGCACCAGGGCCGCAAAGCGTTCCGCCCGGTGCAGCTCCTTTCCATCGGCCTCACCAATCAACCCAACATCCCCGGCACCTACATCGGCCTGAACGAGAAGCTGCCGGATGAAACTCCCACCGAAAATCCCGTCATGAAAAACTACATCATCGCCCTCCTCGCGGCCCTCGGCCGCCCGGTCGCGAACGCCGCCACCGTCACCGACGAGCAGCTCGCCTCCGCCGTCAACGAAGCGGTGCCCGTCGCCACGAAGTTCGTGGCCGACGCCGGCCAGCTCGCCACCGCCGTCAACGAAAAGACCACGCTCACCGCGCAGCTCACCAGCACTCAATCGCAGGCGCAGACCGCGATCAACGAAGCCGCGACGCTCCGCACGCAGCTCGCCACGGAGCGCACCGCCCGCGCCGGCGTCGTGATCACGACCGCCATCAACGAAGGCCGCCTCACGGAAGCGCAGCGCCCCGAGTGGCTCGGCAAGTTCACCGCCCAGGGCGCGGACTTCGCCGCCATCGAAGGCGAACTCGGCAAGCTCAAGAAAGCCGTGAACACGCAGAGCAAGGCCGACGTCGGCGCGCGCCGCGGCGCGACCACCTCGCCTGAGGCGAAGCAGCGCATCACCGCGATCAACGAAGCGATCACGAAGAAAATGACCGCGGCGAGCTGCGATCGCATCACCGCTTACAACGCGCTCCGCACCGAACAGCCGGAGCTTTTCACCAACGACAAGAGCAACGCCTGAGCGGCTCGCCGTTTTTTTTCCCACCGAATTCCCACCCATCCAACTCACCTCCATCCAACTCAGCATGAAAAAGATTCTGTCTTTCATCATCCTCGCAGTCGGCCTCGTGATCGGTGCGCTCTCCGCGCCCGAAGCGACGCTGAACGTGCTCCTTGTCTCCGCGCTCTGCGCGGGCGCGATCTACGCAGTCGCCAATCACAATCGCTCGATGCGCCGCTCGCGGCTCGTCGGCGCCATCAACACGCTGCCGGCAAACTGGGGCACGCACGAGAACGGCAAAAGCTACTTCGCCACTGCGGCTGTCGCGACTCGGTTCCTGCTCGGCAAGATCGGTGCGGATAAAAACCACATCGCCGCCGTTGCAGCCACTTCCGACGAGCCGATCTGCGTCATGACCGACGAGGCCGGCGCCGCTGAAGATCCGATCGGCGTCGAGTTTCTCGCGCTCACGAATCGCACGCTGCCCGTCGTGGCCGGCGTTGCGATCACGCTCGGTGCCGATCTCTACGCCCTCGCTTCCGGCAAGGTCGGCATCAAGCCCACCGCGGCCGGCACTTACTGGAAAGTCGGCAAGGCTCTCGAGCCCGCGGACGCCGACGGCGACGTGATCGAGATGCTGCCGCAACGCCCGCGCAAGCTGATCGTCGTCTCCGCTCTCGCCAGCGCCAACGGCGCCCTGGCCGCCGCCACCGCCGATGTCGCGGCGCAAGCGGTCGAAACCGAAAAGCTCGGTGACGACGTCCGCAAGATCGCCGCCGCGCTCGACCTCGACGCGGACGTCGCGCTCGCGACCACGTAATCGATCCAACCCTCACCTCCACTCAACTAAAGAAAATCATGAAATCCATTCGTCTCGGCAACGGTAGCGTTGCCCTCGCGCGCGGCGGCAAGGTTGCCGCCGCCGCCATGCTCGCGGCCGGTCAGCTCATGGGCTTCGAGCCCATCGCGCCCGATCTCGGCGTCGGTCTCAACCCCGCCGGCGTCATCTGCGCCGCCAACGAGTCTCGCTTCACGAGCGCGAACTACTCCGAAGCTCTCACCGCCCTCACGGTCGGCTGGAAGGATCCGGAGAACGTCGACGCCATCGTCCAGCGCCTCTTCCCAGAAGTCGAAGTTTCGCGCCGCTTCGAATTCAAGAAGGCCACCAACGCGCAGGCGTTCCTGTCCGAAGTGGACGACATGCGCGCGCCCGGTATGCCGTTCAAACGCGTCGAATACTCCGGCTCGTCCGCAAACGAGAAGACGCACAACAAGGGTCTGACGATCCGCATCGATCACGACGAGGTCGACGACGTTCAGGTTGCGATCGCCCAAGCGATCGAGCGCCTGCAACAGCGCCTCATGCGCAACGAGCTCCGCCGTGGCATCGCGCTGCTCGAAGCGAACGACGCCACCGCCGGCATCGTGTTCAGCGCGGCCACCAACCCGGACGGCTTGGTCCGTGCGGCGTTGAAGGCCAGCGCCGACGTCACCGGCGTGCGCCCGAACATCGTCGTTTACGGCGAGGCTGCGATGGACCTGCGCCTCGACGCCTACGAAGACCCGACGCGCGTGAACGGCGGCAATCGCGCCGAGAAAACGATGCAGCAGCTCGCGCAATACTTCATGGTCGACACCGTCGAAGTCGTGAAGGCGCGCTATCAGTCGAGCGCGACCGCGAAGTCGCTGATCGTGCCGAGCACCGTCTACGCTTACAGCGCCTACCAGGGCGCGAGCAAAGACGACCCGAGCTCGGTCAAGCGGTTCGTCTCGAAGAGCCGCAACGGCCAGCGCTTCGGCGTCTACGTGGTCGAGCACGAGAAGTTCACCGACGTCACCGTCGAGTTCTACTCGAACCTCGTCTGCACGGGCCTGGGCATCGTCAGCCGCACCGTCACCGCCGCCTAAGCACCGCGCGTGATTTCTTCGAGGCCCGTCCCCACGGGCGGGCCTTTTTAGAATCCACCGCCGCACGCCGCACCGCCCGCTCATGAACCGCCGTCATCACCATCGTTCACCGTCGTCCGCAGAAATGTGGCTCGTCCTGGTGTGCGGACTCCTGCTGACGGCTTTCGCGCTCGCCCTGCCTTGGCCGGACGTCGCGTCCGCTCCGGGCAATCCAAAATCCGAAATCCAAAATCGAAAATGAGTTGGATCCCCCTCACCGAAGCGAAATTCCTCGAGCAATGCTCGGGTGCCGAAGTCACGGCCATCAAAGCCTCGGCGCTCGGCACTGCCCAGGGCGAGCCGCTCACGGCCACGATTGCCAAAGTCGTGCAGGAGGTCCGCGGCTACGTTGCAGCGAACGTGCAGAACAAGCTAGACGACACGCGCACCACGATCCCGCAGGAGCTGGAGGCCGATGCGATCGCCGTCATCCGTTTCCGCGCGCTCAATCGCCTGCCGGTCAAATCGCTCCTCACCGAGACGCGCGTGCAGGAATACAAGGACGCGCTCCGCAAATTCGAGATGGTCGCCGCCGGCAAGTTCTCGCTCGAGCAACCCGCGACCGCCTCCGACCAGGTCACCAACACCGGCCCCGCCGTCACCGTCGTGTCGTCCACCACCCGCCGCGCCACGCGCGACAAACTCAGCGGACTGTGATGCTGGATGAAACCACAGACTCCGATCTGCCGAAGCCGCGCGCCGTCGTTTCCTGGGCGGGCGGCAAGGGCAAGCTGCTGAAGCATCTGCTGCCGCTCATCAAGCCGCACACGTGCTTCGTCGAAGTGTTCGGCGGAAGCATCGCGCTGAGCCTCGCGAAGGAGCGCAGCCAGGTCGAAGTGGTAAACGACATCAACGGCGACCTGGTCTCGTTCTATCGCTGCTGCAAATACCACCTCGACGCGTTGCTCGACGAAATGGATCTCGTCCTCAACTCGCGGCAGGACTTCGAGGACTACGGCGCCCAGCGTGGGCTGACGGAAATTCAGCGCTCCGCTCGTTGGTTCCTCCGCAACAAGCTTTCGTTTGCTGGCCACGGCGAGCACTACGCCATCACGCGGAGCGTGCCTCACAATTCGCGCACGCAGCGGCTCATCGCCATCCGCGCGCTGAATCGTCGACTCGATCGCACGACGATCGAGCGGCGGTCGTGGGAACAGATTTTCAAAAGCTACGACTCGAGCGAGACGTTGTTTTTTCTCGATCCGCCGTATCCGGAACCAGGTGGCGCGCTTTACGGCGGCTGGGACGATCTCGCGCTCGAGCGCTTCTGCGCAGCGGTGAAGAAACTCCGCGGTGCGTGGATCTTCACGTTCAAGGATTGCGACCAGGTGCGCGAGGCGATGGCCGGCTACACGTTCAAGACGATCGATCGCGCACGCGGCATCGCGAACAAGAAGCCCGGCGGCAAGGCCGCCCGCTACGTCGAGATCGTCATCACCAGCGAACGCGCTCCGGTGCGCGAGTTGCGGAAGGGGAAGAGCGCATGATTTTCCGCACGCCTCTCCCATTCCGCGAAGCCCTCGACTCCCGCGAGGTGCGCTCGATCTTGCCCACCGAGTTTCGCACGCGGCTCCTGGCGGAGATCCCCGCGCAGATCCGCGAGCGCGCGTTTTTCTCCGCCGGCGTCACCAACGCCGAGTTTCTCGACCGCGCCAACACCGCGATCGACGATCTGCTTTCCGGCACCGTCGACCGCGCGACGAAGCGCCTCGAGCTGAAGCAGCTCCTCGAGCGCCTCGACTACGCGCCTTTCGCCGGCGAGGAAGACACGCTCACCGATCTCTCGAGCGACGCGCGCCTCAACCTCATCCTCGATACCAATCTCGAGATGGCGCAGGGCTACGGCCACTTCGCCCAGGGACAGGATCCCGAGATCCTCGACCAGTGGCCCGCGCAGGAACTCATCCGCGTGATCGAGTCCGAAAAGAAACGCGACTGGCCCGCGCGTTGGGCGGCCGCCGGCGGCGAGTTCTTCGGCTCGCGCATGATCGCGCTGAAGGGCGACCCGATCTGGACGAATATCTCGCGCTTCGGCCTGCCTTACCCGCCGTTCGATTTCAACAGCGGCATGGACGTGCAGGACATTGATCGCGACGAAGCGGTCGCGCTCGGCCTCATCGCGCGCGACACGCAGATTTTTCCGCAGACGCGCCGCTTCAACGAAGATCTGCAAGCCACGCCGCAGATCCGCAGCGAACAACTGAAGGACGCGCTCACCGACGTGCTCGGCGACAGCGCGCAGTTCGACGCCGCCGGCGTTCTCCGCTGGCTCGGAGGTGCAACGTGATTGGCGTGCTGATCGATGTCCGCGACCGCGCCTCGCCCGTTGTCCGTGCGATCGGCCGCGCCGTGGATCCGCGCCGGCTTAATCCCGTCGTCGGCCGCGCCGTGACGAACACGTATCGCCGCCACCTCTTCGCGTTGCAGAACGAGCGGCCCAACAAACTTGGCGGCACGCGCACGAACTATTTCGCGACGGCCGCGCGCGGCACGCACTTCGACATCGTGGCCGACGGCGTGATCGTCTCGGTCAATCAGGTGGGCATCCGCCTGCACGTGCTCGGCGGCACGGTGAAGCCGAAGACGAAAAAGTTTCTCACCATCCCGGCGCGCAGCGAGGCGCACGGCAAACGCGCCCGCGAGTTCAACGACCTGGTGCTCGTTTTCAACCGCGCCGGCCGCCCGGTCGCGCTCGCCCGCGCTGCGCAGTCGCTCATCGGTTTCCGCCGCGACAAATCCTCGCGCGCCGTCACCGGCACCACGCGCCGCGGCAGCTCCGGCGGCGAAATCATGTTCTGGCTCGTCGACAGCGTCACGTTCCGGCCCGACCCCACGATCGTGCCCGCGTCGCTCGACGTCTACGCCGCTATCATCTCGAGCGTGAACGCGCACGTGGACCTCGCGGCCGCGCGCGCCACCAACCCCGGAGCGAACTGAAATGAGCGCGCCCGATCTTTCCCTCGCCATCCGCAGCCAGGAGGCCATCGCCGCCTACCTGAAGAGCCGTCAGCGCTTCGCCGGCGTCACCATCCTGGCGCGCCGCCGCGGCATCATCCAGAACGACATCGATGCGGCCGTCGGCGAAATGGGCGCGATCCTCTACGTGCTGCCCGGCAAGCCGGTGAAGGTGAACCCGAACAACCCCGGCCCGCACGCCGAGCAATACGAGATCCGCGTGCGCGCGATCGAGAACCCCGCGCTGAACGAAACGCAGCCCACCGCTTACGAACTCTACGAGGGCGCGCTTATCGAGCTATCGCATCTCACCATCACCGGCCTCGAGGTGCTCGGCATGATTTATCCGGCGGAGCAAAACGGCGACGAAACGCCGGACCCGGAGCGCATCATCATCGATGCAATCTTCTACGCCAACGCCCAGCTCCCGCCGCGCCCCGGCCTTTAATCATCATGAAAAAGCCCACCGCTCCCGCTCAATCCGCGCCCACGCACGACGACACGAAATCCCGCGTCGTCGAGCCCACGCGCCACGAATCCACCGGCCGCACGATCGGCCGCATCCAGGAGGAAGGCGATTCGTCGCACCTCTTTTCCGCCACCGGCCTCTTCATCGCCACCGTCAAGACCACCTCGCTCCCGCCCGCGCTGAAAAAGGTAGGGGCGGTTGCCCCCAACCGCCCTTCAACCGAGCCGACGCCGACCCCGCCTTCCGCCTAATCCGCTTCCCCTGCTCACCGCTCACCGCTCACCGTTCACCGCTCACTTCTAAATCACCATGGCCACTCCCGATCGCGCCACTCTTCTCCGCGGCCCTGCCTACGCCACGCACGACAGCGCCACGATTCTCTTTGGTGAGGATCTGCTCGTCGAACTCGTCACCGAGTTCTTCGACGTCGCCTCCTCCTCGCACGGCCGCATCGGCCGCCGCATCAAGAACCGCTACGTCGAGATCAAGGGCGTGCCGCTCATGTGGAGCGACCTCGCGAAGCTCTTCCCCTACGCGACGCTCAACATCGGCGACGTGATCTTCGGCGCCACCGACAAGCCGATGGTCATTACGCCACGCAACGGTCGCCCGCTCACCATCGCCAACGTGATGCCCTTCGCGTTGCCCGGCATCTCGCTGCACACCGCCAAGCCGATCCTTCGCGGCATGACTTGGCGCGGCCTGGTCGCCAACGCCTCCGACCCGTCGGCAGCCGCGAGCTATTTCTCGTTCGGCTCCAACGGCACGAACGTCGCGCAGACCGGCCTCGATCTCACGAAGATCCCGAACACGCTCTACTCGGCCGGTTACAACTCCGCCACTTACCGCGCGCAGGACGGCTTCGACATCGACTTCTCGCTCGGCCTCGAGCCGGAGCACGAGAACGAACTCCACCTCAACTACCGCGTCACGGAGCTCGAAGCCGCCGCGAAGTTCGCGCCGATCGGCAAGACCGAGGCGGACTACGCGACATTGATGGGCTGGGATGGCGTCGCCATCGGCGGTTCGCCGTATGCCGGCGCGCTCGTCATCACCGGCGCCGGCACCGGCGCGCCGATCGTCACGCTCGCCGGCATGCAGGTGCAGTCCGGCGGCGTGGCTTACGGTGCGCGGCCGCTGCGCACCGGCGAAGTGCAGCTCGCCAGCATCCGCAGCGTCACCTCCGGCAATCTGAACGCCCTCTGGACGTTCGCCGCCGTCGAATAATGTCCTTCGCCTGCACCTGGGGCGCGGTCGAACTCGCGGCCGAGGGAGACACGGTCAACGTGTCTTCCCTCGACCTCGCGCGGCTCCTGCAGATCGCGCAGCCGATGCGCGGCGCGGCCGCCAAGCCGGTCAACCGCGGCAACCAGGTGCACACGCTGCGCTTCACCAACACGCGGCCGCCGCACGCCAACGTCGCCGCCGCGATCGCGTTCCTCATCTCGCACGCCGCCGCCATCCAGGCGGTCGGCGCCACGACCGACATCGAGATGACGCTCGGCGGCGTCGACTACGTGCTCAGCAACGCCGCGCTGCAGCGCGTCTCCGCCCGGCACATCGGCCTGACGACGATTCACGATTACGAACTCGTCTTCGGCACGATCGCCGAGGCGCCGTGATCTGCCGCCGACCGCTTACAGCTTAAAGCCTACAGCCTACCGCTCCCGTGAACCTCACGACCTTTCGCCCGATCCGCCTGCTCTGCGACCTCGCGAGCCCGAACAGCGTGCTCGAGCACGGCCAGACGCAACCGCCCGTGCTGATCCGCGGCGCGGCCGTGGAGTTCCAGCTCGGCCTCGCGCGCAACCGCACGCTTTTCGCGGAGATTAGCGCCGCCATCGCCTCGCTCACGCTCCAGGTGCGCGAGTCGAGCGACCCGTCGAGCACCGTGCTCCTCGAGCGCTCGATCAACGAAGGATTCAACGATGCGCTCACCGAGTCCGCGTTCAACGCCGGCACGGCCGAACACTGCGCGATCGCCTTCACCGCCGCCGAGTGCATGATCGCCGCCGGCGACGTGTGGATCGCCATCTGGTTTACCACGGCGGGCGGCGAGACGATCCCCGTCGCGTTCGGCGAGTTGAGCGTGAAGGAATCCGGCGCCGGCGTCACCGGCACGCCTGCCGAGCCGGTCGAGCAATACTACACGCGGACGGAGGCGGACGCGCGCTTCCTGCTCCGTTCGCCCGAGGACGCGGCGTTTCGCTTCACGCGCGACATCGCCGGGCACGCGGTGTTTCAGCTCAAGAACAACACGACCGGCGACTATCAGACCGTGTTCATCGATGGGGCTGAGGGCGCGGAATCCATTGCCATCGCCGCGCCGGAATCCGAGCTCGCTGCGAATTACCGCGTGAAGGACGGCGAGTTCTTCCAGTTGAAACACCGCACGAGCGGCAAATTCCACACCGTGTTCCTCGACGGAGACGAAGGGGCCGAGGGCCTCGCGATCGCCGCCGGCGAGGATTGAGCAACGCCCTTTCAAACCCACTGCACTCCTCATGAAACTTCTCCGCCAACTTGTCCTCCTGGCCGCGACCTTGCTCGCGCCGCTGCTCCTCTCCGCGCAAACGCTGCCGACGCCGCAGACCGTCGGCCTCTCGAAGAACAACAGCACCGGCCGCATCAACACGGGCTTCAAGGTGCCGACCGGCCAGACCGTCCAGGTCGAAAGCGGCGGCACGTTCCAGATCGACTCCGGCGCCACCGTCACGATCCCGAACAACACGTTCACGATCGCGTTCACGTCCGGACTGCAGGCCGCACTTGATGGCAAGGCCGCCAGCTCGCACACGCACACCTCCGCGGACATCAGCGACGCGACGAGCTTCACGCGCACCTTCCTCGCCGCGGCCAACGCCGCCGCAGCGAAGACGCTGCTCTCGCTGGCAAAATCCGACGTCGGCCTCGCCAACGTGGACAACACGAGCGACGCCGCGAAGCCCGTGAGCACCGCCACGCAGACCGCGCTCGATCTTAAGGCGAACCTCGCCTCGCCCACCTTCACCGGCACGCCCGCCGCGCCGACGGCAGCCGCCGACACGAGCACGACGCAGCTCGCGACCACTGCCTTCGCCAAAGCCGAAGCCGACGCCGCGCAAGCACACGCGATCGCGCGCGCGAACCACACCGGCACGCAAGCCTGGTCAACGCTCACCGGCACGCCGACAACCGTGGCGGGTTACAGCATCAGCGACGCAGTCACGACAGCTCGCACCGTCTCGACCACGTCGCCACTCGCCGGCGGCGGCGCGCTCTCCGGCAATCTCACACTCTCAATCGCCGACGCCGCAGCCGACGCCACCGCGAAAGGCGCCGCGACTTTTACCGCCGCCGACTTCAACGCGGCGAGCGGTGTCATCTCGCTCGACTACACCAACGCGCAAAAAGCAACTGGCAGCGTGCCCGGCTTTCTCACTGCAGCAGACTGGACGACGTTCAACGGGAAAGAATCTGCGCTCACTTTCTCGACACCGCTTTCGCGGGCGACGAACACGATTTCAATTGTGAACGCGGCCGCGGATGGAACGACCAAAGGCGCCGCCGCGTTTGCGGCCGCAGATTTCGACGCGAGCAGCGGCGTAATCTCGCTCGACTACACCAATGCGCAGAAGGCAACGGGCAGCGTGCCCGGCCTTCTCACCGCAGCGGACTGGACGACGTTTAACAACAAGCTTGCGACGAACGGCAGCGGCGCGAGCCTCACGTCGCTCAACGCGAGCAACATCAGCTCGGGGACGCTCGCCGCGGCTCGTGGTGGCGCCGGCACAGTGACCGGCATCCTCAAAGCGAATGGCTCTGGAGCAGTTTCCCAAGCGACAGCAGGCACCGACTACGTTGCTCCAACCGTCGTCACTGGAACGGGCGGAGCATCTTACGGCGGCATTGCCCCCATCACGCTTCACGTGAAGTCCGTTGCGGTGCTCACCAGCGGCGCTCCGGCCGACATTGCTACAATCACTATTCCGGCAGGTATCACGCGTTGGATGGTTCAGAGCATATATCACGTCTCGGAAGATTCCTCCAACATAAGTGGCGGCGCCATCTACACGGAAACCGGTGACATATCGGCAGCCGAATTTGTTATCAGGACCGCAGCTGCGGGGGGCGGCGTGGCGCTGACCGCAACCAATTACGGCGGCGGCTACGCTGGGGCTCAACCCATGTTTGCCACCAATGCTAACACTTTGGCATCGGCAGCATCGACGATCTACTTCCGTCAAACTGTGAACAGCGCCAACGCGGGCACTGTCTCTTTCTACATCACAATTTATCCGCTGCAGTAAATCACCGCTGAGCCCCGCATGGCCGACCAGGACTACAAAGTTAAGATCACGACCACTGGCGATCCCGCCGGCGCCAACGTCGTTGCAGAGTCCCTGCAAAAGGTAGGCGAGAGCGCGCAGCAGACCGAGCAGGGCCTGCGTCAGCTGATCGATGCCGGCAAGGCGCTCGGCCGCGACACCAGCGCCCTCGAGGCGGAGCTGAAGAACCTTCGCTCCGCTCAGGCGAGCGGCGTTCTGAGCGCCTACATTGCGGAACTCGAGCAGGCCATCGTGCTCGGCAAGTCCGCCGGCGCCAACGTTAGCGATCTCGAACGCCAGCTCGCCGCCATTCAGTCGAACAAGCCGGATCTCGCCGCGGCCGCACGCGCGGAAGCTGACCAAGTCGAACAGGCCAAGGCGCGCGCGATCGAAGCGCTCGAAATCGCCGCTCAAAAGGAAGCTGAAGCCGAGGAGGCGAAGGCCCGCGCGCTTGAGGCGACGCAAAAGGAACTGAAGGACGCCGCATTCTGGACGCTCTTCTACAAGACCGGCACCGACAAAGCCGCCGCCGGCTCCAAGGATCTCGGCCGCGATCTCGCCAACCTTTCCCGCGCCGGACAAGAAACAGGCCGCGTGATGAATGGCCTTTCGCAAGGCGGCATCGGTGGCCTCATCACGGCCTGCCGCGGCGCGATCGGTGTCATCAAGGCTCTCGCCACCGGCACGATCGGCGCCGTGCTGCTGCCGATCGTCGCGGCCGCCGGCGGCGCGTTGCTCTTGCTTGGCAAACGCGCGCGCGACAACGCCGCCGAAATGCGCAAGGCATTCGACGAGGCGGCGAAGAACGCCGAGGATTTCAAGACGCGCCTCGAGGCCGCCACCGCCGGCGTGCAGGAATCGCTCCGCCTGCAGGGCGAAGCCGTGCAGCAACTCACGCGCGACTTCGACGAGCTGCTCGGCCGCATCGATCAGGCTTCAAAGCGCAACACGACGCTCGCCACCGCCGAACGCGCCGCCCTGGACGCCCAGCTCGACGCCGACGAGCAACAGGCCATCGCCAACGCGCGCCCTGACGAACGCGACGACGTCCGCCGCACCTTCGCCCGCCGCCGCCGCGACGTGCAATTCCAGCGCCAGGAGCAGGACATCACCAACACGGATCTCAGCGCCACCGTGCGCGAAAAAGCCGCGAGCGAAGCGCAGCAGGCCGCTCGCGCCGAACTCGATGCCCTTGGCGCGCTCATCCGCGAAGCCCAGGCCAAGGCCGACGAGGCGCTCGCCCGCACGCAGCAATACGCCGCGACCGACTCTTCGCCCGACGCCATGGCGGCGCGCAACGAAGCCCGCGTGCAGCAGGAGACCGTCAAGAAGCTCGAGGCCGACGCCGCCCGCCCCACCGCCATCGCCGCCAAGGCCGACGCCGAAGTCCAAGCCGCCGCGCTCGCCCGCGAGGAAGCCGCGCTCCGCCGCCGCGAACTCGACGCGCGCCGCACCGCCGAAGGCTTTGCGCGTGGCACCGAGGACCGCGATCTCGACATCCAGCGCCGCGAACGCGCCCGCGAGGAAGACGTCCAGTTCCGCGCCAACTCCACCGGCGCCGGCATCGAGGAACTTTTTGGCCAGGTGCTCAAATCGCCGCGCGCCCAGAGCGATGCGCTGCGCCCACTCTACGAGAAAATCCTCGCGGCTGCGCAGGAGATTCAAGGCCAGAGCACCGGCGAGGAGATCGCGCAACTCAGCACCGCGCTCACGCAGCTCGTGGAGGCTACCAAGGCCGAGCGCGGCGGCGTGCTCCCGCAGATCCGCGAACTCACGCGCCAGGTGCAAACGCTTTCCAGTCAGATCAGCGCCACGCGCGTCCGCTAACCCATGGCCGTTATCTGGAAAATCAACGGCGACACGCCCGCGACGCTCGGCGTCGAGAATCTCGTGCTCCGCCTCGCCAATCAGGCGGCCGACATCTTCACCTTCAAGCAGGTGACGCCCTTCGACGGCACCGCGCTCTTCGCCGCCGGCGCCGAGATCGTGCTCACCCGTCAGGTCGACGCCGGCGATCCCGTCACGTGGTTCCGCGGCTACATCCGCCGCCTCCCGCGCCGCTCCAACTCCGCCGACGAGCAGATCATTTACGAAGCCCGCGGCGGCTGGGAGCTCCTCGAGCGCCGCGCGTTCCTCCAAAATTTCAAGGAGCCGGTCGACGCCGAGGATCCCGAATCATCGCTCACCTCCGTCATGCGCGGCCGCGTGGTGCTCGGCCAGGACGACACCGGCGCAAAGGTCGCGCTCTCCGCCGCCGTCACGGCCGCCGTCAACGCCGCGATTTCTGCCGGCGCCGATCTCGACGTCGGCACGGTGAGCATCGGCAGCGTCGAGGTGCCGTGGGACGAAGCGACCGACCTCAGTTGCGCCGACGTGATCGCGCGCCTCCTGCAGTGGAAGCCCGATGCCGTCGTTTGGTTCGACTACACGGTCGACCCGCCGGAGTTCAACTGCGTGCAACGCAGTGCGCTCACCGCCGTCGACCTCGAGGTGAAGGCGGCCGGATCGGCCGACACCGGCGGCACGCACGCCCCGCTCGAGAGCGTGCTCATTAACCCGCGGCACGATCTCGTGTGCGAGGATGTTTGCCTGATTTATCTGCGCACGAATCGTTCGAACGAGGCCACGTGGGAAACCACCGAGCGCGACGTCTATCCGCCCGGCACCACCGGCCTCGAGGACAACGCCCTCGTGCGCACGATCCAACTCGCCGGCAGCGTCTACAACTCGACGATGCTCGAGCAGCGCAACAAGACCGAGGTGATCCCGTCGATCGTGCGCACCGGCTTCGGCAGTCCGATCACGAGTGGCGGCGACTTCACAGCGCTTTCCAACTGGTGGAGTCGGCATGATCCCGTGCTCGCGTCCAGCAACGTCACGATCAAATCGTTTCTCAGCGGCGACATCGAGCGGCTGGCGCCGTCGTCGCCCGACACCACGCCCAGCACGCAGCCGACCTATGAGCTGCTCGAGGGCTCCGTCACTGACTGGATGAAGAATTTCCAAGGCGTCGAAGTGGAACAGCAGACCATGCGCGCCGAGGTGATTCTCGAAGTCGAAGATCCGCTCGACTCGACCAAGGTGGAACGCATCACGCGCTCGCTCGCCGTGACGGTCACCGCGATCAGCACCGATCGCACGCTGCACACGTTTTTGCAGGACGACAGCTACACCGAGCCCGAGGCCGCGCCCGAGGGTCTCGCCGAGGCGATCCACGGCGCACTCTCCGTGCTGCAATACGACGGCACGGTCGTGCTCGTGGAGTCCGAAGCAACCGGCCTCGTCAGTGTCGGCCACGTGTTGAACCTCACCGACGCGCTCGCCGCGTGGGAGACGATGAAGGCTCTCGTGCAACAGGCGGAGATCGAGATCGACAGCGGCCGCACGACGCTGGTCGTCGGTCCGGCGAAGCACCTCGGGCCTGATGATTTGATCGAGTTGTTCCGGGTGAACCGCAACCGCCAGCCCGTGACGAGTCACCTGGTGCGGACCGGCGGCACGCGTGCGCCGGCCGACACAAAGCAGGGCCTCGGCGTGTGGCAGCCCTCGAAGAACTCCGTTGCTCTGCCGAACCTACCGCGCGTCTTCAGCGCCGACATCACCTGATGCCCACCGTCGCCCAGCTGATCGCCGCCCTCGAGGCCAACTACGCGAGCACCGCCCCGCGCTACGGCGACGTGGTGAACCTCCGGCAGGCCGGCACGATCGTCTGCCGCGCGCACATCACCAACACCGACCCGCGCCCCAGCGCCACCGACAGCGAACAAGCCGTCGCCTTCGAGATCGGCAGCGTCACCTACTACGCGATGATCTACGGCCTCGGCGGCGCGGCGCCGCGGACGTTTGTCGCGGCGTTCACGTTGGACACCGAAGCCGAGCCGCCGCAGGTGGTGCCCGAGGCCAGCGACCTCGCCACGGCGTTGATCAGCCCGTTTGACGAAGAGAACCCGCCGCGCGAAGGCGACACCGTGCTGCTCACCTACAGCAGCCAAATCAAATTTCGCGCCACGCTCACCGAGACGGACCTCAGCGCCTACACCGTCAGCGACGCCAGTCTCTTTTGCATTGAGCTGGCGATCGACACCGGCGGCGAGGATCCCGAGGTGTGGTTCGCCACGCTCGTGCAGCTCGGCCTGTTCTGAGGAGCGCGCATGGCCTGGGAACACTTCACCGACTGGCTGGAGCCCGGCCAGATGATCACCAAAGCCCAGCGCGACGAACTCCTCGACGCGATCGAGGAGCGCATCAAAGCCATCGACGGCCGCTGGGGCTGGAGCGACGAGATGGCCGCAATCAAAGACAGCGGTCTCGCGACGTTGCGCGTGCACTACGAGGGTTGGCGCGGCGCAGCGGAGTCCGGCGAGGAAAGCGATCTTCTCACCGTCATCTTTTTTCTGGCCGAACAGCACTACATTCGCGGGGACGATCCTTCGACCAATGTGGAACCCTGGGATTCCTTTGGCATCTTTTACGCCGCCGCTGAAGACCTCGGCTACATTGCAGACGCCGAAGATCCCGACGACCAGGCAGTCGCCGACAAGCTCATTGATTCCGGCGACGTTTACGCTCCTGACCAAGCCAAGTTTTGGAACATCATGCGTCGAGCGGTGCAGTTGTTGCAGGTTCCAATTCTGAACCTTTACGGCGACGTGCATTACCTGAAGCAGGTCGAGGATCCGGGAACGATCGAGGAAGTGCAGGCTGCGACCGAAATCGAGGATGCCTTCGCCCCGTTCCGGTTAGCGGGCTTCGACTTCGACTTGTTTGCGTTGAGACGGTTTACGATGAGGGCGAATCTGGCGCCGTCGCTTTACAGCGATTACACGCTGTGGGCTGCGACGGACACTTACCGCGAATTCGGCGGCGGTTCATATCGCTGGAAAGTTGGCTCAGCCTCGCCTGCAACGTTCACCTACCCGTGGGCAGGTGCGGGATATGTGACGATCGTGGAAGAGCTGGGCGAATTTTCCGAGAACGGCGAAATTGTAATCGAGGTTGATACACCTAATTACTACGTCGGTGGGCCGGACGACGCATCAATGGTTCGAGTTACGTGGACCAGCGCTGGCGTTTTCGGCCAGCCGACGTTCACGCACTCCTACGAAGAGATCTTGCCGCCGTGAGCGCCTGAGCGCGCTGTTTCTTGCCCCGGCAACGCGTTTGCCGACCCTTTGCAACCCGCCCGCAGGACGCCTGTTTTCTGCTCGATTTTCGTCCGCCAAAAGGCAGCGATTATCAAACCCTCCGGAATTCTTCTCAAACGCGCCCGGAACTTACAGCGGGTAACACGGTGAGCCGCGGCTCAGTGAGTCTCAGCTTTGTGTGTGTTCTGTGTCTTCCGT
>PNJQ01000018.1 GCA_013821985.1 Opitutus sp.
GATTCCACGGTAGTCCTGCTGCGCGGCGGCATGCAAGGTCCAGTAAGGATCCGCCAGGTGCGGCCGCGCGATGGCGCAGAGGTCGGCGCGACCGGAGGCGATGATGCCGTTGACGTGGTCGAATTCGAAAATGTTACCGACCGCGATGGTCGGGATGCCGGCCTCGTTGCGGATGCGGTCGGAGAACGGGGTCTGAAACATCCGTCCGTAAACCGGCTGCGCGCGCGGGCTGGTTTGGCCGGCGGAGACGTGGATGATGTCCGCGCCGGCGGAGTGAAACGCGCGCGCGATCTCGACCGCCTCGGCGCCGTCAACACTCTGCCCGTCGGCGACCCAATCCGTGGCGGAGATGCGCACCGACATCGGTTTCGCGGCCGGCCACGCGGCTCGAACCGCGCGAAAAACTTCCAGGGGGAACCGCAGGCGATTCTTGAGCGAGCCGCCGTAGTCATCCGTGCGGTGATTCGTCAGCGGCGTGATGAACGCCGAGAGCAGGTAACCGTGCGCGCAGTGCAGCTCGAGCCAATCGAAGCCGCACTCGATGGCGCGGCGCGTGGCGGCGACGAACGCGTCGCGCACGGCGTCCATGTCGGCGCGCGTCATGGCGCGCGGCGTTTGGTTCTTCGGCGTCCACGCGAGCGGCGAAGGCGCGAGCAGTTCCCAATTTCCGGCGTCGAGCGGCTCATCCATGCCTTCCCAGCCGAGCTTCGTCGAACCCTTCGCGCCGGAGTGACCGAGTTGCAGTGCGATCTTGGCGGTCGTGTGACGGTGGACGAAATCACAAATGCGCTGCCACGCGGCAGCGTGGGCGTCGGAATAAAGTCCGGTGCAGCCGGGCGTGATGCGCGCTTCGGGCGTCACGCACGTCATCTCGGTCATCACGAGTCCGGCGCCGCCCTGGGCGCGCGCGCCGTAATGGACGAGATGAAAATCGTCCGGCGTGCCGTCCGTTGCGCAATACGTCGCCATCGGCGACACCACGATGCGGTTGGGGAGCGTGACCTCGCGCAGCCGGAACGGCGTGAACATCGGCGGCGTGGCGCGCTTCGCTTGCACCTCGCCCGCGCGCGCGGCGATCCAGCGTTCGACTTCCTCCAACCACGTGCGGTCGCGCACGCGGAGATTCTCGTGGCTGATGCGCTGGCTGCGCGTGAGCAGCGAATAGGCGAATTGCAACGGCTCAAGCCTGGCGTAGCGCGGGACGTTTTCGAACCACTCCGTGGAGTTGCGCGCGGCGCTCTGCAGTTTCAGCACCTCGATGCGGCGCGTTTCCTGATACGCTTCCAACGCCGCCTCGCGCGTCGGGTAGGAGGCCGAGTGCAACGCCTCGGCGAGAAAGATTGCATCCTCGAGCGCGAGTTTCGTGCCGGAGCCGATGGAAAAATGCGCGGTGTGCGCGGCGTCGCCCATCAACACGAGATTGCCATGGTGCCATTTCGCGCAGGCGAGGCGCGGGAAATTCAGCCAGGCCGATCCGCGCTGATGGCGGGCGTTGGTCATGAGCGCGTGGCCGCCGAGGTATTTCGCGAAGAGTCGCTCGCAGATCGCGATGCTTTGGGCCTGATCGCTCGTGTCGAGACCGAGGCCGCGCCAGGTTTCCTCGCGGCACTCGACGATGAAGGTCGAGGTGGTCGCGTCGAATTTGTAGGCGTGCGCCCAGATCCAGCCGTGCTCCGTTTGCTCGAAGGCGAACGTGAACGCGTCGAACGTCTGCCGCGTGCC
Source organism: Opitutus sp. (assembly GCA_013821985.1). Lineage (GTDB taxonomy): Bacteria > Verrucomicrobiota > Verrucomicrobiia > Opitutales > Opitutaceae > Didemnitutus. Next base: position 1,723 of record PNJQ01000018.1, read on the forward strand.
ATACCAGATGTATTTGTTCGTGCGCAGCTCGACCGAGGGCTGGAAGGCTTCCGCGTGCTGCTGCCGCAGGAGGCTGTGCACGCCGTCGGCGGCGACGACGAGGTCCGCTTCGCGCCACGCATCGAGCGAACTCAGCTCGGTGTTGAATTGGAGCACGACGCCGAGTTCGCGCGCGCGGGCCTGGAGAATGTTCAGCAGGCGTTTGCGGCCGATGCCGCAGAAGCCGTGACCGCTCGAGCGGATGACCTCGCCCTTGAAGTGGACTGCGATGTCGTCCCAGTGCGCGAAATTCTCACCGATTGCATCGGCGCTCGGTGCGTCGTTGCGCCGGAGATTTTCCAGCGTTTGATCGGAAAAAACCACGCCCCAGCCGTAGGTGTCGTCGGGACCGTTGCGCTCGATCACGGTGACGTCGTGCGCGGGGTCGCGCCGCTTCATCGAGATGGCGAAGTAGAGGCCGGCGGGTCCTGCTCCGACGCAAACGACTTTCATGGGGGGGTGGCGCGAGGCTTGGGAAAATTGGCGGCGCGCCAATCCTTTTATGACAATTCGCCTTGGCTAAAACAGACCATGCTGGACAAGGTGTCCGGCGGTCGCGAAAACCTGCGCGCCCCGCCGTTCACTCTCCGCGACGATGACCACTCTCCCCGACCTGTTGTTCGATTCGCCGGCCCCGCACGTCGCGCGCATCACGCTGAACCGTCCCGACGCGCGCAATGCGCTGCGCGCGAAACTGCTCGTGGAACTGGCCTCGGCGCTGAATGTGGCGGAGGGCGATCCGGACGTGCGTTGCGTCATCGTCACCGGTGGGCCGAGCGTGTTTGCGGCGGGTGCGGATGTGCGCGAGCTGAACGACACGCCGCTCGAGCAGCTCAACGAACTGCGCCGTCCGGCGTGGCAGGCCGTGCGTGATTTTTCCAAGCCGCTCATTGCGGCGGTCAACGGATTCTGCCTCGGCGGCGGCAACGAACTCGCGATGCTCTGCGACATCATTGTGGCGGGCGACGATGCGAAGTTCGGCCAGCCGGAGATCAAGCTCGGACTCATCCCGGGCGCCGGTGGCACGCAGCGTTTCACGGTCGCGCTGGGCAAGGCGCGTGCGATGAAGTTTGTCCTCACCGGCGAACTCATCACGGCGCAGGAGGCGTTCGTCGCCGGACTCGTCTCCGAACTCGTGCCGGCGGCCAATGTTGCATCGCGCACGCTCGAGATCGCGAAGACGATCGCGGCGAAATCGCCGGTCGCGCTGCGGCACGCCAAGGCTGCGGTGCGGCATGCGGCGGAGGCGGCTTTACTCGGCGGGCTCGCGCTGGAGCGGCAGGCATTTGCCGAGGTATTCGCGAGCGAGGACCGCAAGGAAGGCATCGCGGCGTTTCTCGAAAAGCGGACGCCGAATTTCACCGGACGGTGAGCGCGACGGAAAAAATCATCGGCGTCGTCGGAGCGGGCGTGATGGGCGCCGGTATTGCGCAGGTCGCCGCGGCGGCCGGCCATCGCGTGCTGCTCGTGGACACGCAGCCAGGCGTAGCGGCCAACGCGAAGGCGCGTCTCGCCGAAGTGCTCGCGAAGCTGGTGGAGAAAAACCGCCTCGCGGCCGCCGAGCGCGACGCGTTGCTCGCACGCATCGAACCGGGCGAATCCATTGCCGCGCTTGCGTCGGCCTCGGTGGTGATCGAGGCGATCGTGGAAAATTTGCCGGCGAAGCAGGCGCTGTTCCGCGAACTGGAAGCGGTCGTTGCGCCGGGCACGGTGCTCGCGACGAACACCTCGTCCCTGTCCGTGAGCGAGATCGCCGGTGCGTTGGCGCGTCCTGAGCGATTTGCGGGGATGCATTTTTTCAATCCCGCACCGTTGATGCCGCTGGTGGAAGTCGTGGCTGGCGGCCGCACATCGCCCGCCGTGGTCGGGACGCTGACCGAACTCGCGCATGCGTGGGGGAAGACACCGGTGCAGGCGAAGGATTCGCCGGGCTTCATCGTGAACCGCGGGGCGCGGCCGTTCTACGGCGAAGCGCTGCGCTTTGCCGAGGAGACCGGCGTGGACGCGGTGACGATCGATGCGTTGCTGCGCGCCGCCGGTTTTCGCATGGGACCGCTCGAGTTGATCGATCTCATCGGTGCGGAGATCAATCTCGCAGCGACGCGCTCGGTGTTTGCCGCGACGGGCAACGACGCGCGCTATCGTCCGTCGCGGCTGGTGGAGGAAAACGTGGCCGCCGGCCGACTCGGACGAAAGAGCGGGCGCGGTTTCTACGATTATGCGCGCGACGCAAAGCTGGCGCCGGTCGTGCTGCCGCGTGAGCCGGCGCCCGCGGCGATTGTCGTGCACGGCGATTTGGGCCCGGCGCAGGCGCTGGTCGAGTTATGGCGACGCATGGGCGTCGCGGTCGAGCGGCGCGAGTCAGCCGGCGGGTGCGTGGAAATTGACCGTGTGAAAGTCGCCCTGACCGACGGTCGCACGGCACACGAACGCGCCGCCGCGGACGGTGCGGTGTGGGCGGTGTTCGATCTCTCGCTCGATTATGGCGCGTGTCGTCACCTGGGCCTCGCCGCGACCGACGACCGCTCCGCGCGAATCGCCGCAGGCTTGCTCCAAGTGACCGGGACGCAGGTCTCACGACTCCCGGACGTTCCGGGTTTGCTCGTGGCGCGCACGCTCGCGATGTTGATCACCGAGGCGGCGGATATCGTGTTGCGCGGCGTGGCGAGCGTCCATGACGTGGACCTCGCGATGCAGAAGGGGCTCAATTTTCCCGGTGGCCCGCTCGGTTGGGCGGACAAGATCGGCGCGAATTACGCGGTGGGATTGCTCGACCGGCTGGCGGTGACGGACGCGGCGCGCTACGGCGTAAACGATCTGCTGCGGCGTGCCGCGCAAAGCGGAGGGAAGTTTCATGCGTGAGGTATTTCTCTGCGACGGCGTGCGCACTCCGATTGGCCGCTTCAACGGGGCACTCGCCGCGGTGCGCACGGACGATCTCGCTGCGTTACCGATCAAGGCTTTGCTGGCGCGGCACGCGTCGCTCGATTGGGCGGCGCTCGACGAAGTGGTCCTCGGTTGCGCGAATCAGGCCGGCGAGGACAACCGCAACGTCGCGCGCATGGCGGTGCTGCTCTCGGGATTGCCCGTCGAGGTGCCAGCCGTGACGGTCAACCGGCTGTGCGCCTCCGGGATGGAAGCGGTGGCAATGGCGGCGCGCGCGATCCGCACCGGCGAGGTGGAACTCGTGATCGCCGGCGGCGTCGAGAGCATGACGCGCGCGCCGGTGGTGCTGCCGAAAGTGAACGGCAAGTTCGACCCGACGGCGGAGTATTTCGACACGACCATCGGCTGGCGTTTCGTCAACCCGGTCATCCGGGAAAAATTCGGCACCGACTCAATGCCTGAAACTGCGGAGAATCTCGCGACGGAACGTGGCATTGCGCGCGCGGATCAAGATGCCTACGCGCTGCGCTCGCATCAGCGCGCGGTGGCCGCGCGGGGATTTTTGGCCGGAGAAATCGTGCCGGTGCCGCTCGCGAACGGCACGATGGTCACGCAGGACGAACATCCGCGCGCCGACACGTCGCTGGAGAAGCTCGCGTCGCTTAAAACGCCGTTTCGCACGCCCGGCACCATCACGGCCGGTAACGCGTCGGGCGTGAACGATGGCGCGTGCGCGTTGCTGCTCGCTTCGGCGGACGCGGTGAAACGCTACGGGCTGCGCCCCATCGCGCGCCTGCTTGGTTCGGCGAGCGCGGGCGTGGCACCGCGCGTGATGGGCATCGGTCCCGTGCCCGCGACACGCAAGCTCCTCGTGCGACTCGATCTTACGCTCGCGCAAATGGACAACGTTGAGCTCAACGAAGCGTTTGCCGCGCAGGTGCTGGCGGTCACGCGCGAGTTCGGTTTGCCCGATGATGCCGCGCACGTGAATCCGAACGGCGGCGCGATCGCGCTCGGCCATCCGCTGGGGATGACGGGCGCACGACTGGTGCTGACGGGCGCCCGCGAGATGCAGCGGCGCGGCGGCAAATTTGCGCTTTGCACGCTGTGCGTTGGCGTCGGGCAAGGACAGGCGATGGTGTTGGGCGCGGTGTGACGAGCGGTTCGCTGCGGGGCGGATAGTTCGGAGTGCCCGCGAATGGCGCGAATGGACGCGAATGAGACGAGCGAAGGCGTGGGTTGTGCGTGCGGCGGAATTACACACCCCGGCGATGCGCGCCACCCCTCTCGAGAGGGAGCTGAGGCAATGCTTGCGCTTGTTGGATCAGCGATCGCGTGGCACGTCGGGCTCGGTGACCCCGCCCTCCGTCAAGTCACCCCGCTGTTTGGCTTCGAGATTCGCGTCGATTCGCGTGATTCGCGGGCCCTGCCTTTTCCCGATCGCCTCAGCGGAAGCGCCAGCTCACGGAGATATTCAGCGTATTGTAAGTGAAGTCGCGGACGCGGGGGATGCCGATGAGTTCGACCGACCACCGCTCGTTCAATGGCACCGTGACGACGGCCGCGCCAAGGGGAACGATGCCGCCGTTGTTGAACTTGTAGTGATGTGTCACGCCAGCGATGCCGCCGGCGAGCACGCGGCCGAGCGGCCATTGTTTGCCGACGTAGCCGTAGCCGGCGGTGCGGCCGATGCTGTTGCGAAAAATGCCGGCGCCAGCCAGCCAGTGCGTTTCCGTGCGGCGCATGACACCCAGTCCCGGGGTGTGGTTGGTGAGATTGTCGCGCGTGGTGTGCTCATGAAAGCTATGGAGCTGCATCGTGAGATGCCACGTGGGTTCGGTCGCGGCAGCCGCGAGAGGAAAAGCGAGCCCGGCGAGCAGGGCGGCGAAGCGCATCCGCCATCCGTAGCGCGCGGGCGCCGAACGCACTAGCCCAAACACGCGGGAGATTCCCCGATTTTTGGAGCCGTCCGGGGTTTGACGCGGAAGCGCGGCGCGGCAACAGTGCGAAGCTTCGGCGTCGTCCGCACCTCAACCCCTTCCGTCATGCGCATCGTGATCCGTGTTTCCGTTCTGCGAATTCTCTCTCTGGCCGCGGCGGGCATGTTGCTCGCGGCTCCGCTCGCCGCCCAGCGCACGAACAAGCCGCTGCTGCACGGGAAGCATTGGGTTGCCGTCACGGGCAAGCCGCTGGCGGCGACCGCGGGTTCGATGATGTTTCAGAAAGGCGGCAACGCCATTGATGCCGCGTGCGCGATGCTCGCGGCGACGTGCACGATGTGGGACACGCTCGGGTGGGGTGGCGAGACGCAGGCGCTGATCTACAACCCGCACACGAAACAGGTCATCGGCATCAACGCCCTCGGCGTCGCCCCGACCGGTGCCACGCCGCAATTTTTCCGCGATCGCGGCATGAATTACCCGCCCGAATACGGCCCGCTCGCCGCTGTCACGCCGGGCACGCCGGGCGGCCTCATGGTGATGCTCGCGGAATTCGGCACGATGTCGCTCGCCGACGTGCTGGCCCCGGCGATCGGAATGGCGGACGGCTACCCGATCGAGGCCCAGGCGGCGGATGCGATCGAACGTTTCCGCGGCGAATTCGTGAAGTGGCCGTATTCGAAAAAGATTTTTCTCCCGCATCTCGATGAAAGCGACCCGGCCAAGCGCGCCGCGCCGCGCGCCGGGGAAATTTTCCGCCAACCCGATCTCGCGGCGACGCTCCGCAAGCTCGTCGAAACTGAGCGCGCGGCGCTGGCCGCGGGCCAGGATCGCAAGGCGGCAATCATGGCCGCCTACGATCGCGTTTACCGCGGCGACATCGCGCAGGAAATCGTCCGCAGCACGCAAGAGCAGGGCGGGCTCTTCACACTCGCGGACCTCGATCGCTGGCGCGTGAAACTCGAGGCGCCCGCCACGACGAACTACAAGGGCATCGACGTCTATAAGCTGACTGTCTGGACGCAGGGCCCGGCGCTTTTGCAGGCGTTGAACATCCTCGAAAATGTCGATCTCCGCGCGATGGGCTACAACTCGTCGCGCTACATCCACGCGGTCTATCAGGCGATGAACCTCGCGTTCGCCGATCGTGATTTCTACTACGGCGATCCGGATTTCGCGCCGATGGAGCCCGTCCGCGGCTTGCTGTCCAAGGACTACGCGAAGGCGCGTTTCCAGACGATCAACTGGGAGAAGAACGATGCGAGGATTCGTCCCGGCGATCCGTATCCGTTCCAGGGAGAGGCGAACCCGTTTGCGGACGTGTTGAAAAAATGGTCGCCGATTCCGCCGACGTCCGGTGCGAAGCCTGCAGGATTCCAGGTGGCGAGCGCCAGAGCGGACGCCAATCCGGCCAATGCGTTCACGGCGGACGAGCATTTTCACCTGGGCACGACGTCAATCCAGGCGGCGGACGCGAGCGGCTGGGTGATTTCGGTGACGCCGAGCGGCGGCTGGATTCCCGCGGTCGTGGCGGGCTCGACGGGCATGGGGCTTTCGCAACGCATGCAAAGCTGGGTGCTCGATCCGGCGATGAATCCGTTCAACGTCCTCGAGCCCGGCAAGCGCCCGCGCGTGACGCTCACGCCGTCGATGGCGCTGAAGGACGGCAAGCCGTTGCTGGCGTTTTCCGTGCAGGGCGGCGATTCGCAGGACCAGAATCTGCTTCAGTTCTTCCTCAGCTTCGTCGAATTCGGCATGAACCCGCAGGAAGCGGTCGAGGCGGCGGGCTTCGAGAGTCGGCAAATGCAGTCGTCGTTCGGCGATCATCGTTCCGAGCCGGGACGCCTCATCGTGCGCTCCGACCTGCCGCCGTGGGTGCGCAGCGAACTCACCGCGATGGGCTACAAGATTGAATCCCAAGCCAAGACGTCCGGCCCGGTCACCGCGATTTACATCAATCCGCTGAACGGCGCATTCCAGGGCGCGGCGTCGGACTTCGGGGAGGATTACGGGATCGCGTGGTGAGCGGCGTTTTGGCGCGTGGTAGGTCTTCGGCGTTTTTGTCTTTAATGCGGGGGGCGCGGAAGACGCAGAGTTCGGATACGCGGCGTGATAGCCTGAGGTGGGCGGGCGCCGGTCCCTCTACCCGTTCCCACCTTGGGAAAATCTCACCCGAACATCAGCGTGCAGATGATAACCGACGCCACGATGCCGATGAAATCGGCGAAGAGGCCGGCAGCCAGCGCGTGGCGCGCGCGGCGGATGCCGACGGAGCCGAAATAGACCGCGATGACGTAGAACGTCGTTTCCGTGCTGCCGAAGATCGTGCCGGCCATGCGCGAGACGAGGGAGTCCGGTCCCGTGGTTTGCACCAACTCCGAGAACATCGCGAGTGACGCGCTGCCGCTCAACGGGCGCACGAGCGACAACGGCAGCAGGTCCGGGGGAAATCCGAGCGGCACGAGCACCGGCGAAAGCACACTCTTCATCGCCTCGATGCCGCCGGCGCCGCGGAACATTCCGATCGCCACCAGAATTGCCACGAGGAACGGCACGATGCGCGTCGCGACACCGAAGCCTTCCTTCGCGCCTTCGACGAATTCCTCATAGACCTTCACCTTGCGGAGCGCGGCGTAGAGCGGGAAGAACAGCAGGAGCAGCGGCACCGCCATGAGCGACAACGTGCCGATGGCACGGAGAAAAATGCTTTGCCCACTCGAGGATTCCCACGCCGGCAGCGGGACGCTGGCCGGAAAGATCGCTTGATGCAGCGCGCTCGAGGCGAGGCGGTAGCTTCCCGGAAAAAATGCGATCCACACGAACACGAGCAGGAAGGCCGCGACGAGGAGGCTCAAGACAGTCTTGCCGCCCGACGTGAGCGGTGCCGGCTCCGGCAGTGGCTCGGTTTCCGTTTGCACAGTGGGGCTGGCCACGACGTTTCCGTTCGATCCCGTCGCCTCCGGCCGAAACATCCGCCAGCCTTGCAGCCATTTCACGGCGCCGACGCCGGCGATGGTCGAGAACGTCGTGGCGATCAGGGCCGTGCCGACGATGGCGGTCGGGTCCTTCGAGCCCTGCGCGGCGAGCAGCGCGATGGCGGTCGCGGGGATGAGCTGGATGCTGCTGGTGTTGATCGCGAGAAACGTGCACATCGCGTTCGTGGCGGTGCCCGGGTGCGGGTTGAGCGTCTCAAGGTCACGCATCGCGCGGAGACCGAGGGGCGTGGCGGCGTTGGAGAGGCCGAGCATGTTCGCCGCCATGTTCATCACCATCGAACCGACGGCGGGATGTTCGGCCGGCACGTCCGGGAACAGCCAACGCATCACTGGCCGGAGGGCGCGCGCGAGCAGTTGGACGAGCCCGGAGCGTTCGGCGAGGCGCATCATGCCGAGCCAGAGTGCCATCACGCCAATCAGCGGGAGGGCGATCCGCATCACGGCTGTTTCGGCCATGCCGAATGCGCCGGCCGTCACGTCTGCGAGCCGGCCCGTGGCGGCGCCGATCAGCACGGAAAGAACGACGAGGGCGAGCCAGACGTAGTTCAGCATCGGCGCGGAGTGTTGGCGCGGGGATTTTTCCCGGCGAGCGAAAACATGCGGCACAGCGGCGCGCGCCGCGGTGGGGCACACGAGTTGACGCTTTCCTGCCGCGCGGGAACGGCTAAAAACGCAAAGCATGAAACCCATCACCGAACTCTCGCGCCGCGCCACGCCGTTTCCGAAACCTCAGGCCCTGTTCGTGGACGACTCGACGCTCTGGATGAGTTCGCGCGCGACGCAGCGGGTTTACGCGGTCGATCGCGGCTCCCTGAGGGTGACATGGGAAACCGCGGCGCCGAGCGTGGTGTGGGGGCTCACCAAGTGGGGCGCCGACCTGTTCGCTGTCTTAGGCGAAGAGGCCGAGGGCACGCCGCGCACGATCAGGCGCTGCATGCCGCGGGTCGGTTTCGACCCGGCGTTCAGTGTGCCGTGTCCGGAGGGACTTGGTTCGCACCTGTCGTTCGACGGCGTGTCACTGATATTGAGCCAATGGTATCCGCAGAAGCTGATTTCGATCGGGCGCGACGGACAGCCCGGACGCGTGCTGCCCGTTCCGCACCAAATCGTGGGTCACTGCTTCGCGCAGGGCGCGTTCTGGCTCGCGACGACGGACGATGAGGAAACGAACGACTACTGGCTCACCCGTCTCGATCCAGCGACGGGACGCAGCCAGGATGTGGCGCGAATCGGGTTTGCAGCACGGGCGCTGTCGTTCGACGGACAGCACTTCTGGACGAACCACCGTGAGGCGAACGAAGTTGTCCAGTTCGCGTTCGCGGACTGAGCCGGAGCGCCGCGTTACTTGTCGCGCTGCAATTTTTCCAAGCCTTCGTTGATCTTCTGCTGCTCGGCACGGGCCTTCGCCTCGGAGTCGTAAACGGTGTAGGTGTCGGGCGAGTAGCCGTAGCGGGCGGAGAAATCCGCCTCCGCCTTCGAATGAGCGTCGCGATCGCTCAGGCCGCTTGCGCGCAGTTCGGCGGCACGCCGGTCGATCCACGCCCGACCGGCGGCGGGATCGCGCAGTCGTGCGGCGGCCTGGTCGGGCTCGGGAGACACGCAGGCGGACAAAAGGGTCGCGACGGCGAGGGCCGCGGCGCCGGCGAGGAATCGGTTGCGCGAGTTCATGCGGCAAGTTTATCCGACCGGACTCGACCCGGTCAATGTCGGCGCGCTTGGTGCGGATGCGCAGAAGGCGGTTACCAGCCGATCCGCTGCCAACCCTGCTGATTCTGCGCCGCGCCGGGGCCATCCGGAAACGCGGTGTTCGCCGACGTGGCGGAGAACTGCAGACCGGTCGCGTAGCTTGGGCGCTGGCCTTGTTGCGTGGCTTGGGCGAGTTCCGTGAAGCGGCTGCGCGCCTGGTCGGCGGAAAGGCGGCCGGTGACGATGTCGTTCGCCAGGTTGAGCGCGATAAGGTTGCTTTCCTCGGTGTTGCAGCGGGCGGAAAGTTCGCCGGCGGTGCGGTCAACGATCAGGCTGCCGGAAAACTGCGCGAGCTCGGCGATTTTCTCCGGCGGCACGTTCAACGCGATGGTGTGGCGGACGACGTCCTGGTGCGGATAGGGGAAATGGTGCTGCACTTCCTGATTGCGCACCTCGATCGAGCGGACGTTGCCGACGTTGCGCCAGACGATGCGCTCGTTGCTCACCTCGGCGGGCGCGCCATATTTTTGATACATCTGTTGCGCGGCTTGGCGGGCGTCGGCGTTCCAGTTGCGCGTGAGTTGGTCGAGGCTGATGGAGCTGGTGTCTTGCTCGCCCGTGACGGCGCGCAGAATGCCCCCGAGAACGCTGGAGCGGGAGGAGTCGTCTTCACCGATGGCGCGGTTGTTGGTCTGGTTCGGTGGGTAAACCGGGGCCGGCGATTGGTTTTGGGCGAAGGCGGTGAGGCCGAGAGCGGTCGCGGTGGTGAGAGCGGAAAGGAATTTTTTCATAGCGGGAGGTGGTTTGGGCTGGGGACAGGGCGCGCGGCATGGCGTTGCGTGGGCGGTGCGGGATTTTCATGGGGCGCACCCCGGCAAGCGACTGCGGGGCGAAGCCGGAATGGGGAGGGCCGGACGGCGGGGCCGTGTTGCGCATTGCCCTCGGCGGGGCGTTTGATTTTGTCGGAAGTCTGTGGCCAAGACGCGCGTCGAAATCGTTCAGGACAACTTCAACGCCTACCTGGCAGCCGCTTCGCCGGCCGCCACGTTGCTCGCCCCCGCTGAACCTCTCGGGCCGCACACGAGCCTCACGGCGGGTCAGGCGGGCGAGTTGTTCGAAGACCAAGTTGCGAGCCGTTTGCTCGATGTGGCGGCCCGCGAGATGCGGAAGACCAACCAGTCATTCTACACGATCTCGAGCGCGGGGCATGAGCAGAACTCCGTCATCGGCGCGCTGTTGCGGTTGGATGACCCGTGCTTCCTGCATTATCGCTCGGGCGGACTGATGGCGGCGCGCTCGCGGAAGGGCGGTGTCGATGCCGTGCTCGATACAGTGCGCTCGTTTTGTGCATCGGCGGACGATCCGATTTCCGGCGGGCGTCACAAAGTCTGGGGCAGCAAGCCGCTGTGGGTGCCGCCGCAGACGAGCACGATCGCGTCGCATCTGCCGAAGGCCTACGGCATGGCCTACGCGTTGCGCCGCGCGCATCGGCTGGGGATCGAGAACGGTCTGGCCGCGGATTCGGTCGTGCTCTGCTCTTTCGGCGACGCATCGGCGAACCACGCCACCGCGCTCGCGGGCATCAACTCCGCGCGCTACGCCGTGCGCCGCGGCGGCGAAGTGCCGATCGTGTTTCTGTGCGAGGACAATGGCATCGGCATCTCCGTCGAGACACCGTCGAACTGGATTCACGACAACTTCAGCGCGTTGCCCCATCTGCATTACGTCGAACTCGCGGGCACGATGGACCAATGGTGGGACGCGGCGGCCGAGGCGATCGCGTGCTGCCGGCGGAATCGGAAACCGGTATTTCTTCACCTGCACACGATCCGCCTTTGGGGCCACGCCGGCACGGACGTCGAGACGTCGTATCGTGCGGTCGAGGAGATCGAGCGCGTCGAGGCGCGCGATCCGTTGCTCGCGAATGCGCGCATGCTCGTTGAGCGCGGTGCGGCGACGCCCGCACAGTTGCAACAAATCGTGCGCAACGTGCAGGCGCGCATCGAGGCCGCGGCGGCACAGGTGGTGGCGCGCCCGAAGCTCACGAGCGTCGCCGACATCGTGCAACCGCTCGCTCCCTACGAAGAAGCGAAGATTCGCGCTGTCGCGCGCGAGCAGGTCGGCCCGGAGGAGCGCCTGGAACATTTCGGCGTGCCCTTGCCGGAGAAGACCACGACGCCGCTGAAGCGCACGCTCTGCTCGCACGTGAACTCCGCGCTCGCGGACGAGATGCTGCGTTTCCCTGAAATCAGCATTTTCGGCGAGGACGTCGGCCGCAAAGGCGGCGTCTATGGCGCCACCCAAGGCCTGCAGAAGAAGTTCGGTCCGCACCGGTGCTTCGACACGCTGCTCGATGAGACGACGATTCTTGGCACGGCGCAAGGCGCAGGCACGGCGGGCCTGCTGCCGATCCCGGAGATTCAATACCTCGCCTATCTCCACAACGCGCTCGACCAGCTCCGCGGCGAGGCCTGCTCGCTCCAGTATTTTTCCAACGGACAATTCGCCAATCCCATGGTCGTGCGCGTGCAGGGCCTTGCTTACCAGAAAGGCTTCGGCGGGCATTTTCATAACGACAACTCCATCGGCGCGCTCCGCGACATTCCCGGGCTGCTCGTCGGCGTGCCGTCGCGCGGTGATGACGCCGCGATGATGTTGCGCGGACTTGTCGCGACGGCGCGCGCCTGCGGGCGCGTGGCGGTGTTCATCGAACCGATCGCGCTCTACCACGAGCGGGACCTCTACACCGACGGCGATGGCGAGTGGCTGTTCGATTATCCCACGCCCGAGCGGATGCTCCTGCCCGGCGAGGTAGGCATTTATCATCCGAAGGCGAAGGACCTGCTGATCGTCACTTACGGCAACGGCGTGCGGCTTTCGCTGCGCGCCGCGAAGCGCTTGAAGGAACAAGGGGTCAACGCACGCGTGCTCGATTTGCGCTGGCTGAATCCGTTGCCACTGGAAGCGCTGCGCGAGCACGCGGGGGCCTGCGGTCGCGTGCTGGTGGCCGATGAGTGTCGAGCGACCGCCGGCGGCATCGCGGACGCCGTGATCGCGGCGCTCGCCGAAGGCGGCTTCACGGGCCGGATGAGTTCGGTGCGGGCGGTCGATACCTATGTCCCGCTCGCCGCCGCGGCGAATCTCGTGCTCATGTCGGAGCAACAGATCTTCGACGCCGCGCTCGCAATCGCGATGGGGAAAACCAAATGAAGCTGCAGCGCTGGCGGGGCGTGATTCTGGCGTGCGTCGCGGTGACGCTGCATGCAGCGGAGGTGACTTACGTCGCTGACGCCGCACAGGCCTTGCCTCCGGAAACTTCGCGTGCGCTCGGGATGAAGCTGGAACGTTACGAAAGAAGCTCCGGCGTGCGCGTGCTCCTGCGCGTGCTGGCCAAGTCTCCGACGGTGGCCGAGGACGAGATCCCCGGCGCCTACATGAAGGCGCTCGCGACCAAGCTCGGCACTGCGGAGCGTGGTGCGTTGTTGGTGTATTTTGCGGACGATCCAGACTGGCGGCTGTGGATCGGCGACGAACTCGCGGGGCGCTTCGCGGGTAAGTCGGGCACCGTCGCCGAGCCTACGGCGAACAGCGCGATCCACGACGTGAAGGAAGCCATGTTCACCGCGGCGAAGGAGAAAGGCGCGAAAGGCCCGACGCCCACGGAGCGGCTGACGCTGGAGACGGAGGCGCTGCTCGCGGCGTTGATGGCGCGGTTGAAGCCGTAGGCATTCGGTTGGGCCGCGTGCCCTCAAGCGCCCAACACGTTCGAGGGCCCTTGAGGGCACGGCCCTACCGACAGCGACTGAGCGATTCCGATGCTATCAGCTTTTCGAGAATCTTGTAGCCGGGGTCGCTGACCCCGGAGGGGAACCATCGCCGAGCGAAGCCGCGCCCACCGGGCTCAGCGAGCCCGGCTACAAAAAAACTGAAAACGCTCGTGCGGGGCCCGTTCACGAGGGCCGGCTCGACAAACCGGCGGGTTTGCGCACGCGAATGTGCAGGAAATACGCGACGACCTTCGCGTCATGCATGGCCGGAAAGTCGCGCAGCGTTGCGTCGCTCGGGCAGGGCTCGGCGAATTTCTCCAGCGTGAAGCCGGCGGCGACGAGCAGGTTGAGCCACTCGGCGAGCGGACGGTGGAAGCGCGGCACTTTGAACATCGGCAGGCGGCCGCGCATGCCCTCCGGCGCGGCGCCGAAGATCCATTCGTCGATGCGACCGCGCGCATTCACGAAATAGTCGCCGACCTCGACCGCGTAGGTGATGCGGTCCTCGTCGCGCAGGCTGCGGCGGTGCGGCGGATTGAAGCACGGGTGCGTCATCGAGAATTGCAGGAAGCCGCCGGGTTTGAGAACGCGGAACGCCTCGGCGAGCACGCGCTCGGTTTCGGGAACGTCCATCAGGCTCATGAACGCCGTCGCGAAATCGAAGGCGCCGTCCGTGAACGGCAACTCCACGGCGCTGCCTTGCACGTAGGTGATGCCGAGCGGAGCGCGCGTTTCCTCGGCACGGGCATGGCGCACGAACGTCTCGGCGATGTCGAGGCCGGTCATCGTCGCGCCGCGCTTGGCGACGAGGCGCGTGTTGTGGCCTTCGCCGCAACCGATGTCCAAGCCGGTCAACCCCCCGACGGGCGGCAGCAGCGCGAGGAAGGCGGGCGTGTTGAGCTGATCGCGGTAAATGTCGTAGCCGGCGCGCGAGAGCTTCGTCCAGGTTTCAGCGTTGGCGTTCCAGAACGCGCCCGCTTCGAGGTGGTCCATGGACGACGAAGGGAAACGCCGGCGCGGCAACGCGCGACGTTATTCCGCGGTCTCGTTGTAGAGTTCGCGCCCGATGAGGATGCGGCGAATCTCGTTCGTGCCCGCGCCGATGTCGTAGAGCTTGGCATCGCGGAGCAGGCGGCCGGTGGCGAACTCGTTGATGTAGCCGTTGCCGCCGAGGCACTGGATCGCCTCGAGCGCGACTTTCACGCCGGACTCGCTCGCATAAAGGATGCACGCCGCGGCGTCCTTGCGTGCGGCGCGGCCGGCGCCGTCGTCGAGCGACTTCGCGACTTGATAGCTGAAGGCGCGCGCGCTCTGGAGCGCGACATACATGTCGGCGATCTTGCCCTGCATGAGGCCGAAGGTGCCGATGGCCGCACCGAATTGTTTGCGCTGGTGAACGTAAGGGAGGGCGAGGTCCATCGCGGCCTGCATGATGCCGATCGGCCCGCCGGAGAGGACGCAACGCTCGGTGTCGAGGCCCTTCATCAGGACGCGCGAGCCGCCGTTCACTTCGCCGAGGATGTTGGCCTCGGGAATGTGGCAGTCGTCGAACACGAGTTCGCAGGTGTTCGAGCCGCGCATGCCGAGCTTGTCGAGTTTCTGCGCCGTCTTGAATCCCTTCATGCCTTTCTCGACGAGGAACGCGGTCATCGCCTTCGAGCCATGGTCCTTCGGGGCGGTGCGCATATAGACGATGAGGACGTCGGCTTCCGGGCCGTTGGTGATCCACATCTTTGTGCCGTTCGCGATCCAGTGGTGCCCCTTTTTCACGGCGGTGCAGGCCATCGAGCCGACGACATCGGAGCCGGCGCCGGATTCGGACATGGCGAGCGCGCCGACAAATTTGCCGGAGCACAATTTCGGCAGGAAGCGGGCGCGCTGCTCGGCGTTCCCGTTCAGGTGGAGATTATTGATGCAGAGATTCGAGCATGCGCCGTAGGACAGGCCCACGGAGGCGGACGCGCGGGAAATCTCTTCCATCGCGACGAGGTGGGCGAGATAACCCATGCCGGAGCCGCCGAATTCCTCCGGCACGGTGATGCCGAGCAGGCCGAGTTCGCCGAATTTCTTCCAAAGGTCCTGCGGGAACTCGTTCTTGTGGTCGATGGCTTCGGCGCGCGGGGCGATTTCCTTCGCGGCAAAGTCGCGCACGGATTGGCGCAGGGCATCGATTTCTTCGGACAGGGTGGGAGCGAGCGTCATGGGGGATACGGCGTGGAGGGAGTGACGGCGGCGGAGCGAACCGCGCGCGGAATCAGTCCGAAAGAAAAGTGTCCTGGAGCCTTAAGCAACTGCGCGCGCCGTGCCGCGCGGGTTATCAAAATCGCGAATGTCGCATTTTAAGCTGCTCACAGCACGCGTCATCGCGACGAGCAGACACTGCGCCCGGTCGAGTGGCGGGAAAATTCCGGTGATCGTGCGAAGGCGGCCCGGCGATCTGCGCGGACGAGATCGCGCGAGTGGTCGGCCGGGGCGTTCAGTATTTGCCCATCACGCCAAACATCGACCAGAGAAGGCCGAACGTGAAGAGGCCCATGCCACCGATCGCGAAGACGAGGCTGGTCAGGCTTTGCATCGCGATTCCGCCGCCGAGCAGGAGGCCGTTGCCGAGCACGAGCATGAGCCAAAAATCCTTGGTGCGGCGCGAAATCTTGAAGCGGCTCGGTCGCGCGAGGTCGAGCCCCGCGTTGCGCTCCATCCGGCGGACCTCGTCGAGCAGTTCCGTGACCTCCACCTTGCGCCCGAGGCCGGGAAGACTGTTCACCCGCTCGAACTTCGGCTCGGTGAACCGTAGTGGTCTGGCGGCCAGTGTCACCGCGGCGCTCCCGGGCTTTCCCCAGCCGGCGGGACCATCCACGACGACGAGCTTGGGAAACAGCGAGCTGCGAAGCGGCGTATCCTTGATCGGGACGAATCGCTGCTCACCCTCGCGACTGATCAGTGTGTCGGGCGTGATCTGGCCGAGATAAACGAGCGACTCGAGTCCGTCGGTGAGAAATGGGCCGCGGATTTTTTCGCTTTCCTTGATGAGGTAGCGAACCGCTTCGTCAGGGGATAGTTTCATGGGGGCAGGAAGAAGAATGTCTCCTGGCCCGGGGAGCGCATGCCGCCGAAGCAATCGCGTCGCGCGGGGCGTGGCAAGCGAGCTTTGTGATCGGCATTCCGCTCACCCGATGCTCGTTGCGCGCACGCCGCGCGGACGACCTGCCGCGCATAATCAGGCACGACTCCGACCGAGCGCACGGTGGACCGCTTCCTCCAGTCCGGCGGGGGCAAACGGTTTCTGCACGACGGCGCTGACATCGAGCTCCGTGAGTCGGGCGAGGATGGCGTGATCCGCCGGCGACGTGAGCATCACCACCAGGATGCCCTTCAGCGTGGGGTTCGTGCGCATCATCGTGAGCAGTTCCAAGCCGTCCATGATCGGCATCTTCACGTCGAGCACGAGCACGTCGGGCAGGGATTTCTCCATGGCATAGAGTGCGTTGAAGCCGTTTGTCGCCTCGGTGATGTCGGCGGAGAGCGGGGCGAGCGCGCGGCGCACGAGGTCGCGGACGGCCTTGGCGTCATCGACGACGAGGATCTTGAGTGCCGGTCGGTCCGCCATCTTCAGCCGACCCATGCGCGTGCGTTATGGAAGAGCTGCATCCAGGGCGATTCCTCGCTCGTCCACGCGGGCGGATGCCAACTCATGTTCACCGTGCGGTGTGTGCGTTCGGGATGCGGCATCATGATGGTGACGCGGCCGGTCGTCGTCGTGAACGCGGTCATGCCGAAGGGGGAACCGTTCGGGTTGAGCGGGTAGTGCTCCGTGGTCTGATGGTGATGGTTGACGTAGCGTGCCGCGACGAGGCCGGACTCGCTGCAACGTTGGGCCGCGGTGGCGTCCTTGAACTCCGTAAATCCTTCGCCGTGCGAGACGACAATCGGCACGACCGAGCCAGCCATGCCGCGGAAGAGCACGCTCGGGGTCTCCTCGATCTTCACCGAGACGAAGCGCGCTTCGAAGCGCTCGGACTTGTTTTGCACGAAACGCGGCCAGTGGTCGGAGCCGGGGATGAGCGAGTGCAGGTTGCTCATCATCTGGCAGCCGTTGCACACGCCGAGGGCAAACGCGTCCTCCCGCGCGAAGAACGCCGCAAACTCCGCCCGCGCACGCTCGTTGAACAAGATGCTCTTGGCCCAGCCTTCACCGGCGCCGAGGACGTCGCCGTAGCTGAAGCCGCCGCATGCCGCGACGCCGCGGAAGTCGCGCAGGGAAACGCGACCGGTGAGAATGTCCGTCATGTGCACGTCCACTGCGGTGAAGCCCGCACGCGTGAACGCTGCCGCCATCTCCGTTTGGCTGTTCACACCTTGCTCGCGCAGAATCGCGACCTTGGGTCGGAATCCATTCTTCACCGCGGAAGTCGCGTTCCCCGCGGGCCCGGCATCAAATGATTGGAGTGAAAAAGTCAGTTTTGGGCTGATGCCCGGGTTGTTGCGGTCGAGGCGGAGCGCGTGTTCCTGTTCGGCGCAGGCGGGATTGTCACGCAAACCCTGGATGCGGCGCGTGACGTCGGACCAGATCGCGCGCAGGGCGAACAGGTCCTCATCGAACATCACGCGGCCGGCCTGGCGGATGACGATGCGGTGCGACTGATTGAGTGTGCCGATGCGCGTCGTGCACGCCTTGAAGCCGTGCTTGCGCAACACGGCGGATACATCGTCGAGATCGGGTTCGCGGATCTGGATGACGGCGCCGAGTTCCTCACTGAAGAGCTGGCCGAAGAGACTTGGGCTGCGCTCGCTGAGTTTGATCGCGGCGGCCGGCAGATCGAGATCGACCCCGGTGTGGCCGGCGAAGGCCATCTCAACCACCGTGGCGAAGAGGCCGCCGTCGGAGCGATCGTGGTAGGCAAGGATTTTGCGCTCGCGCCCAAGTTGCTGGATGGCGTTCCAGAATTCCTTGAGGTCGCCGGGATCGTCCACGTCGGGTGCCGCAGCGCCGGTCTGCGAGAGCACCTGCGCGAGGATCGAACCGCCAAGACGGTTTTGGCCGCGGCCGAGATCGACGAGGAGCAGGAGCGTATCGCCGATGGGCTCAGGGTGGGTGTCGGTGTCCTCACCGACGCCTGTCGCCGCTGGGGACAGCGGCGACCACCTCGATGCGCGTTCATGCTTCAGCTGCGGCGTGAGCGTGAGGCGCACGTCTTCGACGGACGCGAAAGCCGACACGACGAGCGAGACAGGCGCGGTCATGCGCTTTTCGCCGGCGCCGTCCTTCCAGACGGTGCTCATGCTCATCGAGTCCTTGCCGACGGGAATCGTGATGCCGAGGGCGGGGCAGAGTTCCATGCCGACGGCACGCACCGCGGCGTAGAGATCGGCGGCGTCGCCGGGGACGGCGGGCGCGGCCATCCAGTTCGCGGAGAGATTCACTTTGCCGAGCGCGCCGATTTGCGCGGCGGCGAGATTCGTCAGCGCTTCGCCGACGGCGAGACGCGCGGAAGCGGCGGCGTTGTTCACCGCGACGGGCGTGCGTTCGCCCATCGCCATCGCTTCGCCGGAAAACACGTCGAAGGCCGCGACGGTGACGCCGCAATCCGCCACCGGCACCTGCCACGGTCCAACCATCTGGTCGCGCGCGATCAAGCCGCCGACGGAGCGGTCGCCGATGGAAATAAGGAACGTTTTGTCCGCGACGGCCGGGTGGGAGAGGACGCGGCGCGCGGCTTCCTTGAGATCGATGTCGGCGAGGTTCAGCGCGGACAACCGGCGAGGGCGGGACGTTTCTTTGCGGTGCATGCGCGGCGGTTTGCCGAGCAGCACGTCGAGCGGCAGATTGATTGGCTGGTTTTTGAACAGCGGGTCGTCCACCACGAGATGCTTTTCCTCCGTCGCTTCGCCGACGACGGCGAATGGTGCGCGTTCGCGGGCACAGAGGGCGGCAAAGGTGTCAATGCGGTTGGCGGGGATCGCGAGGACGTAGCGCTCTTGCGACTCGTTGCACCAGAGTTCGAGCGGGCTCATGCCGCGTTCGTCGCTCGGGAGTTTGCGCAGGTCGAATTTGCCGCCGCGCCCGCCGTCGTTGACGAGCTCGGGGAGAGCGTTCGACACGCCGCCGGCGCCGACGTCGTGGATGAACGAAATCGGGTTGGCGTCGCCCATCGACCAGCAGCGATCGATGACTTCCTGACAGCGGCGCTCCATCTCGGCGTTGTCGCGTTGCACGCTCGCGAAATCGAGATCCTCACTGCCCGCGCCGCTCGCGACGGAACTCGCGGCACCGCCGCCGAGGCCGATGAGCATCGCGGGTCCGCCGAGCACCACGAGCTTATCGCCGGGGTGGATATCGCCCTTCTTGACGTGGTCCGCGCGAATATTGCCGAGTCCGCCCGCCAGCATGATGGGTTTGTGGTAGCCGCGGAGCTCGGTCGCGGACGCGACCGAGGGCTGAACGCTGAACGATGAAGGCTGAACGCCAGATTTCTGGCTTTCCGCATTCCGCGTTCCGCGTTCCGCGGTGCCGGCAGCCGGCACTTCGGCTTCGTAGGTGCGGAAATAACCGTTGATCGCGGGGCGGCCGAATTCGTTGTTGAACGCGGCGCCGCCGAGCGGGCCGTCGATCATGATGTCGAGCGCCGAGACAATGCGGCCGGGTTTGCCATGGTCTTTTTCCCACGGTTGCACGGCGCCCGGGAGACGCAGGTTCGAAACGGTGAAGCCGACGAGGCCGGCCTTCGGCTTTGCGCCGCGGCCGGTGGCGCCTTCGTCGCGGATTTCACCGCCGGAGCCGGTGGCGGCGCCGGGGAAGGGCGAGATCGCAGTCGGGTGGTTGTGCGTCTCGACCTTGCAGAGGAGGTGGATGTCCTCGGTTTGCGAAATGAATGCGTTCGTCTGCGGATCGACGAAGAAGCGTCCGCCCTTCGAGCCGGCGATGACGGCGGCGTTGTCCTTGTAGGCCGAGAGAATACCGTCCGAGTGGAGCTGGTAGGTATTCTTGATCATCTGGAACAGCGAGCGGTCCTGCTTCGCGCCGTCGATTTCCCAGGTGGCGTTGAAGATCTTGTGGCGGCAGTGCTCGGAGTTCGCCTGCGCAAACATCATCAGCTCGACGTCGTGCGGGTCGCGGCCGAGTTTTTTGAAGGCCTCGACGAGGTAATCGATTTCGTCGTCGGCCAGCGCGAGGCCGAGCGACTTGTTTGCCTCGGCCAACGCGGCGCGGCCTTGCGCGAGCACGGGGACACTGGTCAACGGGCGTGGTTGTTCGTGGCTGAACAGCGCGGCGCAATCGGCCACGTGATCGAACACCGCCTGCGTCATGCGGTCGTGCAACTTTGCCGCGAGCTGGGCGCGATGGGCGGGCGTGAACGTCTCGCTGCCGAAATCGATTGTGTAAGCGACGACGCGCTCGATGCGGTTGATTTTCGCGAGGCCGCAAATGTGCGCGATGTCGGTCGCCTTCGACGACCACGGCGAGAGCGTGCCCGGACGCGGCGCGACAACGAGCGTCTGGCCGGAAACAGTGAGGGCGGCGCGACTCGGGCCGTAGGTGAGAATTTGTTCCAAGACGCCGTGCTCGGTGGGCGTCAGGTCGGAATGCGTCTCGACGACGTGAACAAAATCCGCGGCGAGTGCCCGAACAGGCAGGCCCGCGGTTTGGAAGTCCTGCAGGAGCTTTTGGAGGCGGAAGTTCGAGAGGGCCGGTGAGCCGCGGAGGGTCAGCATGGTCGAGACGTGGAGGCTTCGCGCGGAAGCAGGCGGCGTCAAGCGGCGGAACCGGCACAGAACAGTTCGCGGGTGGGAACTGTGCTGGGTGGGGAGTTGGTGCGGTGGTCCGCGCCCGGAGTTCGCGGGCTATCCGCCGAACCGCGACGGTGAAATTTCCAGACGAGGAATCGCCCGTGCCGAGAAAGCCGTTGACCAATTCGCGTCGCGGATAAACCTACACTTTCCGCCCCATGAGCGAATTCCTTTCCCACGAATGCGGCATCGCGCTGATCCGGCTGAAGAAGCCGCTCTCCTACTATCAGGAGAAGTATAACTCGCCGCTGTGGGGCCTCTATCAGCTGTTCCTGCTGATGGAAAAGCAGCACAACCGCGGGCAGGACGGAGCCGGCATGGCGTGCATCAAGTTCGATATGCCGCCAGGCGAGCCCTACATGTTCCGCGAGCGCACGACCGAATCGAACCCGCTGGACAAGATTTTCCAGCCGATGATTGCTCGCTTCAACCAGCTCGTGGGCGAAGGGACCGTGCACCCGGAGTTTCCGGATACGGTGAAGAAGAATTTTGATTTTTGCGGCGAACTCTACCTCGGACACCTGCGTTACGGCACCTCCGGCGGCTACAACCTCAGCGCCTGCCACCCGTATTTCCGTCGCAGCTCGTGGCCGACACGCAATCTGGTCCTTGCGGGCAATTTCAACATGACCAACACGGCGGTGCTCAACGCTGCCCTGACGGCGACCGGACAGCATCCGATCTTCGCCACCGATACGCAGGCGCTGCTCGAGATGCTGGGCCACGGGCTCGACGAGCACCACGAGGAGCTTTACCGGAATTTCAAGGCGCAGGGTTTGCCCGGCACCGAGGTCACCCACCGCATCAACGATGGCATGGACCCCGCGCACGTCCTGCGTGAAGTCGCGGCGGAATGGGATGGCGGCTACACGCTCATCGGCGCGCTGGGCAATGGCGACGCGTTCGTCACGCGCGACCCGTCCGGCATCCGGCCGTGCCATTGGTTCGAGGACGACGAGGTGGTCGCCTTCGCCTCCGAACGCGCGCCGCTTTGCACGGTTTTCCATCGCACGCCGGATCAAGTGAAGGAACTCGAGCCCGGTCATGTCGTGGTCGTGAAGAAGAACGGCACCGTTCGCACCGAGCGCGTGAAGACCGCCTTGCCGAAGGCGCAGTGCACGTTCGAGCGCATCTATTTTTCGCGCGGCAACGACGCCGACATCTACCGGGAGCGCAAGGCGCTCGGCGCCGAACTGGCCGATCCGATCCTCAAGGCGATCGACCGCGACCTCGAGCACACGATCTTCAGCTTCGTGCCTAACACCGCCGAGGTCGCGTATCTCGGTTTGATGAGCGAACTGCGCTACCGCCGGCGCGCCGAGGTGAAGCAGGCGCTGCTCGAGGCGGCGAAGGCGGGCGAACTCGACGAAAAACTCGTCGATGAACTCATCCTCATCAATTGGCCGCGCGGCGAAAAGATCGTCAGCAAGGACGCAAAGCTCCGCACCTTCATCGGCCAGGAAAAATGGCGCAACAATCTCGCCTCGCACGTCTATGACGTCACCTACGGCATCGTCACGCCGAAGGACAACCTCGTATGCATCGACGACTCGATCGTGCGCGGCACGACGCTGCGCCGCTCGATCCTGCGCATCCTCGGCCGGCTCGGTCCGAAGAAAATCGTCGTCGCTTCCACCGCGCCGCAGATCCGTTACCCGGATTGTTACGGCATCGACATGTCCGAGATCGGCAAGTTCATCGCTTTCGAGGCGGCGGTCGCGCTGCTGAAGGAGCGCGGACAGACCGCGTTGCTTGAGGAGGTCTATCGCGATTGCCGCGGCTACGTGGACAAGGGTTCGACTGAACTCATCAACCACGTTCGCCGGATCTACGAGCCGTTCACTGCCGAGGAAGTCTCCGCGCGCATCACCGAACTCGTCACGCCGAAGAACGCGGAGTGGAAGGGCAGTGTGGAAATCATCTTCCAATCGCTCGAGAGCCTGCAGCGTGCGCTGCCGAACCACACCGGTGATTGGTATTTCAGCGGCAAGTATCCGACGCCCGGCGGCTACCGCGTCGTGAACCAGGCCTTCGTGAACTATTTCGAAAAATCCGAGGGCCGGGCTTACTGAACCGCCCGCGAATTGCGCGAATGAACGCGAATATTTTTTCCTTCTCGGGCATTCGCGTCGATTTCGCGTGATTAGCGGGCAACCTCTTCATGTCTCTCAGCTACGAATCCTCCGGCGTTAATTACGACCAACTCGACGCGTTCAAGCGCGCGTGCCAGCGCGCGGCGAGGACCACCGCCAGCGAACTCGCGGCGCACGGCTACGCCGAACCCGCCAGCACACGCGGCGAAAGCGCCTACTTGATCGAGGCGGCCGATCATTTTCTCGCACACGTTGAGGAAGGCCTCGGCACGAAGAATCTCGTCGCCGATGTGGTCTATACGCAGACGGGCAAAAATTTTTATCGCGAGATCGCGATCGATACTGTCGCAACGATCGTCAACGACCTCATCACGTGCGGCGCGCTGCCGATCTCAGTGGCGATGCACGCGGCCGTCGGCGAGTCCGACTGGTTTGCCGACGCGCCGCGGATGGAAGCGCTCGTGGCGGGCTGGACCGAAGGCTGCCGCCAAGCGGGCGCGGTGTGGGGTGGGGGCGAGACGCCGACGCTGCGCGGCATCGTGGAGAAAAACGCGATCGTCCTCGCCGGCTCCGCGATCGGAAAGATTTCCCCAAAGTCGCTCCGCATCACCGGTGACGTGCGCGACGGCGACAGGATCATCTTCCTGGCGAGTTCCGGTGTGCAGACGAATGGACTTTCGCTCTGCCGGCTCATCGCCTCGAAACTGCCGCAGGGCTACCAGACGCCGATCGGCCACGGCGACGCGCGCACCTACGGCGAGGCGCTGCTCGCGCCGTCGGTCATCTACGTCGCGTTCGTGCGCGAGTGCCAGCGGCGCGGGCTGAAACTCAATTACGTTTCACACGTGACGGGTCACGGCTGGCGCAAGCTGATGCGGCTCGACGATCCGTTCGTCTATGAGATCACGACGCCGCGCGCGCCGCTGCCACTGTTCAAGTTCTTGCAGGAGGCCGGCCCGATTACCGAGCGCGAGATGTATGCGACGTTCAATCAGGGCGTCGGCTTCGCCGCCTACGTCGCGCCGGAAAATACCGACGCAGTGCTCGCCGCGGCGCAGGCGACCGGCTACGACGCCTGGCTTGCCGGTCGCGTGAAAAAAGACGGCGCGCGCAAAGCCGTCGTCGTCCCGTCGCTCGGCCTCGAGTTCGACGGCAGCACGCTGCAGGTGCGGTGAACGCTGGTGGAGTGCGTTGACTCCGCTCGAACGTGAACGCGTCGCGGTTAGCGCGCTCCCGCCTCCGTATCGTCGGCACTTCCCGCGTTCACGAGATTTCTGTAGCGGGGGCGGCGAGCCCGGTGACGACCATCGAAGTGGAAGACGCGCCATTCCGGGCCAGCGACCCTGGCCACCAAGAAAGGCACTCACGAATGTCCTGACCGCCTGCACTTGTCCGCCAAAGCTTTGGCGACGGCGGGAAGCAGGCTCCTGCAGGTTGCGCCGCAGGCGGGCATAAAAAACGCCGGCCAAAATGCCGGCGTGAAAAGGTGCGGCATGATCGTTGCCCGCTCAGCCCGAGCCGCTGCGCGCGGTCGTATCGAGCACGGTGGGAGGCGTGGTCTGGTTTTGGTTCTGAGTTGGCTTCGGCTGCTGTTCTTGAGTGGACGGCTGATTGGTGCTCGATTGATCGCTCGGCGTGTTGCCGGGAGTGGTCGTCTGTTGCGCCGCCTGCTGCTGCTCAGTCTGGGTGAACGTTGTGGACTGCGTCGCCTGCGTGATCGCCTGTGTCACCGCAGCGGTGATGGCCTGCGTTGCCGCCTCCGAGATCGGCTGGGCGGCCGTTACTTGAACGGCAGTCACCGTGCCGGTGGCGGTGTTCACTTGGGCGACGGCGGTGACTTCCTGGCCGGCGGCCACTTCGACTTCCTGCGCGGCACCGGTTTCGGTGGTCTCACCGGTGCCCGCGACTTGGACGGTGCCGGCGAAGACGACGCGGCCCTCGGAGGTGCTGAGTTGGAACGCGACCTGACCGTTCGCCTCGAAGCGGAGCAAAATGCGGAACGTGGTGCCCCGGATGCCGGCCGCGCCCACCGGCGTCTTCACGTCAAATTGCGAGGCGGTATTCAGCTTCTTCACGTTGCCGACCATTTCTCCGTAGGCGAGGTTGAGCCGGGTTTTCGACAGGCTTGGTTCGCCCTGCAGGCCCGCGACGGAAATATTCTCCGCCAACGGGTCCATCTTAAATTCCTCGACGGCGAGGCGGCTGTTCTCGGCGAGCTTCACCGAGGAACCGTTCATGAACACCAAAACCACGCCGGCGCCCGCGCCGGTCTCGACGGTATCGGTCTCAATCAAGGACTGGCCTTCGGTGACGGGTGTCTTGGCGCCGGTTGCGTCCAAGCGGAAAACCTCCCCGGTGATTTTCACGGCCTTGATCGCACCGGCTTGCGTCTGAGCGGAGGCGCCGAGTGTGAGGAAGAGCGCAGCCGTCAAGCAAAGCAGAAGCCGAAAACAGGAAAGGGAGTTCATTCGGGTTGGGGGAGTGGAGCAAAACTAGCCCATGGGCCGGTGTTAACCAAGCTCGCACCGTCCTCCATGCGTCAAAAACTCGTCTAACGGCTCAGTGTGCTGCGGTCAGCCACCGTAGCATTCGAGATATTTGACGCCCGCGCCGGTGTTGAAGAGCACGACGGATTCGTCCGGCCGCACCACGCCGCTTGCCAGCAAGTGCTTGAGCGCGGCGTAACAAGCCGCGCCCTCGGGTGCGACGAACAGGCCTTCGGCCGCGCCGATTTCGCGCGTGCCGGCGATCATTTCCTCATCCGGCACCGCCACCGCTCCGCCGCCCGAGCGACGGAGAATATCGAGCATGATGAAATCGCCGATCGCCTTCGGCACGCGCAAGCCCGACGCCCGCGTCTGGGCACCGATGTGCTCGGTGGCGAATTTTTCCCCCGCCTCGAACGCGCGCACGATCGGCTGACAGCCTGAGGCCTGAGCACTGAACATGCGCGGTCGCGCCGCGCCGATCCAACCAAGCTGCTGCATTTCGTCGAAGGCCTTCCACATGCCCACGAGGCCGGTGCCGCCGCCGGTCGGGTAAATCACGACATCAGGCAATCGCCAGTTGAGTTGCTCCGCGAGTTCGTAGCCGAGCGTCTTTTTGCCTTCCACGCGGTAGGGCTCCTTCAACGTCGAGACGTCGAACCAGCCTTCCGCCGCCTTGCGCTTCGCGACTTCGGCGCCGCAGTCGGTGATGAGTCCGTTGATCAAAATCACGTGCGCGCCCGTCTCGCGGCATTCGATGATGTTGGCCTTCGGCGTATCGGCCGGCATGAAAATGTGCGCCTCCATCCCGGCGCGCGCCGCGTAGGCGGCGAGGGCGCCGGCGGCGTTGCCGGCGGAAGGCACGGCGAGTTTTTTCAGACCGAACTGTTTCGCCATCGAAACGGCCGCGGACATGCCGCGCGCCTTGAAGCTTTGCGTGGGATTCTGCGATTCGTCCTTGATCCACAACCGCTCGATGCCGACGCGCGCGCCGAGACGCGGGGCGGGCAGGAGCGGGGTGAAACCTTCGTCGAGCGTGACAATGTCCGCCTCATCGTGCACGGGCAGCACTTCGCGATAGCGCCACATCGAGGCGCTGCGTCCGCGCAACGCATCCTTCGTGAGCGTGCGGGCCGCGGCCGCGAGGTTGTAGGCGGGGTAGAGCGGCTTGCTGCAACACAGGCTGACATTTTGCGGAACGCTCGCGTCGTGCGTGGAGCCGCAGGCGGTGCAGACGAGATGGGTAAGATGCACCCCGTGAGCGGAGCAGAAATCTCCCGGGGCCGAAAGACGGAACGCCGCCGCACCCTCGCCGGCAAAGTCACCGATCGGCTGACTTTGCCGGCAGGCCTGGAGGCGCCGGTCTCAAGCGCGGGCAGGGGGGCGAGATTGCGCTACCCTTTCGCGGGGAATGCAGACACCTTGGGGCATGGAAAAACGTCCCTTTGCCGAACTCGGCCTGTCCCCCGAGGTATTGAAAGCCGTCGATAAGATGGGCTTCGAGGAGGCGTCGCCGATTCAGACTGCGGTGATCCCGCACGGTCTCGCGGGCCGCGACGTGATCGGGCAGTCCGCGACGGGCTCGGGCAAAACCGCGGCGTTTGCGATTCCGGTGATCGAGAAGATCGACGTGTCGAAGCGCGCGGTGCAGGCGCTGGTGCTGTGTCCGACGCGCGAACTCGCGGTGCAAGTGGCGGAGGAATTCGGCAAGCTGGCCTATTTCAAAAAGGGTCTGCTCGAGCTGCCGATTTATGGCGGCCAGAGCTACGAGCGGCAATATCGCGGACTCGCGGCGGGTGCCCAGGTGGTCATCGGCACGCCGGGCCGTGTGATGGACCACATGCAGCGCGGCTCGCTCAAGCTGGACAATCTCAAGGTCGTGGTGCTCGACGAAGCGGATCGGATGCTCGACATGGGATTTCGCGAGGACATCGAGCACATCCTCAGCTCGGTGCCGAAATCGCGGCAAATGCTGTTCTTCTCGGCGACGATGCCGCACCTCATTCAAGATTTGATCAAGCGCCACAGCCGCGACCCGGCCTGGGTGCGGATCGAGGCGCACGCGGCCAACGCGCCGCAAGTCGATCAGGAGTTCTATGAAGTGGACCGGCGCTCGAAGATCGAGGCGCTGACCCGTCTGATCGACCTCCACGACTTCCGCTACGGCATTATTTTTTGCAGCACCAAGATCATGGTGGACGAACTCGATGAGCACCTGCACTCGCGCGGCTACGCCTGCGACCGGCTGCACGGCGATCTCAGCCAAATGCAGCGTGATCGCGTGATGGAAAAATTCCGGCGGCGTGCCTTCGAGTTTCTCATCGCGACCGACGTCGCGGCGCGCGGACTCGATGTCGATGACCTGGAGGTCGTGTTCAACTACGACCTGCCGAATGACGCGGAGGATTACACGCACCGCATCGGCCGCACCGGTCGCGCCGGCAAGAGCGGACGCGCCATCACGTTCGTGAGCGGGCGCGAGATCTACAAATTGCAGAGCATGGCGCATTACGCGCGACTCAAGATCAGCCGCGGTCGCGTCCCGTCGATGGGCGAGGTCGAGGAGGCACGCGAGGAAGTGTTTCTGGAAAAGCTGCGGCGCTTGCTGGACGAAAAGAAGTTCAAGTCGCACGACCGCATTGTCGATGCGCTGCTCGAGCAGGGTTACGCGAGCACGGACATCGCCTCGGCGTTGATTCATTTGTTGCAAGGCGGCGCAACCGACGCGAAGGCGCCGGCTCCGGCTCCGGCGCCGGAGCGCACTGCCCCGAAATGGGTGGAAAACAAGGCCTCGGCAAAATCAGCTCCGACGGCGCGCGCGATGCCGACGCCGCGAGCCGAGCCACCGCGTTCCCCGGCCAAGAGCGCCGCTCCCGAATCTGCTCCCGCGCCCGCTGCCGTTTCCGCGAAACCCACGAAGAAAAGCTATGAACGCAAGCCGCGCACGGGTCGCGAACCAGGTTTTGTCACGGTGAGCTTCAATGTCGGCAGCGCGCAACTCATCACGCCGGCCGATCTGGTCGGCAAGGTGGCCGGCGTCACGCGCCTTCCGGCGGCAGTCGTCGGCGCGATCGACATTCACGAAAACCACACCGACGCCGATGTTGCAGCGGAGGCGGCGGAAATCGTCATCGCAAAGCTCGAGGGCATTCCGCTGAAAGGCGTGAAGCTCAAGCCGGCATTGGTCACGAGCTAAACCGATGCGGTCCCTCGGCCGGTAGGTCCGCTGCACGGACCCAGCACCGATCGCTGGTGCAACCTCCGTGGTGGTCGCCGCCGCCCCGGGCGGCGACCAAGGATCAATGCACACGCGTGATTCGTCGGCGGCTTCGGACCTCCTGAGGCGCCGGGGACGCTGGCGCCCAACGCCAAGCACGTCCGCATGAAAAAAGCCGGCCAGCAGGCCGGCTTCATTTTTGGCGAATCGCTTCGCGCGACGCCCGGGTTCTCTACTTGAGGAGCGTCGCGAGTTGCGCCTCGAACTCTTCGCCGCGTAGATCGGTGGCGACGATCTGGCCGTCTTTGCCGAGCAGGTAAGTGGCGGGGATGGAGCTGATGCCGAATTGCTTCGCGAGTTTGTTCTTCCAGCCCTCGCCGTCGAAGTATTGCGCCCAAGTCATGCGGTGCTCCTGCAGGAAGCCCTCAAGCTGTTCGCGGTCCTGATCAAGGCTGATGCCGATGATGTCGAAACCCTTGTCCTTATATTTTTCGTAAGCGGCACGGACGTTGGGCAATTCGGCGACACACGGCCCGCACCACGTCGCCCAGAAGTCGATGAGAACGACCTTGCCACGGTAGGCTGCGAGTTCGAGCGGCTGGCCTTTTAAGTCCCGCTCGGAAAAGGCCGGAAATTCCGCGCCGCGCTTAAGTCCGGCGTTGATTTTCCTGGCGGCAATCATCGGCTCCAGTTCGGCGAGCAGCGGTGCAAGCTTGGCTGCGACGTCCGTGGCCGGAAAGTCGGCCTGTAATCTTTTCAGCTGCGTCGCGCCCTGCTCGTAGTCCTCGAATACCTGGAGAAAAAGCATCGCTTTCATCAGTGCGATTTGCGCGACGTCCTCAGTTTTCTGGCCGGCGTATTTTTGGAGCAGCGCGTCGAAACGGGCCAATTCGGCGGCGAGCGTGTCCGCTTCCTTGGCGCCGGATTGGAGCTTGGCCCCGATGTCCGAAACGAGCGCTTGCAGGTCGGCTTGGGCCGGCGTGGGCGCGGGTTCGGGCGGGTTTTGCGCGAGGGCGTCGGAACTCGCGACCACGACGGCGAGGACCGCGAGCAGAGTGAGACCGGCCACGAGGGCAGGGAGGCGGAATTTCATGGGAAGAAAGGGGCGAGCGCAGCAGAGCGCGGGGCCTTGGCAAGACAACGTTGGGCGCGAAATGTTCTTAGGCGCAGACGCAAATTTCGGGAGCGACCGGCTGCTTGACAGACCTCCGCGCCAGCCGTAACCACATCCCCATCATGCAAGCCGCGCTCGATCAGCCGGTGTTGGTGCTCAACCGCCTCTGGCAGGCGGTGAACATCATCGGTGCGCGCCGGGCCTTCGCGCTCCTCGCCCGCGAGCATGCGCAGGTCGTCCATCAGACGGAGGACAATTTCAAGACGTTCTCACTGATGGATTGGGTGGACTTCTCGGTCTATCATCCGCCCGTCGATGCGCTCGAGACCGTGCACACGATCAACCGCTCCATCCGGCTCCCGCGCGTGATCCTGCTGACGTTTTTCGACAAGCTGCCGTGCAAGGAGCTGAAGCTGACGCGCAACAACGTCTTCGAGCGCGACGGCAACCGCTGCCAGTATTGCGGCAGCACGTTCGCGCGCGAGCAGCTCAATCTCGACCACGTCATCCCGCGGCACTACGGCGGCAAGACCACGTGGGAGAACATCGTTTGCTCGTGCATCAAGTGTAACACGAAAAAAGCCAACCGCCTCCCGCACGAGGCGCACATGCGGCTGATGCGCAAGCCGGCCCGCCCGAAGTGGCGCCCGGTCATCTCGCTCGTGTTGGGCAACCACGGCCACGAAAAGTGGAAGGACTTTCTCGACCTCGCGTATTGGAACGTCGAGCTCGAGGAATGACGCGTTCGCGCGGCGCACACCCGCCATTGCGTTAGCTATCCCAAGCAGAACCGAACCCCACAAAAACGGCCGGGCTCCACGTCCCGGCCGTTTTTATTTTTCGATCCGTTGCATGAGGTGGTCGCCGTCTTCCCGGCGATGAGTTGTGCGAAAACGATTTCGGAATTGGTGGCGCTACCGGAACGCCGGCGCGAACGGCGGATTCCGCGCCCTACCTTTTCCCGGCGCGGGCGAGTTTCAACCAGCCGAGGACGGCGATGATCACGACCAAGCTGCCGAAAATCAGCACGCCACGCAGCCGCAAGGGCACGCCGCGAAACGCCAGCAGCAACACCATGCTGAACGCGATCCACGCCAACATCACTCCCGCGGCGGCGAGACGTGGACGCATCAGGCAGCGGGGGCGGAACGCGTGGACCGCAACGCCTCCGCCACGGCGCTCGCGAACCCGTCGGTCGGGTTGAAGTCAGTTCGCGTCGCCTTCACGAACGATACTCCTCGCGGACGGGCGCGAAGAGATCGACGACCTTGACATCGGTCAGCGTCGTGCCGCCGTGCGGGGTGTTCCCAGGGATGAGCGCAGCCATGCCGGGTTCGAGAATCGTCGTCTCGTCACCGACGGTGAATTGGAAGCGCCCGGAGATCACATACGTGACCTGCTCGTGCGGGTGTTGGTGAATCGGGACGGTGGTGTTGGCCTTGAGATGCACCTCTCCGAATGTTGTGCGTTCGAGATGCGCATAATGGCCGCGAATAGTGCCGTTGAAGATTTCCTTCACGGGGAGGGAAGCGAGGGTAGCGAAGGCGGACATGCCGCGAACGGTGGTGAATACGGCGCGAGCTTTCGAGGCATTTGCGATGCGCCTCGGGAAATTCGCCCCGGCTGCACTGGTATCGGTCCTTGGCTCGAAGGGACGCTTCGGCTCCGGTGGGGCGACGCTGCGCACATTTTGCGCGC
Source organism: Opitutus sp. (assembly GCA_013821985.1). GTDB lineage: Bacteria > Verrucomicrobiota > Verrucomicrobiia > Opitutales > Opitutaceae > Didemnitutus. The sequence continues at coordinate 33,430 of PNJQ01000018.1, forward strand.
GTTGCCCTTACCGCGCCAACGGCAGCGTCACCCGCATCGTCGTGCCGCTGTCACCGGAAGTCACAAGGGCCAGTTCGCCATGATGGTCTTTTACGATGCGCTGCGCGATCGCGAGACCGAGGCCGGTGCCGCCCGCGCGACCAGACAGAAACGACTCGAAGATGCGCGGGCGGATTTCCTCCGGAATGCCGGCCCCGGTATCCGAGAAGTCCACATGCACCACCTGTGCGCCCGGCGTCAATTTCACGCCCAGCGCGCCGCCGTGCGGCATGGCCTGGATGGCATTGAGCGCGAGGTTGAGAAAGACCTGTTGCAGCTGGCCCTTGTTCGCTTCGATCGTGACCGCGGTGGGCGACGGCAGGTAGCGCAACTGCACGCCCGCCTGGCTCAGTTTGGCACGGAGCAGATGCAACGTGTCCTCGATCACCGCGGCGAGCGCCCAGCGCGAGTGCAGCGAGGTCGGCGTGCGCGCAAACGACAGGACGCGCGCCACGATGGCTTCGAGTTGCTCGATTTTTTCCGTGATCACCTGCAGATCACGCCGGCGCGGATCGTCCGGGGCGAAATCGGTGCCGAGCGTGCCGTGCAGCAGTTTGATCACCGTGAGCGGATTGCGGATCTCATGCGCGATCTCGGCAGCGAGGAGGCCGAGCGTCGTGAGGGTCTGATTCTTGCGCAGCGATTCCTCGGACTGGAAAACGCGCGCGTAGAGTCGGGCGTTGTGCAACGCCACGGCGGCAAAACTCGCGAGCGCGGCGAGCAGGCGCTTTTGCGCGTCGGAAAACCGATGCGGTTGCGCCGTGTAAATCGCGAGCACGCCAGCGGGCGCGCCATCGACGAGCAACGGCGCGGCGAGCATCGAGCAGAGAGTGGGATCGGCCGGCACATCGACCGCGCCGTGACCGGTCGCGCCGTTGAGCTCTTGAAACTCCACGACGCGGCCGACGCGCAGCGCCGTGGCGAGCAGTGAGTGATCGGCGGAGAACGGCTCCCGCGAAAGCACGCTGTCCGGGAAATTCAGATCGCTGCTCGCCGCCTGCAACTCGAACGTGCGCTGGCTCGGGTCGCAGGCGTGCAGCGTGCAAAGGCGCGCGTCGAAGAGCCCGCGGCCGCTGCGCGTGAGCGTCGCGAGCAAGTCGCTCTCCTCGAGCCGCGCGACGAGTGAGTGGCCGAGCTGGACGAGCGTCTCGAGCTGCACCGACTCGCGTTGCAGACGCTCGAGCTCCCACAGTCGGTGGAGCGTGCGGCTGGCTTCGTCGGCGATGCGTGCGAGGCGTTGCAGATCCGCGTCGTTGAAGGCGTGCGGCGTGTCGGCATCGACGTTGATCACGCCGACGGCTTGACCGCGAAAGAGCAGGGGAGCGGCCATCTCGCAGCGCACGGCTGCGCGCGCCGCGATGTAGCGCGGGTCGCTCGCGACCTCGGGGATGAGCAGCGGCTTCGCGTGGAGCGTCGCCCAACCGGTGACGCCTTGCCCGAGTTTGAGCGCGAAGTTGCCGGTGTCGGGCGGCAGGCCCTGTTGCGATGCGATTTCGAGGTAGCCGGTGTGCGGGTTGAGCAGCGAGAGCGAGCCGCTCGCCGCGCCGAACACCGCCATGGCTTCACCGAGCACCGCGACCTCGGCGGCGTGCGCATCGGCCTCGCCTGCGGCGAGCGCGGCGATGCGGTAAAGCACCTCGAGGTCGCGAGTGGCGGCGGCGTTGTCCATTCAACGCGAGCTGAACAGGTCCGTGCGCGGTTGGGGAGAGAATTTTCCCCGCGTCACGGCGATGTTGCTCAGCGGATGCTGGCGATGAGCAGGGCCTCGCGCAGCGCATTGAGCCGCGCGGCGTCCACCGGTTTGTCGTCGGCGGCGTCGAGGTGAAAACGGTCGATGGCGAGGCCGCGTTCGGTGTGCACGCGCGCCGAAGTCAGGCTGAAGCCCGCCTCGGCGATGACGCGACCAACGCGATAGAGCAGACCGAAACGGTCCGGCACATGCATCTCGACGATGGCGCGCGCGGAATTGATCTCGAGATAGACGTCCACGGTCGGCGGGTGAGCGGAGCCTTCGCCGGCGAAGAGCCGCGCCTGCGCCGCAATGGCGGAAGACAGGTCGCGATTGGCGACGAGCGCATCCTCCACGCTGCGGGCAAACGCCTCGCGGGCCGGTGCGATGTCCGGGCCGGCGGCTCCGACCTCGAAGCTGTCGAGCGCGATGTGGTCGTTGCGCGTCGTGATTTTCGCCGAGAGGATATTCAGCCCGGCGACGCTCAACGCTCCGGCGAGTTTGTAGAACAGGCCCGCGCGATCCCACGTGACGACGTGCACGACGTGGTGGGTGTGGTCGGGCGACTCGCGCCATTCGATCACGGGGCGCAACGAACCGAGCGAGTCCGCGGCGGAAATGTTGTGCAGCAGGCGGTTCACCATCTCGAGGTGGAGCGCGACGTCGCTCTCGTCGGTTTGCGCAAAATAGCGATCGGGCAGGAGATTGAAGTGCGCGTCGATTTCCTCGGCGCTGACGCCGGTGACGGATTGGGCGATGTGCTGCTGGCTGATCAAGCGCTTCATGGATGCGGGAACCGTGCCAAGGTTTTGGGCAATTTGGCCGGAATCGGCCGGCTCGCGAGCGGCGAATTGGCCCCTGCGGAGAGCGCCGGCGCCAGGTCAAAAAATTCCAGTTGACGGCCAAACTCCGCCGCCCTTACCTCGCCGTTCTCTCGCGGGCGTAGCTCAGTTGGTAGAGCACCACCTTGCCAAGGTGGACGTCGAGAGTTCGAGTCTCTTCGCCCGCTCCATTTTCTCTAACGCGCACATCCGAAACGATGTGCGCGTTTTTGTTTGCGGCGCGCCGGCGGCGCGCACCGGGGTTAATGCGTGAGATAAAAGGGATTGGGCAGCCGGAACGTCCGCTCGGCCAACCCGCCGACAAAATCGCTTTCCTGATCACCGAGGTTGAGGATCAGCGCTGCGCCGTCCGCGATGAGCACTTGGCGGGCGCGGCGCTTAAACTCACCGGTCGTGCCGACGTGGTCGCGAGGCTTGAGCAGGAGCACGAACGGTTCGGCAATTCCCGCGCGGCGCAAGTTCTGCCCGGTGATCTCCCGGCGGCGCTCGCTCCGTCCGGAGAGAAACACGATCTGAACCCCTCCCTCGCGGGCGGTGCGAAGGAGCTCGGCGACCGGCGCGATTGTCGGCGCCTCGCCGCGGGCTTCCCACTCCGTCCAAACCGCCGCGCGCGAGTCATACCCGGCTTTTTCAAACACCGGCAGGTTCGAAAACAGGGTTTCGTCCAAATCGCAGATCAACGTCAGGCGCTCGCCGCCGCGCGCGACGCGTTCCTGCAGCCAGATCGTGGCCTCTGCGGTGACGTGCGCGATCTCGGCGTCGTAGCGTCCGGACGTGACGTAGTCGCGAATCTCCTCCGGCGTCCACGGCGTGGCCTGCGTGAGCGCGACGGCGGTGAGGGAAAGCAGTGCGCTGGCCGCGCCGCGTCGCCAGCGGCTCATTGCCGCGGGCGGGGTTCGATCACGACGCCCGCGTTGACGAGGTCCGCGTAACGCGCGTCGTCCACGCCGATCTCCGCGAGAAGCGCGCGGTTGTGTTGTCCGAGGGCGGGGGCAGGCGTGCGAATGCTGCCGGGCGTGCCGCCGAGTCGCGGCACGACATGGTGCATCGGCAACGGGGAAACCTCCCCGTCGGGATAGTCGGCGAGCACCTCGCGCGCGATGAAGTGCGGATCCTCCAACACCTGTGACACATCGTAGATCGGACCGACGGTTACTTCCGCCTGCTCGAAAAAGGCCACGTTCTCCGCCTGGGTGAGCCCGGCGATAAACGCGCCGATGATTGCGTCGAGTTCATCGGCGTGTTTGACGCGGTCGGCATTGGTTCGGAAGCGGGGATCGTTGACGAGGTCCGCGCGTCCGATCGCGGCGAACAGGCGTTCCGCCATGCGTTGGGTCGAGCCGGAGAGCGCGACGTAGCGCTCGTCCTTGCAGCGATAGACGTTGCGCGGCGCGGAATTGGTCGAGCGGCTGCCGGTGCGCGGCTTCACTTTTCCGGTGAGCCGGTAGTTCGCGGCCTGCGGACTCAGAATCGCGAACAGCGGATCGAGCAACGGCAGGTCGATCACTTGACCCTGGCCGCCACGCTCCGCCGCGCGCAATGCGATCATCACGGCAGACGCGCCGTAAAGACCGGCGACGCCGTCGGCGAGATACATCGGCGGGAGCACCGGCTCGCGATCGGCGAAGCCGTTAAACGACGCGAAGCCCGACATGCCTTCGATGACAGTGCCGAAGCCGGGGCGCTGCGCATACGGACCGTCCTGGCCCCAGCCGGAGATGCGCACGATCACGAGCCGCGGGTTCAGCTCGAGCAATTCCGCGGGGCCGAGGCCCATTTTCTCGAGGATGCCCGGGCGGAAACTTTCGATGAACAGGGCCGCGGTTTGCGCGAGTTCGCGCACGAGGGCCGTCGCCGCGGGGCGACGGAAATCGAGGGCGAGGCTCTTCTTGTTGCGCGAATAAATTTTCCAGTGGGTGGCGACGCCGTTGGTCTGCCAGTGGCGCAGCGTGTCGCCTTCGGGCGGTTCGATCTTGATCACTTCGGCGCCGAAATCGCCGAGCATCTGCGTGAGCACGTTGCCGGCGAACAGCCGCGAGAGATCGAGCACGCGAATGTCGTCGAGCGGTCCGGGCGTTCCGGGCGTGTAGTCGCGTCGGTGGAGCGGCATGGCGTCAGGCGACGGGGTTCAGCTGGCGCGCGATCGCCGCGACGACGTGCGCGCGCATGAGGAACGGCCGGTCGATCATGCGGCCATCCACCGTGAAGGCGCCCGCGCCCTGGCGCGCGGCCGTCTCCGCCGCGGCGAGCACCCGTTGCGCGAATGCGATCTCCTCGTCGCTCGGGCGGAAAATCTCGTTAGCGATCGCGATCTGGTTCGGGTGAATGCACGACTTCCCCAGGAAACCGAGCCGCCGCGCACCGAGCGCCTCCGCACGAAATCCTTCGGGGTCCTTGATGGCACCGAACGCCGCGTCAAAGGCCCAGATGCCCGCTTCGCCCGCCGCGAGGCGCACCGCGAGTTGGATACTCCGGACCGTTTCCGGGTCGGAGCGATCGATGCCGAGCGGTTCGAACAGGTCGGCGAAGCCGAGCTGGAGTCCGGCAACGCGCGGATGCGCGCAGGCGATCTCGGCCGCGCGACGCAGGCCGCGGGGGGATTCGATATTCACGAGCAGACCGATCGGGCGCGGGAGGCCCGCGGCGCGCTCGAGCGGTTCGAGTTCAGCGATCGTTGCGAGGACGTCGTCGGCCGACTCAACTTTCGGCAGGTTGAGCAGATCGAGCCGCGGCAGCGCCACCGCGGCGAGGTCCGCGGCAAAGTGCGGCGTGCCGCGGGCATTGATGCGGACGATCATCTGCTTCGGCGAGGTCGCGAACTCGGCTGCCTGCAACGCGGCGCGCACGGATTGTCGGGCCTCGGCTTTCCGCTCCTCGGGCACGGCATCCTCGAGGTCGAACGAAAGTGCGTCGGCGGCGCTGGCGAGGGCCTTCGGAAACAATTCGGTGCGCGATCCGGGAACGAAGAGTTTGCTGCGCATAGGATGTAAGGTCAGACGGCGTCCACGACGCAGCGGAAACCGATCGTGGCGCTGCGGTCCTTGCAGGGCGCCATCAGCAGGTATTTGCCGTGCTGGTCGAGTTGATAGGCCGACGGAAAATACCAGTGTGACGTTTGCGGTTGATAGGAACTGCCACCGCGCACGATCGCGGCGCGCGTGTGCTCGTCGTGGAACTCGTCGGTCCATTGCCAGACGAGGCCGACCAAATCGTGCACGCCGAACGGACTCGCGCCCTGCGGGTGCGCGCCGACATCGGCGGGAGGAAGCACCGTGCGTCCGCGATTCGGCGCCGGCATGGCGGCGGGACGCCAGTCGTTGCCCCACGGGTAGAGCCGGCCGTCGGTGCCTTGCGCGGCGTATTGCCACTCCCAGCTATGCGGCAGGCGTTTTCCGGCCCACGCCGCGTAGGCGCGGGCGTCTTCCAGCGAGACCCACGTGACCGGTCTGTTTTCCCAACCGGCTTGCGGCGCGCCATCGCGCCAGTCGCGGAGAAAATTGTGCGCATCGACGGGTCGATAACCCGCACGAGTGATGAATCGGTGGAACTCGGCGTTCGTGACGGGCGAGCGGTCGATGTGAAACGCCGCCAGCGGCAGGCGGTGCAGATGGGCGCGGCGCGGCGAGTTTTCCCACGGGAACTGCACGTCGAGTCCCTGCCACATGAAGCCTTCAATCTCCACGCCTGTGACTTTGAATTCAAATTCGCCGGCAGGGATAGTGACCATGTCAGCGGGCGCGTGCGCCGCGGGAGGAGTCGGCGCGATGGAGACGAGTTGTTGCGGAAGCGCGTTCCATTGGGCCGAGAGCGACCGCAACGGCGTGCGCGCGAGGCGTTCCACGCGCGCGAGCAACTCAGGCAGCGCGCCGAGCGTGGTCTCCGGTTCAACAGCGAGCACGGCGCCGAACCCATGCGCTTCGAGCGGCAGATCGAGGTGGACTTGGCCATCGCATAGACGCGGCGTGATTGCGCGGCCGTTCCAGACGTCGAAGTATCGCCGGCCGTCGCGGTGATCCGCGATGAGTTGTTCGCCCTGGAGTTCGTATTCGTTGCGGTTAACGATCGTCCAGAGCGTCACCGAGGGAGTGGGGAAGCGCGACGCGAAGACGCCCTGTTGCAGCGTGGCCGCGTAAGGTTCCCACTCGGTGCTCACGAGGCACTCCGGGAACGCGCGGTAAATCGTCGCGATGCGTCGCAGCGTTGCGCTGTCGCGTGGCGTGAACTGGTTGAAAATGCCCCAGATGTTCTCCCACGCGTTGTAGCCTGAACCGTTGAAGAAGATGTATTGGAAATCGGCGGTGCGGTCGCGGCCCCAGCGGTTTTCGGTGTTCGTCATATGGCGCGGCTCGAGCCACTTCAACTTGCTTACCACCGGCACGGGATCCGTCGGGATCAATTTCCCCCAACTCTGCAAGTTCCACATCAATGCCTCGTCCGCGAGGGGCACGGCCTCGGGTTGGAATACGAGCGGGTGGCCCAGCGCGTCCGCCGCTTCGAGAAATGCGCGCGGGACGCCGCTGTAGGTATCGCCGTTCACGCCGTCCGCGCCGATCGCTTGCGCGAGGCGCGCAATGGCCGTCCAATCGGGCTCGCCTTGCCGGCGCGTGCCGTTGTCCCACGGCATGGTTGGAATGAAGACCTTCACGCCGCGGCGATGAAAATCGGCGACGACCTGCTGGAGGCCGACGAGGCCGCCGGGCAAATCGGTCGCGAGGTCGAACTGGTTGCGATCGTCGATTCCGATGTTGGGATAGACATACCAGAGCAGCACGCTGTCGATGCCGCCGTAGCGCGCCTCGAGATCGTCGAGGTAGCGATCGACCGTGTAGCGCGCCGCGGTGGGGTCGTAGAAGTAGCGGTCTTCGACCATCATTTGCGCATGGACGAAGTTGCGCTGCGTCCACTGGAACTCGGGCCGCTCGTAATTCGCGCCACTGTAGCCCATGCGGATCAGGTGCTCCTGGCGCCACTCGCGAAAATCCCGGCGCCACGTCGCGGCGCGGCGCTTGGCGTCCATTTTCCAGTGACCGATATTCTGAAACGGCCAGCCCGGCGCTCCCGCCGGCGGAGGCAGATGCGGACCGTTCCGGGCGTGCGAGAGCTGGAACTCGGTCAACTGCGCAGACGGTGCGCGTTGCGGCGGCGGCAGGGAAGGAGCGGAGCCAGGCACGGAGTCGGACATGGGACGAGAACGGCAGATTGACAGTTCAGGCGGCCAGCGCAGCGATAAACTCGCAGCGTGGCAGGATTCGAGCAAACGTTTGCGCAGAGAAACCTTGTCTGTCTATCAAATTAATCCGGTGCGGACGGGCTCGAAGCTTGCCACTCGGAAACCGGAGCGGCAAATCTCTACCGCTTGGTTAGCGCGCGGCCCACCTGCGCAGTCCGGCAGCTTCTCTTCCTTCTGCACATGGCGAAGACCCCCAGTCTCATTGACGTCGCCCGCAAGGCGAAGGTGAACATCTCTACTGTTTCCCGCGTGCTCAACGGCACAGGCAAGATCGGGGAGGACACGCGCGGCCGCGTCTTGAAGGTCATGCGTGATCTCGGCTACAAGCCGAACCGCGTCGCTCGGCGCTTGCGGACGCAGGAGGGCACCAGCCATCTGCTCGGACTCGTCATCCCGAATATTCAGAACACATTTTTCGCCGACCTGGCGCGCGGCGTCGAAGATGTCGCCTACCGGAACAACTTCGCCGTGCTGCTCTGCAATTACGACGAGGACGAGGCCAAGGAGCGTTTCTATCTCGATGTCATGCAGGCGGAGTCGGTCGACGGAATTATCCTGCCGCCGATCCACGAGCGCGACCCCGCGGTGCTGCAGGTCGTGCGCAACGGGGTGCCGGTAGTCTGTGTCGATCGAAGCCTCTCGACCGGCACGCTCGATAAAGTCGAAGTCGACAACCACGTGGGCGCTTTCAAGGCGGTGGAGCACATCATCGCGCAGGGGCACAAGCGCATCGGTCTCATCGGCGGTCCGGCGGATTCGTCCACCGGCCGCGAACGTCTCCGCGGCTACAAGGACGCGCACGCCGCCGGAGAGCTGGCGGTGAAGTCGGAGCTCGTGCGCTTCGGCGATTACAAGCAACTCAGCGGCCACCGGCTTGCGCACGAACTGCTTTCGCTCAACGATCCGCCTTCGGCGCTCTTCGTGTGCAATGGCCTGATGATGATCGGCGCGCTCGAGGCAATCGCGGAGCGCGGTCTGCGCATCCCGAAGCAAGTGGCAATCGTCGGCTACGATGAGCTCCCGCTCGCCCAGGTTTTCAATCCGCCGCTCACGGTCGTGAAACAGCCCGCCTACGAAGTCGGCCGATGCGCCGCCGAACTTCTGCTCAAGCGGATCCAGGACCCCAAGCACCCGCCGACGAGTTTGAAGCTGCTGCCGGAGCTGATCATCCGCAAATCGTGCTGACCGCGCGCGCGCTGCAGAGGTTTCTCTTGACGCCGCGGACAAGCAAACGTTTGCCTTAGGAATGCCGCGGCAGCATTTGGCGATGCCGCGGGTGGCCCGTTTCCCTTTTTTTGCCCATGTCATCTTTGTCTCCTCAGGTGGTGGTCGTCGGGAGCGTCATGCAGGACATGACGTTCAAGTGCACCGAGTTTCCCGCTCGCGGCGAAACCGTGGTTGGCCGGCTGGCCGTCGGGCAGGGCGGCAAGGGCTCGAACCAGGCAATCGCCTGCGGGCGCGCCGGAGCGCGGACGGTTTTCGTCGGCGCGATGGGACCGGGGGATTTTGTGCAGCAAGTGCAGTCGGTTTACAGCAAGGCCGGGATCGGATGCCGGCTCGCCGTGAAGCGGGGTGCGTCCACCGGCACGGCGGTGATTCTCATCAACCACGAGGGGCAAAACGAGATCGTGATCGAGCCGGGCGCGAATGCGCGGCTCGCCCCGGCGGATGTGCCGCGGAAGCTGCTGGAGCAGTCGCGCGTCGCGCTGGTGCAGCTGGAGGCGAATCTCACCACGACGGCGCATGTGCTGCGCACGGCGCGGCGGGCGGGCGTCACGACGATGCTCAACCCGGCTCCGATGCGGGTGGATTTCGACGCCGGGTTGCTGCAGCACGTCGACATTTTGGTTCCGAATGAGACCGAGTTCGCCGCGCTGGTGCGCGGGCGCCCGGGATTTCGGCTGCCGCAATTCTCGGAACCGGAACTGCACGCGATGCCGGCGAATCAGTTGCATGCGCTCTGTCGGCGCTTCGAGGTGCCGACGGTGATCATCACGCTTGGTCGCCGCGGCTGCTTCATTTCCCTCGCGGACGGCCACCACCGCCTGCCTGCTTATGGCGGAATGAAAGTCGTGGATACAACCGGTGCCGGAGATGCGTTTTGCGGAGGCTTTGCCGCGGGATTGGTGGAACACCGCGGCGACATTCTGAGCGCAGCGCGGCTGGGCACCGCAGTGGCGGCGCTCTCGATCACGAAGCCGGGCGCGGCGGCGTCCATGCCGACGCGTGCGGCCGTGCAGCGCTTCCTCCGGAGCGGAAAGGTCTGAGTTGGCGCGGCGGAGCTGCCGCGCGCTACGGAATTGCGCCGCCTACTCTGGCGCAATGTTGAGCCAAGTCAGACGCCACGTTCCGTCTTCGCGTCCACCGGCCTCCACATAAGGAGCGAAGACAAGGGGCGTGCGGTAGCCGAGATTGAGGTGCACGGTTGGTGCCTCGCTGCCGAGGAGCGGCGCACCCGTGGTGAGCAGGCCATATTCGCGCGCGGGGAGGCGCACGGTTTCCTCGATCTTGAAACCATCGATGAGTGTCGTGGAATAGACGAGCGGCCCGCGTGTCACGCCGACGTAGTCCAACCGCAACACTTCCTGCGCGACCGGCGAACCGTCCGGCGTGCGTGATTCCTGGACGTTGCGATTTTGCCGACGCTCAAGGCGCGGCGACATGGGGAAATCCAACTCCACGCAATCGCCTGCCTGCCACTCGCGGGTGAGCGTGAAATACTGACCTGCATGGATCGCCGCGGTGACTGGCGTCCCGTTGTGCAAAACTTTCGACGCGGCCGCCCATGATGGGATGCGCAGCAGCAGTGAAAACGTCGCGGAGTGTGATGGATTAACGAGCAGCCGCACGTGTCCGTCGAAGGGATAGCCGGTTACCTGCACGAGTTCGACCCGGCCTGCACGACCGGTTTCCAAGCTCGCCGTGCCGGCGCCGTAAAGATTCACGGCGATGTCGCCGTCGGCCGTCGTCGCGTAAGCGATCGTCGGCAATTCCTCGAGTGCCATCGGCCCGCTTGATTTACAGCAGCGCCAGTAGGTCGTGTAGACGCGGCGACCGTTGGGGAAGGAATAATAGCACCAGTTGTCGCCTCCGGGGGCTTGGGCGCCAAGCAGATCGTTGTAGGCGGATTTTTCCATCTCCTCGGCGAAACACGCTTCACCGGTGAGTGAGAGCAACTCGCGGTTGAGCTGGATCCAAGACAACGTGGAGCAAGTTTCGACGTAACCATATGGGCTGAAGACGCCCGCAGGATTGAAGACCTCTCGCGAACGATGCGCGACGCCACCCCACGGCCCGCCGCCGAGCGTCAAGTGGTGCTCCCGGATGTTCGTCCAAAGGCGGCGCACGGCCGCGAATGTCGCCGCGTCGCGAGTGGCGCGATGCAGCTTGGCGAGACCAACCAAGTTCCAGCAAAGCTGGTAGGCCTTGCCGGTGGCGATGGCGGAGGCATCGGCGCCAGCCAACGCCTGCGGAAGAAGCTCAATCGCCGGATGAGCGTTGGCGCGGGCGAAGATCAACTTGGCGAGCTCGAGGTAGCGGGGTTCGTTCGTCGCAAAAAAAAGTTCCATCGCCGGGTCGAGCAGCACGGTCGCGGAAAGCCCGTGGTGGTTACCGAGTGAGGTGATCTCAATGCCCCCCTCCGTGAACGTGCGCCAGCAGAGATCTCCGATGCGACTGGCCGCTTGCGCGTAGCGCGCCTCACCGAGCACCCGCGCGCACTCGAGCAGGCCGAGGATGAGATAGCTGTGAACCCAAATATCCCACGTGCGCACGCCCGGCGCACCGTCCCACGTGCGAGGCCCGGCAACTTGTCGACACATGAAGCGGCGCTCGGGCGCGTAGGTGCCGAGATAGCCATCTGGCTGCTGCTGGCGCAGGAGGAAATCGGCGACGTTTGTGAGCCGGGCACGGAGTTCCAGGTCGTGGCTCCGCTCGGCCGCGCGGGCGGCGGCGAACAGCCATTTTCCCGCGTGCTCTCCATACCAGTCGCCCTCGCGATTGCAGCAGGTGTGCGCAGGTCCAAACAAGGCGATGGGTGGACTCCACTCGTCGCGAACGAACTGCGCCAGGTGCGCGGACTGACTCGCCGCGAGAGCCCGGCCGAGCACGCCATCCAGACGAATCTTCGCGGAGGAAGGCAGCAGGAATCGTGGGCTCATGCGGCAGGTTGGATCGACAAAAAAGTTGACACGAGGGAGAAAAATAAAATGGTGCCGTTACGCAAACGTTTGCGCACCGATTCGGAACGCTTGCATCTCCCCGTTGCCCCGCAAGAAAAATACCTCCCGTTCGCGGTCAGGAATTCCGGCCGACCTTCCAAGCACCTGTTTGGTCGATGACGGTCGCAGTTGAGGATGCGCGGCGTCCGCCCCGACGATTTCTGTTACGTCACCCCTCAGAGCAAACGTTTGCCTAACACCTCGATGAAAACCACCCCGACCCCCCTCACCGCCGCCGCAGTCCTTGCGACGTTGCTGTTCGCCACCCAGGCGTTCGCCCAGGCCGTGCCAGCCACCGAGACCGCGGACCAGCAAGAGAAGGAAGACGAAGTCGTGCGACTCCAGGATTTCACGGTCACGACCGGCTACCGCTCGCCGAAGGCCGTCGATCAGATTCCCGGTGCGATCAAGTTGATCTCGTCCGAGGAAGTCACCCATACGCTGCTCCTGACCGAGGATGCGACCGCCGTGCTCGCGCGCACGGTGCCCGGGTATGCTCCGGCGACGCAGGCGTTGAACAATACCGGCGAAACGTTGCGCGGACGCGTGGCGCTCCGGTTGTTCGACGGCATTTCACAGACCACTCCGCTCCGCGAGGGCAGCCGCAACGGCACATTCACCGATATGGACATTGTCTCGCGCATCGAGGTGATCAACGGACCGTCCGCCTCGGAGGGCATCGGCGCTGCGGGCGGCATCATCAACTACATCTCCAAGAGCCCGACGAAAGAGGGCAGTGAAGCGACATTGCGCACTAAATTCTCGGATCAGGGCTACGGCGACAGTTCGGTCTATCGCGTCGGCTTGAACTACACGCACAAGGCCGGAAACAACGATTTAATCTTCGGTTCGGCCTTCACCCGGCGCGGCATGGCCTATGATGCGCATGGCCGACGGATGGGCATGAGCCAGAGCGGTTCCTCGAACGATTCCAAGTCGCACAATCTGTTCATCAAAGCAGGGCACAATTTCGGCGAGAACGGCGCCCAGCGCGTCGCCATCACGCTCAGCCAATTCCGGCTCGAAGGTCTCGGTCATTACGTGCAGGATCTCGGCGACCGCGCGCTGGGCCTGACCGATTCCGCGAAGCGCGGCGTGCCGTTTGGCGCGAAGACGGAGTTCAACGATTTCAGTCAATACGCGATTGCCTACACTAACAGCGCCTTGCTGGGCGGCTCGCTCAACGTCCAAGGCTACAAGGCGAGCCAAGCGATGCGATTCGTCGCGGAACTCGGCGGCGCCGATAAGCAGGACCCGCTCATCGCGCCGCTTGGCACGCTGACCGATCAATCTGAAATCGCGTCGGAAAAGCGCGGCATCCGCAGTTCCTGGTCGCGCCAAGGGCTCTTCGGCATCGACGGGGCCGAAGTCAATGTTGGTTTCGACTACCTCGATGAAACCGCGCAGCAACTCCTCGCGCTCACCGGCCGTGTCTGGGTGCCGCCGATGAATTACACCAGCAAAGCCCCGTTCGTCCAAGCGTCCTACACGCGCGGGCCGGTGACGGTCAGTGGCGGCGTGCGCCATGAAAACGGCGAGTTGCAGGTCGACGATTACACCACGACCTATTTCCGCAATCGCGTGTTCGTGTCCGGCGGCAGCCTGACTTATCAGGCCACGCTGCCGAACGCGGGCGTGATCGTGCGCCTGCCGCAAAACTGGTCGGTGTTCGCCTCTTACAGCAAGGGCTTCACGCTGCCGAACGTCGGCATCCCGCTGCGCAATGTGAACACGACCGGCCAATCCGTGGACGGCATCCTCGATCTGCAGGCAGTCATCGTGGATAACAAGGAGGGCGGCGTCTCGTGGCAGGGCAAGCGCGCCAGCCTCAGCGCGTCTTATTATCGCTCTTATTCCGAACTCGGTTCGTCGCTCAGCGTCGATCCGATCACGCGCGACTTCATCCTGCAGCGCCGCCCGGTCGAATTGAAGGGCCTCGAATTCACCGGCGAGTTCAAGATCAACAAGGAATGGAAACTGAACGCCGTCTATTCGCACATCAAGGGTCTGACCCGCACCAGCGAAACCGGCCCGCTCGATCGAGAGATGGGCATGGGCAACGTCAGCCCCGACAAGCTCAACCTGTCGGTCACCTGGAAATTCCTCGGCAAGGGCAGCCTCACGATCGATCGCGAGCAGCTCTTCAAGCGCGACATCAACGTGGGCCGCAGCGGAGAAGAACACACCACCGGCCTCACGCTCTACAATCTGACGGCGAGCTACCCGACGTCGAAGTGGGGCACGTTCTCCATCGGTCTCGAGAATCTGACGGACAAGTATTACATCCTGCCGTGGGCGCAGATCGACCAGTTCCAAAACTACTTTGCGGGACGCGGTCGCGTGTATTCCGTCAGCCACACGATTACGTTCTAACGGGTGGTGCCCGTGTTTCCGGGGAACCGCCGCGTCAACGAAGAGCCAACGCTCCTCCCGACGCGGCGCTTACTTGGGGGGAATAGCCGTTCCGTGCGCGGGTCTCACGGAGCGGCGATCCTGCGCACGGGGACGGCCCGCCCCTCGTGGCGTGGCGCAAACGATGCGGCTCCAGGCTGACGCGCAACCGCCCTCGACGCCGCACCGGCGCCGCGCAGACTCGACTCTCTCGCTCATGAAAATCCTCCGCCCGCTTCTCCTGCTTGGGCTGCTGGTCCAAACCCCGGCGCTGATCGCGGCAAATCTCGTGCCCGTGCGCCTTGCGCCCGTGGCGGCGGACAGCTTGCCGGCCGATGCAGCGCGCGTCACCAGCATCAGCGGTCGTCTGGTCGCGTTTGGCGACCGCTCGCTCTGGCTGCTCGACCCGGCTGCACAGACCTGGAGCCGCGGCGACAGTTCGGCGCACGGACCGCAATCAGCGGTCGTGGACGGTCGCCGCACGTTCCTCCTCGCTGCGGATTCGCCGCAGTCCGATGCCGTGCAACGCGTCGACGTCGTCGAGCTGACGGGAACGCGCTTGGTTTCGCGCCGGTTGGCCCAACTGCCGTTCCCGATGTGCGCTGTGCACGGAGCGATGTGGAACGGACGCCTCTACCTCATCGGGCGGGCGGGCGACGCTGGCGCGCGGATGCTGGCGCTTGACGTCGCCGCGCCGGAACCGGCTTGGAAAACCCACGATGCCTGGACCGCGCCCGACGGCGAAGTGACGTCGTTCGTGGCCCAGGATCAGGCGCTGTTCGTGACGCTGCAGGGATTGGCCGGAGCGGGGGACACGTTGTTGCGCTGGACCGCGGACGAAGGGTGGAAGAACAACGGCGCGTTGCCGGGCCGCATCATCCCCGGGATGGCGCGTTCGATCGGCCAGGGGCACGTGCTGTATCTGGTGCGCGCGGCAACTGGACCGGCGGTGCGGCTGATTTCCTATCACACGATCACGGGCGCCGTGGCGGTGCAGGAGGAGATGGGAGCGCGCGCCGTGGGATCCGGCTGCGCATGGGGGAACGGTTTGCTCTGGACGGAAGCGCAGGACGGCCGCACGGCGCTGATGAGCGCTGAACTCGTCGCGACGCAGCTGCTGCTGCAGCCGTGGGACTGGGCGGTGATCATCGTTTATCTTAGCGGCATGACGGGCAT
This sequence comes from Opitutus sp., assembly GCA_013821985.1. GTDB lineage: Bacteria > Verrucomicrobiota > Verrucomicrobiia > Opitutales > Opitutaceae > Didemnitutus. Next base: position 49,057 of record PNJQ01000018.1, read on the forward strand.
CGGGCTTTATTTTTATCTGCGCGAGCGCAAGCACTCCACGTCGGACTTCTTCGTCGGTGGTCGGACGATCCCGTTTTGGGCCGCGGGCATCAGCCTCTACGCAACGAACACCAGTTCGATCAGCTACATCGCGATTCCGGCGAAGGCGTTCGCGACCAACTGGCAATACCTGACCAACAATCTCGTGGCAGTCTGCGGCCTGATGTTCGTGGCCGTGTTCATCGTGCCGCTGCTGCGGCGACTCGATTTGATGTCGGTTTTTCATTATCTGGAAATTCGCTTCCACCCGGCGATCCGCCGGCTGACGAGTGCGCTGTGCATCGCAATGCAACTCGGCGGGCGCATGAGCGTGGTGCTGTTCCTGCCTTCGCTTGCGATCTCGACCATCACCGGACTGAACGTGGTGTGGAGCATCCTGATCATGGGCGGCATCACCATCGGCTACACGGCGATGGGCGGCATGAAGGCGGTGATCTGGACGGACTTCGTGCAACTGTTCGTGATGTTCGGCGGAGCGATCTTCGCCGTGGGCTTCATCATCCTGAAACTCGACGGCGGGCTGGGGGAGTTCTTTGTGACCGCCGCGGCGGACCATAAGATGAAACTGTTCGACTGGAGCTTCGACCTGACGAAGGCGACCGTCTGGGGCTTCATCTTCCTCGTGCTCTTCGATGTCGTGCTGACCTTTCCGAAGGACCAAGTGTTGATGCAGCGCGTGCTCTCGACGAAATCCTCGCGCGAGGCTGGTCGTTCGATCTGGACGTTCGCGGCCATCATGGTCCCCGGCGGATTCTTTTTCTACCTGATCGGCACGGCGCTGTTCGTTTTCTACAAGGCGCACCCGGAGCGGATGAATCCGCTGCTCGCGACCGACGCGACGTTTCCCCTGTTCATCGCCGCGGAGTTGCCCGTCGGCGTGACCGGTCTGATCATCGCTGGCATCTTCGCGGCCTCAATGTCGACGCTGTCGAGCATCATGAACAGCGTCGCGACTCTCGCGTCCGTCGATTTCTACGAAAAACTCGTGCGCAATCCCGATCCGGTCAAAAGCGTGCGCTTCGCGGAGTGGATGACGGTCGCGGCGGGTTTGATCGGCATGGGGCTCGCGGTTCTTCTGTCGCGCTACGACATCAATTCGCTGTTCGACGTCTCGATCGAACTCTCGGGTTTGCTCGGCGGCGGCTTCGCGGGCGCCTACACGCTCGGAATGTTCACGCGCCGGGCGAACTGGCAGGGGGTGGCCATTGGCATCGCCACGAGCATCACGCTCACTTCGATCGCGTGGTCGCGGAGTCTGGTGCATCCGTATTTCTATTTGGCCATCTCCATCGTGATCTGCATCGCGAGCGGCTACGTCGCCTCGCTGTTTTTCGCTCCGCCGACGCAATCCCTCGCGGGCCTCACGATCTTCGGCGGCGGCACACACACGCCGGTTGCGGCCGGCGAAAAGTAGATTCTCGTCAGCGCTGCGCGCCAGGCTGTGGCGATTGGGCCAGGGACAGCAGGTGCCGGATGCCTTCGCGAAACGCGGGGAGCCACGTGTCCCAATTATGCGTGCCGTTGAGCACCCGCAGCTCCGCGGTCACGTTCTTCGCGCGGCGGATGCGATTATAGAATGTGTGCGCCTCCAGATCGAGGTCGTGCGTCCAGTCGACGGGCGACGTGTGCGCGTGCTCGTCGTCGCCTACGGCAATGAAGAACGACAGCGGCAGCTGCTTCGCCTCGAACGGCGGGATCGCCGCCTCGTAGTTCCGTGCCTCGTAGATTGCCGGCTCGAACGGCTCAGCGCCGCGGCCGAAGGCGCCAAATTCCCGCGTGCTGGAATCCAGCGGCGGCAGCGGCCGATACACCGCGGGGCTGAGCACGAGCGCGGCGGAAAACAGTTCCGGGTGGACCAGCGCAAAGCGCAACGCCCCGTAGCCGCCCATCGAGTATCCGGCGACGATGCGGGCCTCGCGCCCGGTGCGCGTGTGGAAAGTCGCCTCGACATGTGCGACGAGGTCCCGGGTTAACGCCGTTTCCACCGCCGCCCCGGGTGCGAGCGCGTGGTTCCCCGTGAATTGCGAATCGATGTAGTAGCCGGCCCGGCGACTTGATGGCGCGTCGGGCAGGATTGCGATCACGGGCGGGACCGCGCCGGACGCAACCAACTCGGCGAGCACCGGCAGTGCTGCGCGCCAGGCGTCCATCCGGTCGCCGCGTCCGTGCAAAAGGTAGATCACCGGATAGCGCGCGTCGGGTGTGGCGGCGTAGCCCGCGGGCAGCCACGCGAGATAGTGCAGTTCGGCGCCGAGCGCGGCGGAGTGAAACGCCACGGTTCTCACTTCGGGCTCGTCCGCGGCGTCAACCAACGTCGCGACCGCCGCCGCCAGAAACAGCACGGGAAAAATTAGGCACAGCCGATGGACACGAAACACGCCGGGAGCAGACAGCGTGGCAGCGCAGATGTCAGTTCCGATTCTGCCGGATGTGCATGGATTGGCGGTTCGCGGCGCGCCTTCGAAATACCTCTGGTTTCGCGCGCGGATTTTATCTATCAACCTCGCGTGAACGCCTCCGAATTCTTCGCCCTGCCGCCTTCGCTGGCGCGGTTTGCCGCCTTTTTTCCGGCCGATGTGCCGCCGTGGGACTGGTTGAAGCAGATCGGGGCCGCGCTGGGCTCAGTCGATTTCGGGCACCTGCCCCATGAAATCCCGCCCGGTTTGCACATCGAGGGGCCGGTCTGGCTCGACCGCTCGGTCAAACTGCCGCCGTATGCCACAATCATCGGGCCGGCTTGGATCGGCGGGCGAACCGAAATCCGCCCGGGTGCGTTCATTCGCGGCAACGTCATCGTGGGCGAGGGCTGCATTCTCGGCAACGCGAGTGAGTTCAAAAACTGCCTCCTGCTCGATGGCGTGCAGGCGCCGCACTACAATTACGTCGGCGACTCCATCCTCGGCAACAAGGCGCACCTTGGCGCGGGCGTCATCTGTTCGAATCTCCGCCTCGATCAGGCCGAAGTCACGGTGCGTCTCCCCGATTCCGTCGTCTCGACCGGCTTGCGCAAATTCGGCGCGGTGCTCGGTGATGCCGCCGAGGTCGGCTGCAACGCCGTCCTTAACCCCGGCACCCTGCTCGGCCCGCGCGCGCTCGTGATGCCGTGCACGAATTTCGGCGGCTACCTGCCATCCGCCACTATTGCGCGCTCGCGCAACCCGATTGCGACGATGGCGCGCCGCGACTGAGTGGTTAGGTCACAAATCTTTCTCGTTCTCTTAATCTTTCTCGTTCTCTCTGCTCGTTCTCCCTTCTCGGCGTCCGCAACCAACCAAGAGAGCGAGCAAGACTAAGAGAACGATTCAATCCCAGCCATGCCCCGCATCCTCACCGGCATCACGCCTT
>PNJQ01000019.1 GCA_013821985.1 Opitutus sp.
AGGCCGGTGTCCTCGGTGAATTTTTGCACGCGCTTGTGCTTCACGCTGATTCCCTCGTCGGCGCCGAGCGCGAGGTCGAATTTCTCGCCGGCCATGACGGTGCGCAGCTGGCTGGTGGCGACAAACGTGCCGTCGAGGAACACATTCATCGCGCCGGCGAGCAGCGGAAATTCGGAGTTGTTGGCGACCTTCGCGGTGAGAAACGCGGTCTGCTGGCGCTTCGGCACCGTGAGATATTCGGGCGCGGCGCCGAGGCGCGTGCTCATGATCGGAACTTTTTGCGCGGTGCCGTCGCTCGGAATCGAGGCAGTCGTGGCGATCTTGAACGAGGCGCTGGTCGCGCCGGCTTCGATGGCGGCGCTGGCCATGCCGGCATCGTATTCCGGGGGCGGCGGTGCGCCGGCCGCATCGGTGGTGAACGCCTGCATGTTCACCTCGCGCGGAGCGTTGGCGGCGGTCGGGGCAGCGTAAGCCATCTTCGCGCGAGCGGAGTTGGCGCGGTCCATCTCGGCGCGGCGCGCCTGCTCGAGCGCCACCGGATTGAAAATATCGAGATTCCACGCGGTGAGTTTCGGCGCCGCGCCACCGAGCGACGGCCGGGCGGTCGAGAGCGTGAGCGCGACGTCCTTCCAGTCTTCGCCGGTGTTCTGGCGCACGACGCCGAAGTAGCCGAGTGCGACCGCGCGCTCGGTGCTGAGCACGCGTGCGTCGTAACTTGGCACCCAGTTGGCGCCGCCGACCGTGTAGGAAAGTGCGAGATCGAGATTGCCGGCCTGCGTCGCCGCGACGCGCACGACGACCGTCTTGTAACCGCGTCCGCCGGAGCCGCGCAGTTCGTTCATCTGCCGTTCGAGCGCGTTGATTTTTTCCGCGAGCGCCTCGCGCTGCGCGTCGATTTTTTGCACGGCGGCGGCGAGCTCCACGAGCTGTTTCTGCCCGAACTCGAGCGTGGCGCGCACGTCTTCAAGCTTCGGGCGATCAACGTCCTTGCCGCCGGGCGCGACCGCGCCGTTGATAAATTGCACGATCGCCTCGCGCTGGCTCGCGAGCACGCCGGATTCGTCCTGCAGCTTGCGATCGTCGGCGCGCAGCGCGCGGAGCTGCTCCTCAAGCTGCTTCACGCGCTCATTCGGCGTGAAATCGACAAACGTGCGCTTCGCGCTCACGTCGAGGATCTGCGCCTGGGCGGTGCCACGCCCGCTGACTTGCAGCGACTGATCGAGCAGCGACTCCGGCAGGTTGGCGAAGACGAGTTCGATTTGTCCACCGGCCAATTCGACGGTGGCGGTGCGGGTGATGACGGCGCGGTCGGTATAGACCGTAACGGCGGAGATTTTTGAATCGACTGGGGCGGCGCAAACAGCGGCGACCAGGGCAAGGAATAGGGCGGAGAGCCGGAGTAATTTCATGGCGGAGGGTGGTGACAGACAACGGACAAGGGCGGAGCTTCTTAGGCGCAACCGGCCAAAAGCGCAACAAACCGCTGTGTCGCGGGAAGTTCAGCGCTCTTCGATCAGTTCGAGCAGCCGGCCGATCTTACAGTGTGCTTCGAGCGGGTGCCGCAGGCGGTAGCTGCGGTTGATCTTGTAGCGGTTGCGCTGCCCCTCGCGGGAGCGCGTGAGGACCCCCTCTTCCTCGAGCGCGCTGACGATGGCGTGCACCGCGCGCTCGGTGATCCCCACCTGCTGCGCGACCTCGCGCAGGGTGATGGCCTCGTTCTGGGCGAGACAAACGAGCACGTGCGTGTGATTTGTCAGGAACGTCCAGCCGGAAGGAGCGGGGGTGGCCATGCCGGGAGAATGGGGAGCGGGCCCGCGTTTTCAAGAATTCTAAATAATGAATTTGACTTCATGTTCTATTTTTCACTTTCAGCTTGGTATGGAATTACTCGCCACACTCGCCCAGAGCCTGCTCTCGCCCATGGTGCTGGCCTTTCTGCTCGGGCTCATTGCGGCGCTCGTGCGCAGTGATTTGAAAATTCCGGAGCCGCTCTACGCCGCGATGACGATTTACCTGCTGTTCGGCATCGGGCTCAAAGGCGGCGCAAAGCTGGATGGCGTTTCTCCCGCCGATTTCGCGGGACCTGCCGTCGCAGCCGTCGCGCTTTGCCTCGTGATTCCGGCGTGGTCGTTCGCGATTCTCCGCCGCTTCGGGCGCTTGAGCGCGGACGATGCCGGCGCCGTTTCCGCGCACTATGGGTCGGTCTCGGTGGTCACCTACGGCGCCTGTGTGGCGTTCCTGGAGGCGCGCCAGGTTCCGCAGGAAGGATTTCTGCCCGCGCTGCTCGCGCTGATGGAGGTGCCCGGCATCGTGGTCGCCTTGCTCTTGGCCCAGCTCGCCCGCCGCGCGCCTGCGCCGGCCTTGGTGCCGGCGCGCAGCCACGCTTTTCTCGCTCCCGGTTTCGAGGCCGCTCCCTGGGGCAAGCTTCTCCACGAACTCTTCACCAGCAAAGGCATCCTGCTGCTCCTGGGTGGCCTGCTGATCGGGCTCGCTTCCGGTCAAACGGGTTACCAGCAGGTCGGACCGTTCTTCGATGTTCCGTTCCGCGGGGTGCTCACGATCTTCCTGCTAGAGATGGGGCTCGTCACCGGCCGCCGCCTTGGCGATTTGCGGTCAGCGGGATTTTTCCTGGGCATTTTTGCGTTGTTGATGCCGCTGCTCCACGGGTTGCTCGGGGTGTGGGTCGCGCGCAACGTCGGTCTTTCCCTCGGCGGCGCGACCGCCCTCGGCACCCTGGCCGCGAGCGCGTCCTACATCGCCGCACCCGCCGCGGTGCGCGTCGCGCTTCCGCAAGCGAATCCGGCGCTCTATGTGACCGCCTCGCTCGCGATTACTTTCCCGTTCAATCTCGTCCTCGGGATTCCACTCTATTTCGGCTTCGCATCGTGGCTCTATGCCGCTTGAAAATTCCGTCGCGCGCCGCGCTGGCCCGCGCCACGGTGGCGGCATGAGTTCCCTGGCCGGCCAAGTCGTCATCATCACCGGAGCTTCGTCCGGCATTGGCGAAGCCACCGCGCGACGCCTCGCGCGGGGTGGTGCGAGGATTGTCATCTCCGCTCGTCGGCAGGACCGGCTCGACGCGCTCGCGCGCGAACTCGATCCCACGGGCGCGAACGTCTTCGCCATCGCGGGCGATGTGACAAACGAGACCGATCGACAACGGCTCGTGCGTGCGACGCTGGAGAAATTCAGCCGCATCGACGCGCTAGTGAACAACGCCGGCTACGGCACGCGCGGGCCAGTCGAAATCGTCCCGGTCGATGCGATCCGGAAAAATTTCGAGACGAACGTCTTCTCGCTCATCGCGCTCACGCAGCTCGTCGCGCCGCACCTGCGCGCGCAGCGCAGCGGCACGATCGTGAACATCGGCTCCGTCGCCGGTCGCATCGCGCGTCCGCTCTCGAGCATCTACGATTCGACCAAGCACGCGCTCGAGGCGCTGACCGACGGCCTGCGCGGCGAACTCAAACCCTTCGGCGTGCGCGTGACGCTGATCCGCCCCGGCTACATCGTGACCGAGTTCGTCGAAGCCGCGAACGCCGCGTCCGATAAATATCTGGAGAACGCGGGGCCGTATGAGCCGTTCATGGCGGGCTTCCGCCTCGGCTACCAAAAGCTCCGCCGCGTCGCCGGACATCCCGACGACATCGCGCGCCTCGTCCAACACGCGCTCACGTGCGCCAACCCCGCGCCGCGCTACGCCGCGCCCTTCCACGCGAAAGCCTTTCTGTTCCTGAAATGGATTTTGCCCGGCCGCGTGCTTGAGCGAATCACGCGCCTGCGCATGTGAGCCGGAGCGGTGGCGAGGCCTCGCGGCTTTGTGGCGCAGGCCTCTTGCCTGCTCCGGAATACGTGCAGGCTGGAAGCCTGCACTACTCTGAGGCCGCGGCTTCGCTGGTCTCGTCCGAGGACGGCGACTCGCGCTGCCCGGTCAGAAAAGCCTGCAACTCCGTCGCGAACTTCCGGCCGAAGCCCGGGACTTCCGCGATCTGCTCCGCCGTGGCGCTGCGCAGTTTCTCAATCGAGCCGAAGTGCGCGAGCAGCGCGACGCGGCGCACGTCGCCGAGGCCCGGGAAATCGTCGAGCACGCTTTCGCGGATTTTGCGCGAGCGGAGGTCGGCGTTGTAGGTGTTGGCAAAGCGATGCGCCTCGTCGCGCAGGCGCTGGAGGATATTCAGGCTGGGGTGCGAGAGCGGCAGGTTGAGCGGCGCGCGCGCGTCGGGGAAAATGATCGTCTCGTGCTTCTTCGCGAGGCCGATCATGGGCGGCGGGGGCGCCTCAATGGCGAGAAACGCCTTCAACGCCGCGGCGATCTGGCCGCGCCCGCCATCGATCACCACGAGATCGGGAAATTGCTTCTGCTCTTCGAGCAATCGCTTGTAGCGGCGGGTGACGACCTCCTCCATCGCACGAAAATCGTCGTTGCCGATGAAGCTCTTGATGGAAAAGCGCCGATAGTTCGCCTTGTCGGGCACGCCGTCGGTGAAATGCACCATCGACGCGACGACAAACGTGCCGCTGATGTGCGAGATGTCGAAACACTCCATGTGCACGGGTGGACCGGGCAGATGCAACGCCTCGCCGAGCGCGCGCAGCGCCTCCTCGTTCGGTCGCAGGCGCGTGAGGTCGCGGGTGAATTTGCGGGTGCGCGACAGCGTGCGCTCAAGCGCCTGCACGACGTCGCGGAGTTCGGCCGCCTTTTCGAATTCCTGTTTCGCCGCACGTTCGCGCATCTCGGCTTTCAATTCCGACAGCCACTCGCGGCTCTTGCCGTCGAGAAAATCACAAGCCTGCTCCACCCGCGCCCGGTAATCAGCGACGGTGACCTCGTTGGGCCAGCCGTAGAGTTCGGCGCGCACGTCCTCGTAGAGTTTGTAGCGGCCGTCGGGCAGCTTCACCGGGAACGCGTCGCCGAGCAGCACGCCAAACTGCTTGCGCATCGACGCAAGCGTGCGGCGCAGCAGGCCGGAGTGCGCGAACGGCCCGAAATAGCGCGAACGGTCCTCCTTGCGGAAACGCGTCAGCGCGAAGCGCGGCATCTCGTCCTCGAGATTGATGCGGACAAGCAGGAAGCGTTTGTCGTCGGTGAAGTCCGTGTTGTATTTCGGCCGCCACTGTTTGATCAGCTTGCCCTCGAGCAGCAGCGCCTCGGGCTCGGACTTCACTTCGATCGTTTCGAAGTCGGCGATCATCTCGATCAACGTCCGGATCTTCGGCTGGTGCCGGAGCTGGCGCGTGCGCCCGGGTTGAAAATACGAGGCGACGCGCTTTTTGAGACTCTTCGCCTTGCCCACGTAGATGATGCGGCCGAGCCGGTCCTTCATCAGATAGACGCCGGGCCGCTCGGGCAACAGCCGGAGCTTCTCGCGGATCGCGTCGGTGTAACGGGCTTCAGGCATGGGACGGCCACGAAGAGGCGCGAAAAAGCACAAAAAGTCAGGCCTGAGTCATCAGGTATTTCTTCACGTGCAAAACGGGAGCGCCGAAGTTGATGAGCAGGCCGGTCTCGGTTCGGCTTGAGCGTAGATAGCCGAGCAGTTGTGCGACGTGCTCGTCCACCACGGCACGCACCGCCTTCAACTCCACCACCAACCGATCTTCGACCAGCAGATCGGCGTGAAAGTCGCCCAGCAGGGTTCCGTCCTCGTCGAAGACGGCAATCGGATGCTGCTGGAGCACCTTTACCCCGGCTTTCCGCAGTCGATGCGCCAAGGCATTTTCATAAATGCGTTCGAGATGTCCGTGGCGATGGAAGCGATGAATGGCGAAGCTGGTTTCGCGGACGACATCACAGAGTTCGTTGATCGAGGCTGCGTTCATTTTCGTGGCTTGTTGTGCCTCTTTGTGGCCCCAAAGACGCGTTGTTAGAAACGTTCGGCGGCTGGCATTTTCTTTTTTTCGGGCTACGGTCCGGGCTTGGACAGCTCCATGGCCGCACACCCTTCGAACAATTCCCAGCCCCCGCCCGCTGGCAAATCAACTCCGCGCTTCGAGTTGATCACCTTGGGTGATGAATTGCTCCTCGGCCTCACGGCCAACTCGCACCTGACGTGGATCGGCTCGCAACTCGGCCGACGCGGCGTGCTCCTTGAGCGCCATGTTACCATTACCGACGAGGCGCCGGCGATCGCCGCGCAATTCGCCGAAAGTTGGGCGCGGGCGGACGTCGTCATCACCACCGGCGGTCTCGGACCGACCTGCGACGACCGCTCGCGCGAAGTGGTGGCGGACATCCTCGGTCAGGAACTCGTGTTCGACGCCGGCATCATGCGCGCGATCGAAGAGCGGTTCGCGAAGTTCAACCGCCCGTGCACGCCGAACAACCGCAAGCAGGCGTTCCGGTTTTCACGCGGCGAAGTGCTGCCGAACCCGAACGGCACCGCCCCCGGACTCTGGGTGCAACAGGACGGCAAGGTGCTGGTGATGCTGCCCGGCCCGCCGAACGAACTGCAGCCGATCTTCCTCGAGCAAGTCGTGCCGCGTCTCGCGCAGCTCGGTCTCATCAGCGAACAGGAAAGCTACATTCAGATCCGCACCGCCGGCGTCGGTGAATCGATGCTCGAAACGCGCTTCCAGCCCATCTTCGATCGGCATCCCGGACTGGGCATCGCCTATTGCGCCCACCAATGGCAGGTCGATTGCCGCATCAGCTCGGCCAATGGGCGCTACTCGCGCGCGGCATTGCAACAGATCGCGGACGAGTGCGTCGCGTTGCTCGGCGACGATTTCATCTGCTTCGGCCACGATCCGCTCGCCAAGGTCGCATCGGACCACCTGCGCAACCACGGTCGCACCCTCGCTGTCGCCGAGTCGTGCACGGGCGGGTTGCTCGCGAACAGTTTCACGGACATCTGCGGCGCTTCGAAATTCTTCATGGGCGGCATCGTCAGCTACAGCAACGACGCGAAGATGCTGCTGCTCGATTGCCCCGAGTGCCTGCTCTCGCAACACGGTGCCGTAAGCGCCGAGTGCGCCGTGGCGATGGCCTCGGGCGTGGCGGAACAATTGAGCGCCGACTACGGGCTCGCGATCACTGGCTACGCCGGGCCGACCGGCTCGCACGAAGACAATCCCACCGGCACGATCTACATCGGCATGCATTCGCCGCTCGGGGATTGGTCCAAAAAACTCAGTTATCCGGGCCAGCGACAGACGGTGAAACTCCGCGCCGTCACGGCCGCGATCGACTGGCTCCGGCGCGAAGTCGTGCGCGAGGCGCGCCGCGCCGAAAGCCCGATGGTGAATTGAGGCGGGCTCGTGCCCGTTGAGCCGCCCGCAGGACACTCTGCGTTGGTGGGGCGCTTGCGCGCCACCCCAGATCGATTTCGATGTGAGGCACACGTGAGTTGCACGCCAGCGCGCAACCTACCTCGACCACCGCTCAGCCGCGAAAAAGCCGCGGCGTGTTCAGGCGCCGCGGCTTCGCACACACTATCCCAATTTTTCGCTCAGTAGCGGTAGTTCACACCGACGCGATAGGTCATGTTCGAGTCGTCGTCGCGCGAGACGCCGCCCATGACGGAGAACTTTTCGTTCAGCCAGTAGTTCGCCTTTGCCCCGAATTCGAACGCGCCGTTGTCGGAGCCCTCGGTGATGTCCGTGTAGCGCACGAACGGCGTGACGGTGAACGCCGACGCGAGTTCGAACTCGGCGCCGACGCCCACCCCCCACGCAAACGAGTTGTCGCTCGTGCCGCCGAACTTCTGCCACACCCAGCCCACGCCGACCTCGGCGTAGGGCTTGATGCCATTGTAATTCGTGTAGGCGCGTGCCCCGAGCAGCAGGCTGTGCTGCGTGAGGCGCGAGCCGAAGATGCGATCGCTGCGGGTGTAATCATATTCGAGCATCGAATCGAGGCCGTCGCGCACGGCCTGGTTGAACGCGATCGTGTAGCTGCTCGCGTCGATGCCGGTGTCATCGAGATCGACGAAGCCATACGACAGCGAAGCGTAGTTCTGGCCGAGCAGGCCGGAGGCGCGCGTGACCGGCGCGAGTTCGGTCGCGGGCACCGTGGTCTGCGCGAACGCCGACGTGGCGAGGCCGAGCGATGCCGCTGCAGCCAGGAGAAAGGATTTCAGACTGATGTAGTTTTTCATACGGTGTTTGGTTGGCGCGTGCGCGATGCCGACACGAATGCCAGCGCCCCGCACACGCGGATGAAAACACGGCCCGCGGCGCGAAGTTCCGGCCGAAAAATTTCCCGTCGCGCGGAACCTGTGCGGCGGCCGCTTGTCGGGCGCGCGGTTTTTTCCCGATGGCGGGACGCGTGGCGTGGTGCGCTGCGGTTTTCTGACAATTTATTTTTGTGGGCGCATCTGCGCGAAGCCTCGCAGCGTAATTTCGCTGTCCGCCGCACCGCCGCTTGCAACGCCTCCGCGGGCGACTAGGCTCCAAACACCGCTTCACCCATGAAATCCACCCGCCTCATTCTGCTCCTCCTCCCCGCCATGTTTTTCCTCGCAAAAGCCTCCGCTGAACCGCTCAAGGTTGGCGATCCCGCTCCGGTCGTTACCGGCGTCACCGACACCGGCGACAAACTGAACCTCGGCGACGTCTACCAAAAGCAGCCTTACACGCTCGTCTATTTCTACCCGAAGGCCGACACGCCCGGCTGCACGAAGCAGGGTTGCTCGCTGCGCGACAGCTACGAGACACTCACGAAGAAAGGTGTCGCCGTCATCGGCGTCAGCCACGACGACGTGGCGGCGCAAAAAGCGTTCAAGGAAAAATATAATCTGCCGTTCACGCTCATCGCCGACACCGACAAGTCCGTGATCAACGCCTTCGGCGTGCCGACGCGCTCCGTGCCACTCGTGGGAGAATTCGCCTCACGCTCCGCCTATCTCATCAAGGACGGCAAGATCGTCTATGCCGACTACAAGGGCACGACCGACAAACAGGCCGAAGCGATCCTCGCGGTCGTCGGCGAGTAAGCGAGCGGTCGCGAAACCCACGGTCTTTATGTCGGGCGAGGTCTCCTGACCTCGCCTTTTTTGGGACCGCTGCCCTGTTCCCCGCGGGACGGGCGACCGCCCTCGATCAATCAGCGGCCCGGCCCCAACGGTTCGCGAGCACGCCGTTCACGAGCAGCTGCACCGGATGGTAGAACATGATCGGGAGCAGAATCAGCGACAGGTCCCCGCGCGCGCCGAAGATCAACACCGCCAGCGGCACGCCCATCGCGAGCGTCTTCTTCACGGCGCAAAAATAGCCGGCGATGAAATCCTCGCGGTTCAACCGCAGTGCGCGGCACGACGCGGCGATGAGCAGCGACATGAACGCGAACAGTCCCACCGCAAGTGCGAGCGTCTTCGCCGTCACGTCCGCCCCGTGGCGTTGCCAGACCCGATCGACGACCGAATCGCAAAACGCCGCATAAACCATGAAGAGAATCGCGCCGTTGCTCACCCGCGCAACCCACGCCTTCCGCGCATCGATCCACACCGCCGCGCGCGGACGCAGCACCGCGCCCAGCGCGAACGGAGCGAGCGTGAGCGCGGTGATTTTCAAGAGCAGCGGTCCGACCGGCGCGGACTCGCCGGTGGTGCGCATCAACAGATGCACGAGCACCGGCGTGAGCAGCACGCCGAGCACGTTGGAGAATGCGGCGTTGAACAACGCGCCGGCGGTGTTGCCGCGTGCGACCGCCGTGAATACGACCGAACTCGAGACGGTCGAGGGCAGCACGCAGAGGTAGAGGAATCCGTCACGAACCGCGTCCGGCTGCGTCGGCCACAGCGCGGGCATCAATGCGTTGAGTGCGAGCCCGACCACCGGAAAAACGCCGAACGTGAACACCTGCACAATGAGATGCAGCCGCCAGTTTGCGGCGCCCTCGCGGACCTTTTCGAACGGGAGCGAGAGGCCTTGCAGAAACAGGATCAATGCGATGCCGACGTTCGTCAGGATTTCCGGCTGCAGCCAACCGCCGCGCGCGCCCGGCGCGGGAAACACGAACGCCAGAGCCGTCGCAGCGACGAGGCCGAGCAGGAAGGCATTCGCGCGGAGCCGTTTCATGGCGTCATCCTCACAATTTTATTGGGCGGCGCTCCGTCGCCGCCGAGCGCAGGGTGCACGCCTCGAACATTCTCGGCGCCGACGGAGCGGCGCCCTCCACCAAGAGATCGAAAATTGTGCTCACAGTTCATCGTCGTTCACCGGTGCCAGAATTTCGGCGCGCGGATCGTTTCTCGCCCGCGCGATCCATTCGCGGAAGAGCGGGAGTCGCTCAAGCAAGAGCGCGTCGAGCGGCGCGGCTACGAGATCGATGACGCGCAACGTGCCGTCCTCGGCGCGCACGACATTGCGATCATGTGTGTCGGCGACGAGCCACGGTTCGCCGTCGAGGAACGCAAGGCGCGGATGATCGCGGTCGGCGCGCAGAAAGCGCGACGGGATTGGGATCAGGCGGTTCGGGTCGAGTCCGGAAACGTCGGCTTTTTCCGGCAACGGACGACCGTAGGTTTGTTTGGCGACGAGCACGCCTTCGTGGGTGATGCCGATCAACTCGGTCGGCATGCCGAGAATGTGCGTCAGGCGGAGTTTTTCGAATAGGCGCCGATAGCTGCCGGGCACGGCCGTGGCGTTGAGCCGGCCGTCTTCGCTGCGCTCGAATCGAAACGTTGCGCCGAGGTCGCCGCCCTCGCGGAAGAGAAAAAATTTATAGACCGAGTGCTGGAGGTCGGCGAAGGCCAGCGCCTCCACGCCGCCGCCGATGCGATGCAGGCGGGCCGTGTTGGACTCGAACGGGTCGTCCGATTCCGAATCGAAGCCGAAATCCTCCAGGCGCAGCAGCGGCAGCGTGCGCCGGAACGCGCGGATGGCGTCGCCGAACTCCGCCCAGCGCGGCTCGGCGAGTTCGAGCAGGCCTACTTCGTCGCCTTGGGCGAGGACGAGCGGGCGGTCTTTATCTGTTCCGATAGCGCATTGGGCTGCTTTTTCGCCCACTTGATCGAGCGCCCGAAGTCGTTGCCCGTGACGGTCCAAAACAGCGGACCATCCTTCCGCGCCGGGGAGGCGGGGGCCTTCGAGGAATGTTTCTCCTCCGGTGAAGGGGTCTTTTTGCATGCGTCGGACACGTGTCCCACCGTGCGTCGCGCGCGGTCGGAGGCAAAGGGAATTTGCGCGCAACGTGTTCACAAAGCCCGCGCGAGGCCAGCACTTTGCCGAGGTGGCTCCGACCTCGCCGACCTTTCGCCTGCGCAGGCCATTCTCGTTCTCGTCCGCCTGCTCTTGATCGTTCTCTCGGCCCAGCGCGGTGGCCGCCGGCGGACGGAAGCCGGAGAAAGAGAGCGATCCGGGCCGGAATCCCCACCGCGACGCGGAATCTTGGGGGCGGGCTGTAAAGACGCGGGGCTTGCAGGCGCCTGGAAGGCGCGAATCCTGACGCTTGACACCCCCCGGGTGCTCCACTGACTTTGACCCTCTTTTTTTAACAACCATGCAACCTACATTCCGCCCGCACCGTAAGAAGCGCGCCCGCAAGATCGGCTACCGTGCCCGCAAGGCCACCCGTGGCGGCCGCAAAGTCCTCACCAGCCGCCGTCGCAAGGGCCGCAAGCGCCTGACGGTCGTCTGATTTCTCCCCGCCGTGCCCGGCGCTGATAGACCGACTCCGTCGCAGCGCCTCCGCGCCACGCAGCGCGTGAAGCGCCAGCGCGATTTCCGCGCCGCCCGCGAGCACGGCCGCCGCGCCGATTGCGGCGCGTTTCTGTTGGTCTGGCGTGCCCGGCCTGCACCGGAAGACGCGACTCCGGCCCGGGTGGGGGTGGTCGCTTCCAAGGCTGCCATGAGCAACGCCGCCGTCGTGCGCAACCGCGCCAAGCGCCGCCTGCGCGAGATCTATCGCAAGCACCAGGCCGCCGTGCCGGCCGGCTTCGACCTGATCCTCACCGCCCGCCCCGCGCTGCTGCGCCTGCCGCTCGCGGAGGTGGAGCAAAGATTCCTCACTGCCTGTCGGAAACTCGTTCCCACCCCCCGCCCGAATGTCTGACGTTCGTCCCAGTCACCCCGCCGTCCGCGTCTTCGCCGCTCTGCCGCGAGCGACGGTGGCCGTGCTTCGGGGCCTGATCTGGGTTTACCAGAAAACCGTTTCACCGGCCCTGAGCGTCGCGGCGCCGATGTGCGGCTGCCGCTTCGCGCCGACGTGCTCGCATTATGCGCAGGAAGCGCTGCGCGAACACGGCCTCCTCATTGGCCTGACGCTGTCGCTGCGCCGGCTCGTCAAATGCGGGCCGTGGCACGAGGGCGGGATTGATCCCGTTCCCGCCCGCAAATTTTCCTGTGAGCAAGTGCATCCTCGCGCGCGCTCGCTCCGCTCACCGCTCACGGCTCACTGCCCACCTCCGCCCGCTCGCTCCCTCTCCTAATGGACAAGAAAAACACGGTTATCGGCGTGATCCTCATCATTGCCGCGATGGTCAGCTTCTACTTCAGCGCCAAGCTTGCGCCGCCGCCTCCGCGCCCGGCGATCGAGACCGCACCGCTGAGCAATCCGCTCGCGCAAAACCAGGCGCCGGCCCAGGGCCCCGCCTCCTCGCCTTACGACGCGACGCTCACCGCGTCCCCCAAGGCTGCGGGCACACCCGCGGAGTTCGTGACGCTGAAAAACGACTTCGTCGCCGTCCGCTTCACCACGGCAGGCGGAGCGATTGACCACATCGAGCTGCGCAAGCACGCCGCCGTTCTCGGCGAAGAGGAGCGCTACAAGCTCAACGCCCTGCAGGCCGCGCCGGCGTTGTCGTTCATTGACTTTCCGGGCGCCGACAAGGACGCGCACTACCAACTCGTGGCGCAGACCGGCTCGGAGATCGTTTACCGGGCCACCGTCGGAAACCAACTCGAGATCACGCGCCGCTACACGCTCGCGAGCGCGACGGGCGGCGACCCCTATCAGATCCGCCACGAGACGACCTTCCGCAATTTGAGTGCCGAATCGGTCACGCTCCCCCGCGGCCACGTCAATGTCGGCACCGCCGCGCCGATCAACGCCGACGACATGGGCCTCTACCTCAACGTCGGTTATTACAACGGCGAGGACTTCGAGCACGTTGAGCGCAGCAAGCTTGAGGGCGGCGGTTTCCTCAGCGGCTTTGGCATCGGTTCAAAAACCGACCTGCCGTTCATCGAATCTCCCGCCGCCGTCCACTGGGCGTCGGTGAAGAACCAGTTCTTCGCCTCCATCCTCACGCCCGACGAGCCCGGCTCCGGCGTGCGCATCGAACGCGTGAAGATTTATCCGAATGCGCCGGTCGAGGACCGCCGCGCCTATGGCGTGACCGGCATCGCGCACTTCGATTTCAAACCGGTGCCGGCCAACGCGACGAGCACGTGGGGCGCGACGTATTACGCCGGACCGAAGGAATACCGCCGGCTCGCGAACACCGATCACTTCAAGCACAACGAGGACCTCGCGATGCAGTTCGGCTTCTTCGGGTTTTTCTCGAAGCTGCTGCTCACGATCATGACCTGGGTCCACGGCTGGATGGGCGACATCTCACCGATATGGGGCTGGGGCTGGGCGATCGTCATCACGACGCTGTTCCTCAAGATCGTCTTCGTGCCGTTCACGATCGCGGCTTCCCGCTCGTCAAAACGCATGGCGAAGCTCGCGCCGATGATGACGGAGCTGCGCGAGAAATACAAAGACCAGCCGCAGAAGGCGCAGGAGGCGATGATGCGCCTCTACAAGGAATACAAGGTGAACCCCCTCGGCGGCTGCATCCCGATTCTCATCACGATTCCGTTCTTCATCGGATTCTTCTCGATGCTGCAAAGCGCGTCGGAGCTGCGTTACGCGGCGTTCCTCTGGGCACCGGACCTCTCCGCGCCCGACACGGTCGCGCGCATCTTCGGCTTTCCGCTCAACATCATGCCCATCCTGATGGGCGCCACGATGATCATTCAGATGCGCCTTACGCCGACGCCGACGACCGACAACGCGCAGGCGATGATGTTCAAGATCATGCCATGGATCTTCACGATCTTCTGCTACAACTTCTCCTGCGCCCTCGCGCTCTACTCGACCGTCAACGGCGTGTTCACGATCGGCCAGCAAATGGTCATCAATCGCATGCCCGACGTCGAACTCGAGAAGCGCCCGGTCAAACCCGCCGCCGCCGCCGGACTGAAGAACGTGACGCCGAAGAAGAAGAAGTGAGGTCGGGGCGGCTGCCCTCAACCGCCCGCACTGAATCCCACGCAGGCCGTTGAGGGCAACGGCCCCCCACTCTTCGCCAGCCCATGGCCGGCCACAATAAATGGTCCAAGGTGAAGCGCCTCAAGGCGGTCACCGATTCGCGCAAGGGCAAGGTCTTCTCACGTCTCGCGCGTGACATCACGCTCGCCGCCAAGGCCGGCGGCGGTTCGCCCGACGCCAACGCGCGCCTGCGCACGCTGCTGCTCAAAGCCCGGGAGGCCAACATGCCGGCCGACAACGTCGAGCGCGCGATCAAGAAAGGCACGGGCGAGTTGCCGGGTGTCGTGTTTGAAGAACTGACCTACGAAGGCTATGGCCCCGGCGGCGTCGCCTTCATCGTGAAGGTCACGACCGACAACAAGACGCGCGCCGCGAAGGACATTCGTTCCATCTTTAGTCACGCGGGCGGCAACTTGGCGCAGAGCGGCGCCGTGGCGTTTCAATTTGTCCACGCCGGACAATTCCTCATCGCCGCGGGCAAGACGAACGAAGATCGCTTGATGGAAGTCGCGCTCGACGCCGGCGCCGACGACGTCATCGCGACGGAACAGGGTTTCGAGGTGCGTTGCCCGGTGTCCGCGTTCGACAAGGTCGCGCTCGCATTGGAACAGGCAGGCATCAAGCCCGACGCCGCCGAACTGGCCTACATTCCCACGACCACCGTATCCGTCGCTGATGCCGCGTGGGCAACGAACCTTGGACATCTGCACGACGCACTGGACGAGAACGAGGACGTCCAAGCTGTCTTCTCCAACGAGGAATTCGCCGACGACGGCAACGAAGCGGAAGGCTCGGACTGAGCGAGATCGAACACTGAAACGGGACGCGTCTCGCAGAGCTCGATCGCTCGTCGCGACAGATGAACCGCCGCGGGCAAGGCCGAACGGATGCCCTTAAGGCCGAATGCATTCGGTGCGGTCGTGCCTTTCGGCACGAATATCCCACGAATTTCAAAAAGTTCTGAATTTGAAATTGTTCCTGGGTGGTTTTCTGGCACCAACCGCAGCCACGCCCCACTGAACCGCACGGCTTTCCCCATGCCCCAACCAGGGAAAGATTCCCGGCATATTTATCGTTGAGTCACCCATGAAAGAGCACACCTACCCCAGACCGGTCGCAACGCGTTTCCGCGCGCTCCGACTTCTTGCCGGCTACACGTTGGCCGTTCTTACCACAATCACCGCCAGCGCTGACGTGGTTTTCAGCCGCAATACCACCACCGGCGAGCCGTGGGCCCAATACAGCGCCACCTTCACCGCCACCTTCACCGGGCCGCACACCTTGGCGTTCACGCAGACAGCGGGTGGCCCCTCGGGCGACAATTCGATTCTGATCGACAAGGTCATGGTGAAGGTCGTCAGCACCGGCGCGGAAGTGTTCGCCGACGGCTTCGAGACGCCCGCGATCGCCACCAACGCCGGCATTTCCTCCAATACTGGCACCGCCACCATCGGCAACTGGATCTGCACCTACTCCGCCGGCATCCTCGATGGCTCCCCGCCCAACTGGGGCCTCTCCGGCCAGGGCCTCGGCACCGCCGATGGCACCACGCAATACGGGTTTCTCCAAGCCTACGGCGGCGGACTGAGCAGCATCAAAACGGCGACCTCCCTCTCCCTCGTCGCCGGGCAAACCTACTCCGTCTCATTCTATCAGGCATCGCGCCGGGATTTCGGCGGCACGACGACCTACAACGTCTCGTTCGATTTCGTTCCGCCGACCGTCTACGCGAGCGGTCTCTCCGATGTGATCGCGTGGGACCCGATCTTCCCCTCCGGCCCGGTCAGCCCCGACTCCCTCGAATCCACCCCGACCCCGTCTGTCGGCTACAACGATCCGCGCTGGGCCAATCCGCACGCCGCCTCGGTTTTCGCCCGCAACTCCCACCCGTGGGAATATGAAGGCTGGGTGCCGTCGACCTTCAAGTTCGACGCCAGCTGGATCAACGCCTGGGGCAACCTCTCCTCCAACGGCCACGGCAAGGGCGTTTATTGGACCAATTGGGTCTACAACTATTGGTGGGGTTGGTATCAAAGCTCCACTCCTGCTTACCAAAGCTGGACCAAATACAGCACGATTGTGCACGGCTCCGGCAGCTTTGTGCTGCAGTTCTTCGCCGACAACGCTTCCTGGATCTACCTCAATGGCGAGCTGGTCGGCTACCAAGACTATAACTGGCCCACGAACGGCACGGGCCGCTACACCATCCAGCTCGACGGCAACGGCCCGCACGAGCTGAGCTGGATCATCTGGGACGGCGGCGGCGCGGCGGGCGGCAAGTTCCGCCTCGAGACCACGCAGTCGTTTACCAACAACAACCCCGGCGTCCCGCTGCCGCCACCGCCACCCGCGTCAGACACGACTGCGCCGGTCATTGTCGCTCCCAGCGACATCGTCGCGGAAGCGACCGGTCCCGACGGTGCCGCCGTGACTTTCTCCGCGACGGCGACGGATAACAAAGACGGCTCCGTCCCCGTCGTCGCCGCCCCGGCCTCGGGCAGCACATTCCCGCTCGGCACCACCGCCGTCGGCCTCGCCGCGAGCGACACCGCGGGCAACACCGCCAGCGCCGAGTTCGACATCACCGTGCGCGACACCACGCCCCCCGCGATCGATATCGCCACCAACGTCGGCCCCGTCGAAGCCACCGGGCCCAGCGGCGCCGTGGTGACCTTCGCGAGCCCCAGCGCCACCGACCTCGTTGACGGCAGCGTGGCGGTCAACGCCAGCCCGACGTCCGGCAGCATGTTCGCGATTGGCTCGTCCACTGTCACTCTGGCGGCGTCCGACTCCCGCGGCAACGCCTCGTCGCGCACGTTCAACGTGACCGTGGCGGACACCACCGCGCCGAGCATCTCCGCCCCGGCCGACATTGTCGCCGAGGCCACGAGCGGCGCCGGCGCTGCTGTTTCCTACAGCGCCAGTGCCACGGACCTCGTCGATGGCAGCGTCGCCGCGTCCGGCTCGCCCGCCTCCGGCTCCACGTTCCCGCTCGGCACCACTTCGGTCGCCCTGAGCTCGGCCGACAGCCGCGGCAACACGTCATCCGCCTCGTTCGCGGTGACGGTCCGCGACACCATCGCTCCGACGCTGAATGTGCCCGCGAGCCAAACTCTGGAAGCGACCAGCCCGGCCGGCGCGTCCGCGTCCTTCGCGGCCTCCGCCACCGACGCCGTCGGCGTTGCCTCGCTGACTTACAGCCAAGGCTCCGGGTCCACGTTCTCCCTCGGCACCACGCCCGTCACCGTCACGGCGCGCGACGCCGCCGGCAACACCAGTTCGGGCACGTTCTCGATCAACGTCGTGGACACCACGGCCCCGCTGCTCACGGTGCCGGCCAATCAGGTGCTCGAAGCGACCAGTGCCGCGGGCGCCGTCGCGAATTTCGCGGCCAGCGCCACGGACATCGTCGGCGTGACCTCGCTGACTTCCAGCGCGGCCAGTGGGGCAACATTCCCGATTGGCACCACCACGGTCACCGTCACTGCCCAGGACGCCGCCGGTAACACCACCTCCGGTTCCTTCACGATCCTCGTCCGCGACACGACCGCTCCAGTGATCTCGAGCCTGAGCAACAGCGCCCCGACGCTGTGGCCGCCCAACCACAAGATGGTCAACGTGACCGTCAGTCCGATCGTCACCGACATCGTCGGCGTGACCTCGCTCAAAATCGTCCGCGTGACGAGCAGCGAACCCGACAACGGCCTGGGCGATGGCGACACCGCGAATGACATCGCGATCACCGGCAACCTGACCGTTCAGCTCCGCGCCGAGCGCTCCGGCTCCGGCAACGGCCGCACCTACACGATTACGGTGGAGGCGCGCGATGCCGCCGGCAACGCCTCGACCCGCACCACGACTGCGTTCGTGCCGAAGAGCCAGGGCAAGTAAAGCGCTCGTTTACCCTTGGTCCCCTCGAGTCCGCTCCCGTTTTGGGAGCGGATTTTTTTTGGTGCTTCTCGCCGCAGCTCGTCACACCACCGACGCGCGCATCCGCTTGAATGTCTCCTCCGCGCGCTCAAGCGCAGAGCGAAACTGGCCTTCCGAAAGCTGCGCCGCCGCCAGCGTCGCGTCGTCGTATTTCGGATGTTCGCCGGGCAAACCGTAGCCGTCGCGTGCGGCGACCGCCGCGGCGATCGTCAACAGATGCACGACTGGCTCCGGGCGCTCGGCCGCATTCTCGTGATGCTCGATCGCAAGCACGATGTCCGCCGGTAATTGCCAATGGTGCAACACGCTCGCCGTCACATGCCAGCTGTCGGTGCCCCAATTTTTTCGCTCCCAAGCGGCGACATCGGTTTCGCCGCTCGCCGCGAAGGACGGGATGGGCGCCTCCTCGCGCTTGGCCGCGCGCTCGAGCACCAGCTTGCCGAGCGAGCGCAGAAGGCCGACGGTGTAGCACGCGTGTGCGTCGAGATTCGCGCGCGCACCGAGCTCTTCCATGAGGGTGGCGGTGAAGAGCGCGTTGCTGCGATATGCAATGCCGCTCACGCCATGCAAGTGCAGCGGCTCATCGGACAATTGCACCGAGGCCAGCGCGCCGACGAGCCGGTGAACTTCGCCGAAGCCGATCGCAACCACGGCATCTTCGATCGCGCCGATCGGCTCTGCGCGCGCATAGGCGGCACTGTTGGCCATCCGCAGCACGCGCGAAACGAGCGCGGAGTCGCGGCGCAAAAGCGCGACGACCTCGCGCGCATCGGTGGAAGGCTCGCGCACGAGCCGGCCGAGCTCCGCGAGCAATCGCGGAGCTGCGGGGAGTTGCTGCGCCAAATCGCGAAACAGCACCTCGGAAAAGGCACAGGAAGCCGTCGTCACAACCTCCTTATCGGCTCAATCGCCCCCGCCTAAAGCCCCGCGTCACTCCGGCGCGAGATGGCCGATCTGGCGCGTCAGCGATTTTTCCAAGCTGCCGCAGACCAGTTCGCACAATTTCGGAATCGTCGGATCGCTGATGCGATAGAAGACCTGCAGCCCTTCCTTGCGACGCGCCAGAATGTGCGCCGCAGTCAGCGTCTGGAGGTGCCGCGACACGTTCGCCTGCGTGCCCTCCGTCACTCCCACGAGCTCCGTCACGTTCTTCTCGCCGTCGAACAGCGCCTGGATCAGGCGCAGGCGCATCGGCTCGGCCAGAACGGCGAAGCGCGCGGCGACGAGTTGGAGGGCATCCTCGCTGAGGGGACGGTGCTTGGGCATGCGACGGAGGAAACACCCGCTTGACATCGTGGCAAGTATATGCATCTCTGCGCATATAAAGTCAACACGCATTATGACCACCCACGATCTTGTCCGCCTGCTGGCCGGTTCCGTGACCCTTCTCGGGGTCGCCCTCGCCTACTTCGTCCATCCGGGATGGCTGCTGCTGCCGGCGTTCGCCGGCCTCAATCTCATCCAGTCCGTCTTCACCGGTTTCTGCCCGCCGACGCTGCTCCTCCGCAAGCTGGGTTGGGTGGACGAGCAGGACGTCATTCACTGGGGCGGCCGGCCGCAACGCAGCATCGATTGAGCGCCATGCCCGCCTGGACACGATTCCTAATACCCGTGCTGGCCGGTGCAGCCGTCGGCGCGATCATCGGCTATTTTGGCGAATGCTCCTCCGGCACCTGTCCGCTCACCTCGACGTGGTGGCGCGGGGCGCTTTACGGCGCCGTGCTCGGTCTGCTCGTCGCCGCAGGTCAACGCAGTTCGTCCTGACATGAATGTCTCCCGGAATATCCCAGCGGCCCGGTGGGCCGCGCTCATCGGCCTGTTGCCTGTCCTGGGCTTGGCGGCTCAACCGTGGACGGCCGGGGAGGCGGTCGCGACGGCGTTGCGGAACCATCCCGATGCCGCCCTGGCGCAGGCGCGCGTGGCGGCCGCTGACGCGATGATCGAGCAGGCCAACGCGGCCTGGCTCCCGCAACTGTCCGTTTCGGGCCGCTACACCCAGACGAACAGCCCGATGATGGCGTTCGGTTCCATTCTCAATCAGCGCGCTTTCAACTTCAGCCTGGATTTCAATCACCCGGGCCGCATCGACAATCTGAACGCCACCGGCACCGTCGGCTACAATCTCTACAGCGGCGGGCGCGCCACCGCGGGAAAAAAGGCCGCCCAAGCGGGCGCCCGCGCGGCGGCGGAGGATTTGCGCGCGGCGCAGCACCAGCTCGCGACCGAGGCGATCAAGGCCCTCCTTAATCTCCGCAAGGCGCGCGAAGCCGTCGCCACCCTCGAAGCAGGCGTGCAGGCGTTCGCGGCCGCGGCCGAGAATGCGCGCCTGCGTTTCGACGCCGGCCAGGTGCTCAAGGCCGATCTGCTCAGCCTGGAAGTGCAACTCGCGCAAACCCGCGAGCAACTCACGCTCGCGCGCCACGGCGCCGCGCTGGCCGAGCGCGCGTTCCTCTTTGTCCTCGGGCAACCGCCCACGGCAGGCGAAGCCGTGGAACTCGCATCGCACGATCCCTCGCTCGCCGCGATGCAACTCGCACCCACGGCCGATTCCGCCGTCCGCCCCGAATTGGCCAGCCTCCGCGATCGCGTCGCGGCCGCCGAAAAAATGGTCGCCGTCGCCCGCAGCGCGCGCCGGCCCACCGTCAACGCGTTCGCCTCCTACCAATATGACCAAGGCTGGAAGCTCAACCGCCATGCCGACAGCTGGCTGGCCGGCGTCGCGATCGATCTGAACGTGTTCGATGGCGGTCAGACTTCCGGCAAGATCCGCCAAGCCGAGGCCGAACTCGAGCAAGTGCAGGAAATGTTGCGCAAGGCGGAACTCGGTTTCGCCCTCGAGGCCGAACAGGCGCGACTCGCGCACCTTTCCGCGCGCGAGCGGCTCGAAGTCTCCGCGCAGACCGTGGCGCAAGCCGAGGAAAGCGCCGCGCTCAGCCGCGCGCGCTTCGAAGCGGGAGCGCTGCTTGCCGCCGACCTGATCGGCGTCGAAAGCCGGCTGCTCGAAGCGCGGATGCGCCGCACCTTTGCCGAAGCCGACGAGCGGATCGCGCTCGCTGAACTTCACCGCGCGCTTGGCCGCGCGCCGCTCGCCCAACCCTGAAGCTTTAACGACCCATGAAATCGACTTCCGTGCTTCTCGTGCTGCTCGCCTCGCTCGCGGGTTGCGCGAAGCAGTCCTCCGATGCCTCCGTGGCCGCCGTCCTCCCCGCGGTGCGCGTGCCGATTGCCCGCGTCGTCGCGACCGACGCGCCCATTCTGACCGAAGTGACCGGCACCGTGCGCCCAGCCCAGCGCGCAACACTTGCCGCCAAAGTCATGGGCACGGTCGAGGAGCTTCCCGTGATGCTCGGTCAGCGTGTCGCGGCGGGCGATCTGCTCCTCAAAATTTCCGCGCGCGAAATCGGCGCCCGCGTCGCCCAGGCGCAGGCGCAGCTCAGTGTCGCGCGGCGCGACCTCGAGCGGGAGCGCGCGTTGCTGAGCAAAGGCGCGAGCACCGCGGACATGGTCCGCGGTCTCGAGGATCGCTTCGCCATGAGCGAGGCGGCCACGCGCGAGGCCGAAACCATGCTCGGCTACGCGGAACTGCGCGCGCCCTTCGCGGGCGTCGTCACGCGCAAACTGGTCCACGCCGGCGACCTCGCTGCGCCCGGCCAACCACTGCTGGAGATCGAAGGCGCCGGTGATTTTGAAATCGAGTTCGGCATTCCCGACTCGCTGGCGGCCGATTTGCAGACCGGGACGGAGCTGCTCGTGCAGCCCCCGGGTTCCGAGACCACATTTCGCGCACGGTTGATCGAGCTTTCCCCTGCGGCCGACGCGCAGGCGCGGACCGTCGCGGCAAAACTCGCGGTGCCGGCCGACGCGCCGGTGCGTTCGGGGCAGTTCGTGCGCGTGCACGTGCCGGCCGGCCAGGTGACGGCGCTCCTCGTGCCCGCCAGCGCCGTGTCGGCTTCCGGCCAGATGGAACGCGTGTTTGTCGTCGAACAAGGACGCGCCGTGCTGCGCCTGGTGAAGACCGGCGCAACGCACGATGGGTCGATTGAGATTCTTTCCGGTCTCTCCGCCGGAGAGACGGTCGTCGCCGTGCCGCCCGCAGGATTGCGCGAAGGCCAGCCGCTCGAGGTGCAGTCATGAGTTCACCCGGGCTGGTTCCAGCAACGGCGCGGCGCTTCGGTCTGGCGGGCCGGATGGCCGCGATGTTCATCGATTCGAAACTGACGCCGATCATGGTCGCCGCGTCACTCCTGCTCGGTGGCTTCGCTGTCCTCATGCTCCCGCGCGAAGAGGAGCCGCAGATCAAAGTGCCGATGATCGACGTGATGGTCGGCATGCCCGGTGCGACCGCGCAGGAAGTCGAGAATCGCGTCACGCGACCGATGGAGAAGCTCCTGTGGGAAATCGCGGACGTGGAATATCTCTACTCCACCGCGAGTCCCGGCGGCAACCTGACCATCGTGCGTTTCAAGGTCGGCACCGATCTGGAGACCGCGCTGGTGCGGCTGAATCAGAAACTGCAGACCAATTCCGACAAGATTCCGCCCGGCGTTTCGCCGCCTTTGATCAAGCCGCGAACGATCGACGATGTGCCCGTGGTCGCGCTCACCTTCCACAGCACGCGCTACGACCACTTCATGCTGCGGCGCATCGCCGCGCAGGTGGAGGAATCGGTCAAGGCGATCCCCATGGTGGCCGAGACCACGATCATCGGTGGGACGCGCCGCCAGGTGCGCGTGCAACTCGATCCAAACGCGCTGACCGCCCGCAACCTTTCGGCGAGCTACCTCGTGCCGATGTTGCAGCAGGCCAATTCGCAGACGCACACCGGTGCGCAGGCGTTCGGCAACGCCGAAATGCTCCTGCAAACCGGCACGTTTCTCCGCGACGCGAACGAAGTGGGCGGCATCGTCGTGGGCGTGCATGCGGATCGCCCGGTCTATTTGCGCGACGTGGCAAAGATCGTCGATGGGGCGGAAGAGCCGGCGAATTACGTTCTGTTTGGCCGCGGCGCGTCATCCCCGGTAGCCGGCGTCGGCGACCCCAGCCCGGCTGCAGCGAGGCCGGCCACACCGGAGATGGCCGAGCAGGCGGCGGTGACGCTCAGCCTCGCCAAACGTCCCGGAGCGAATGCGGTGGAAGTCGTCTCCGCTGTGAATGAAAAAATCGCCGCGCTGCGCGGCACGCTGATCCCGGCCGACGTCGAGGTGACACTGACCCGTGACTACGGCGCGACCGCGGCGGAGAAATCCAACGAGCTGCTCCTGCACATGGGCATTGCGGTGTTTGGCGTCGCGATCCTCATCATGCTGTTTCTCGGCTGGCGTGAGTCGCTCGTCGTTTTGCTGGCCATCCCGGTGACGCTTGGACTCACGCTGCTCGTTTTTTATCTCTACGGCTACACGCTCAACCGCATCACGCTGTTCGCGCTGATCTTCTCCATCGGCATTCTCGTGGATGACGCGATCGTCGTCGTCGAAAACATTGTCCGGCACATGAACCTGCCGGGGGGGCGCCAGCGCCCGCTGATCGAGGTCGCGATTGAAGCGGTCGATGAAGTCGGCAATCCGACGATTCTCGCCACGTGGGCGGTGATTGCGGCCGTGCTGCCGATGGCCTTCGTCAGCGGCATGATGGGCCCCTACATGCGGCCGATCCCCATCGGCTCGAGTGCGGCGATGCTTTTCTCGCTGCTCGTCGCGTTTGCGGTCACGCCGTGGGCGGCGCTGAAGGTCCTCCGCGGACATCACAACCGCGACGGGCACACGGCTGAATTCGTGCCAGCGGTGCAGGACGAGGACGCGATGCCGGACACGGCATTCACCCGGCTCTACCAGCGGTTCATGCAGCCGTTGCTCGATCATCGCGGGTGGCGCTGGGGCTTTCTGGCCGTGGTCGCCGGTTTGACGGTGGGTTCTCTGGCGCTCGTCGGAGTCGGCGCGGTGAAGGTCAAGATGCTGCCCTTCGACAACAAGTCCGAGTTCCAGGTCATCATCAATCTGCCCGAGGGGACAACGCTGGAGCAGACCGCGCGCGCCGCCCGCGAGATGGCGGCGGCCTTGCGGATCGAACCTGAGGTGCGCGACTATCAGGTTTACGCGGGCACGGCTTCGCCGTTCAATTTCAACGGCCTCGTGCGCCATTACTTCATGCGGCGTGGCAGCAATGTCGCCGACATCCAGGTCAATCTCCTGCCGAAACACGACCGCGCCGCGCAGAGTCACGACATCGCCAAACGCATCCGGCCGCGCCTCGAGCAGATCGCCGCGCGCTACGACGCCGCCGTCGCGGTGGCGGAAGTGCCGCCCGGTCCGCCCGTGCTGCAGACGCTCGTCGCCGAAATTTACGGTCCGAGCGAGGAGGCGCGTCTCGCACTAGCGGAAAAAGTCCGTGCGATTTTCCTGCGCACGCCCGGCGTGGTGGACACCGATTGGTATGTCGAGTCCGCGCAGCCGAAGACCATCCTGCGCGTGGACAAGGCCAAAGCCGCGCACCACGGCATCACGGAAGCGGCGATCGCGCGCACCGTGCAACTGGGTGTGCAGGGCTTTCCCGTGACGCTGTTGCACGCCCCCGCCGAGCGCGAAGACGTGCCGATCGTGCTCGAGTTGCCGCGCGACGCCCGCGCCCGCCCGGAGGATCTGCTCGCGCTCACGGTGCGTTCCGAGATGAACCCTGCCGCACCGCTCGTGCCGCTGCGCGAGTTGGTCACCGTCGAGCGCACGCTCGGCGAGCGGAACATCTACCACAAAAACCTCCTGAACGTGACCTACGTCACCGCGGATGTCGCGGGCGTGGTGGAGAGTCCAGTCTATGCGATTCTCGATTTGAATCGGCAGCTCGCGCAGCTCGACGGACGCGAGTTCGGCGGCACGCAGCCGGGCGTGAAAATCCACAACGCCACCATGCCCTTCGATGACCGCGAACCGGCGATGAAATGGGACGGCGAGTGGCAGGTGACGCTCGAGGTGTTCCGCGATCTCGGCCTGGCGTTCGGCGCCGTGCTCATCCTGATCTATATGCTCATGGTCGGCTGGTTCAAAAACTACTCCACGCCGCTGATCGTGATGACCGTCATTCCATTTTCGCTGGTCGGCATCATGCCGGCGCACGCGGTGATGGGCGCGTTCTTCACCGCGACCTCGATGATTGGATTCATGGCCGGCGCGGGAATCGTGGTGCGCAATTCGATCATCCTCGTCGATTTCATCGAACTCCGCTTGAGCCACGGCCGCTCGCTGGCGCAGGCGTGCATCGAATCGGGTGCCGTGCGCTTTCGTCCGATGATGCTGACGGCGCTCGCGGTGGTGGTCGGTGGCCTCGTGATTCTCGCCGATCCGATTTTCCAAGGGCTCGCGATTTCGCTGCTCTTCGGCGCCATCGCCTCGCTGCTCATCAGCCCGCTCGCGGTGCCCCTGATTTACTACATGACCCATGCCGGACGGACGGACCATTCGGTCGCGCCGGTTGAACTGCCCGCCGCTTCCTCCCGATGACTACGTTCCTTCTCTTCCTCGTCGCGGCGATGGCCGCGCTGGCGATTTATCAACTCATCCTCGCCCGGCCCGGTATGCCGCTGGACGAAGCGAAGGCTGCGCTCCAAGGCGGCAGTGCCGTGCTGATCGATATCCGCGAACCGGCGGAATGGACCGCCGGCGTGGCGAAGCAGGCGGCACTCCTGCCGTTCAGCGATCTTCGCGCCGAACGCGCGAAGTGGGGCGCGTTTCTCGAGCAACAAAAGGGCAAGCGTCTCCTGCTCTACTGCGCGTCCGGCACGCGCTCTGGCCTTGCCGCCAGGCGTCTGCGCGCGGAGGGCTTCAACGCCGTCAATGCCGGCTCGCTGCGCGATTGGGATCGGGCGGGCTGGCCGATCTGTGCGCCGAAACGGCGGTAATCATGCGCGTCTCGCTCTGCCTCCTTTTCCTTCCACTCGCCGCCGGTGCCGCGGACACGCCGCCCGTGCGCGCGGAGTTCGTGGCGCCGGACCGGCCGGAATTGGCCGCTCTCGTGCGCGCGGGCGAAGCCGCTACCGCCGAGGTCGCCACCAAGTTGCTGGCGGAACTCACGGTCGCGATGAGCGACGGTCGGCCCGAGGCCGCGGTGGAGGTGTGTCACCTGAAGGCGTTGCCCGTCACGGCGGAAAAAAACGCTCTCTTGCCCGAAGTGCTGGCAGTGAAAAGGACGAGCGATCGTGTGCGCAATCCCGTGAACGCGCCTGACGCCGCGGAACAGCGCGCGCTCGCCCATGCCGCCACCCTGCTCGCCGCCGGCAAAACACTGCCGCCGCTGCTCGTCCAGCGCATCGAATCCGGCGCCTCCGGCTCTCTCGAATGGCGCGTGTATCGCCCCGTTTTTGTGCAACCCGCCTGCCTCGCCTGCCACGGCGAGCCGGCCGCCCAAAGCGCGGAGCTGCGCGCCGCCTTGCAACAGCGCTACCCCGCGGACGCCGCCCTGCATTACCGCGCCGGGGATTGGCGCGGCTTCATTCGTGCCACCGTCGCGTTTTCACCTGGTCAATCGAACCGCCCGCAACGCCGGCCGTGAAGGCGCTGCAACTCGCCGCACTTCTCCCCTCCTTTCGCTTTCCTATGAAACCCAACGTTGGCTTCACTGACCGCATGATTCGCATCGTGCTCGGCGCCGCTGTGCTCGGCGCAGGCTATTATTTCAAGAGCTGGTGGGGACTCGTCGGCCTCGTGCCGATCCTCACCGGGATTTTTCGCTTCTGCCCCGCCTACCTGCCGTTCGGGATGAATACGTGCGAGAAGGACGGGAAATGAACGTCCGCCGGACCCGCGTGACCGTTGCCAGGCGCGCGATGCCGTCCTGAGCTGTCGCCATGTGGACATGGGCCGAGTGGATCGCCGATCATGCCGTGCGGCTGGTCGGTCTGGACGCCGCGCGGGGTGCGGGTGCGGCGCTGCATTTTTTTGTCTATGATCTGCTGAAGATTTCCGTGCTGATTCTGACCGTGGCGTTCGTCATGGCCTTGGTGCGCGGTGCGCTGCCGCACGACAAGCTGCGCGCCAAACTCGAGGGCCGCGGCGGCCGCCTGCTCGGCTATCCGGCGGCGGCGTTATTCGGGGCGTTGACGCCGTTTTGCTCCTGCTCGTCCGTGCCGATCTTCGTCGGATTCGTGCAGGCGCGATTTCCCATCGGCGTGGCGTTCGCGTTCCTGATCACTTCGCCGCTCGTCAATGAAATCGCGGTGGCTCTGATGGCCGCAACGTTCGGCTGGAAACTCGCGCTCGGTTACGCCGGCGCCGGCGTCGCGCTCGGCATCACGGGCGGGCTCGTGCTCACGGCCTTGCGCGCGGAACGCTGGCTCGTGCCCAACTTCGCGGCCGCGCCGGCGGACGATGATGATGCGCCGCCGGACGGCTGGCAGGCGCGCCTGCGGGACGCCGCGGACACGAGCGCCTTCATTCTGCGCAAGGTTTTCCCTTGGCTGCTCGCCGCGCTCGCGCTTGGCGCGGGCTTGCACGGCTTCGTTCCAGAGGGATTCTTTGAACAATTGTTCGCCGGTCGAGGGGCCTGGACTGTGCCGCTCGCCGCCCTCGCCGGTCTGCCGCTCTACGTCAGCGCGAACGCCACCATTCCGCTGCTCGAGGCGTTCGTGGCCAAGGGCGTGCCGCTCGGCACCGCGCTGGCTTTTCTGCTTTCCGCGGTCGGCGTCTCGCTGCCGGAGCTGATCATGCTGCGCAGCGTGATGACCGTGCGGCTGTTGATCTTGTTTTCCGCCGTCGTGCTTGTCGGCACGACGATTGTGGGTTGGCTGTTCAACGCATGGCCCTGAACCCCGCCTACGGCTCCGAATTCTGGGACCACCGCTACGCCACGCCGGATTTCGTCTTCGGCACGGAACCGAATGACTTTCTTCGGTCAGTGGCCGATCGCATTCCCGCCGGCCCGGTGCTCTGTCTCGCCGAGGGCGAAGGACGCAACGCGGTCTTCCTCGCCCAGCGCGGCCATGTCGTGACGGCGACCGACCTGTCCGCCACCGGACTCGCCAAGGCCCGCGCGCTCGCGGCCCAACGCGGCGTGTCTCTCGCGACCACCGTGGCTGATCTCTCGACCTTCGTCATCACGCCAGGCACGTGGAGCGGCATTGTGGCGATCTTCATGCACCTGCCGCCTGTGTTGCGCCGCGACGTGCTCACGCGCGCCGCCGCTGGACTTCGTCCGGGCGGCGTGTTCGTGCTCGAGTGCTACATGCCCGCACAACTCGCCTTCGGCACGGGCGGACCGAAGGATGTCGAGTTACTGCCCACGCTGGCCGAGCTGCGCGCCGAGCTGGCCGGACTCGAGTTCATCGTCGGCCGCGAACTTGAGCGCGACGTCCACGAAGGCGGCGGCCACACCGGTCGCAGTGCCGTGGTGCAGGTGTTGGCCCGCCGACCGGAGGCGGGGCGATCCGTTCGCGACTGAGCTCGGGGATCCGGACGCGCATTCCTCACTCCGTGTCCGGCCTGCTGGATCGTCCACCGCGAGCACGCCCCAGGCCGCGCTCGCCGGAAAAGGCCGCATCCAATCCGTCTCGTCCGCGGACGCGGCGGGAGGGCGCGGGATAACGGGCGGGGCGGAGGCCATGCTCACCGGTTCAACCCCGCAGAGCGGGAATCATTACCGGCGGCCGGCCCAACCGGTAAGGCAGCCTTATGTGCATGAGCATTTGCGTATATAACTAGTGATGCGCAGTGAAACCGCAAGCGGCGCGCAGCGTCGAAGGAACGTTTCTGCGATGCTCGAGGTGCAACACCAACGCCCTCCCCGGCACCCTCATGAAAGCCTTGCGCTCAATTCTTCCGGCCGTCGCGACATTCGCCGCGGTCAGTCTCACGAGCCCGCTGGTTGCGACCAACGGCATGAACATGGAAGGCTACGGCCCCATCGCCACGGCAATGGGCGGCGCCTCGATGGCGTTCGACAACGGCACCGCCTCCGTGATCAACAACCCGGCGACGCTCGGTCTGATGAAGGAGCGCGCCCGCCTTGATCTCGCGCTGGGCGTGCTCGGGCCCGACATCACCGCGACCGCACCGAACGGCGCCTTCGCCGACTCGGAATCGACGGCGTTCTTCATGCCGGCGTTCGGCTACGCACGGCGCAGCGGCGATTTCACCTATGGTCTTGGCGTTTTCGGCCAGGGCGGCATGGGCTGCCAGTATGCGGGCAATACGTGGCGCGGCCTCGGCTTTGGCCTCGAAAACCGCACCGAGGTCTCCGTCGGCCGCGCAATCGTGCCGCTCGCGTGGCAGGTCAGCGAGCGCCTCACCATCGCCGCGACGGCGGACTTCATGTGGGCGGGCATGGATCTCAAGATGGCGATGAGCGGCGCCCAATTCTTCGACCTCGTGATGCCGAACAGCCAGCAGTTCGGCCGCGCCTCGGGCACGATTATCCAGAGTTTCAACGGCATGATGGGCCAGCTGCCCGCGGGCACGAATGTCGATTACGCCTACTTCAACTTCTCCAACGGCAGCGATTTCACCGGCGCCGCGCGCGGCTACGGTTACGCCGGCAAGATCGGTCTCGTCTATCAGGCGAACGACCAGCTCACGCTCGGTCTCACGTATCATAGCGAATCTGCACTGGGCGACCTGAAGGCCTCGGGGGCCGCGATGAGTTTCCAGCTCAATGTCCCCGGCATGGGCGCCATGGCGCAGACGCTGACCGGCGAAATGAAGGTGAACAATTTCGAGTGGCCCGCGATGTTCGGCGCCGGCCTCGCCTACCGCCCGAATGAGCGCTGGCTGATCGTCGCGGACGTGCGCGCGATTTTCTGGGAAAACGTCATGCAACAATTCGCGATGACATTCACCGCCTCCGGCGCCGCGAGCAACGGGTCGTTCGCCGGCCAGTCGCTCAACGCCGTGCTCTTCCAGAATTGGGAAGACGAATACGTCTTCCAGATCGGCGCCGCTTATCAGGCGACGGACCGGCTGACGCTGCGTTTCGGCGGCAACTTTTCGAGTGACCCGATTCCGGATCGTTACCTGAACTGCCTTTTCCCCGCCACCATCGAACAGCACCTCACCGCGGGCTTCGGCTGGAAGTTCGACGAGCGCTCCAGCGTCGATTTCTCCGCCACCTACGGCTTCGAGGTCGGCAAGACCAACGGCTACGGCATCCACATCACCCACGGACAGACGAACGCGCAGCTCATGTATAGCTACCGCTTCTGACCGATTATTCCCTCCCGCGCTTCTCGGCCCTCTCGCCATGAAAAACTTCGTCATCCTCGGCGCCGGCACTGCCGGCACCATCATGGCCAATAAACTGGCCCGCGCCCTGCCCGCCTCCCAGTGGCGCATCACGGTGGTCGACCGCGACAACGACCATCCCTACCAGCCCGGCTTCCTCTTTGTGCCGTTCCACGGTTACGAGCCGCAGGACATCGTGAAGTCGCGCCGCAAGACGCTCAACCCGCGGGTCAACTTCCTCGAGGCGCTGATCGAGCGCATCGAGCCGGATCACAACCGCGTCCACCTGAAGAACGGCACCGTGCTCGCTTACGATTTCCTTATCATTGCCACGGGCACGCAGCCGGTGCCGGCACAGAACGAGGGCATGCTCGGACCCGAATGGCACAAGTCCGTGGGCGAATTCTACACGCTCGAGGGCTGCACCAAACTCCAGCGTC
Source organism: Opitutus sp. (assembly GCA_013821985.1). Classification (GTDB taxonomy): domain Bacteria; phylum Verrucomicrobiota; class Verrucomicrobiia; order Opitutales; family Opitutaceae; genus Didemnitutus. Next base: position 30,765 of record PNJQ01000019.1, read on the forward strand.
AGCTGGACCGCTTCGAGGGCGGGCGCCTCGTCGTGCACATCGCCGAAATGCCGATCAAGTGCCCCGTCGCGCCGCTGGAGTTCGCATTCCTGGCCGACGCCTATTTTCGCGCCAAGGGCCTGCGAGACAAGGTCGAGATCGACTACGTCACGCCGCTGTCCTCTGCGTTCACCAAGCCGAAAACGTCCGAGGTGCTCGGCGACTTTCTCGACCGCCGGCGCATCCACCTGCAACCCGACTTCGCCCTCGCGCGCGTCGATCAGGAGGCGAAAAAAATCGTGTCGTGGGACGAGCGCGAGGTCCCCTACGACCTGCTCGTCACGGTGCCGACGAACATGGGCGACCCCGTCATCGCGGCCTCGGGCATCGGCGACGAACTCAACTACGTCCCGACCGACAAGCACACGCTGCTCTCGAAGGTCGCGCCGAACATTTTCGCGATCGGCGATGCGACCGATCTGCCCGCCTCGAAGGCCGGCTCGGTGGCGCATTTCCAAGCCGATGTGCTCTTCGCCAATATCCAGAGCATCCTCGCCGGCCGCGCGCCCGAGGAGAAGTTCGACGGCCACGCCAACTGCTTCATCGAGACAGGCGGCGGCAAGGCGCTGCTCGTGGATTTCAGTTACGACGTCGAGCCATTGCGCGGCCACTACCCGATGCCCCTGGTTGGGCCGCTTTCGTTACTGAAGGAGACGCGCCTGAATCATTTCGGGAAGCTCATGTTCCGCTGGGTGTATTGGAACATGCTGCTGCCCGCGCGCCCGCTGCCCGTGGGACACCAATTCAGCATGAGCGGCAAGAACGCCGCCTGAACGCCTCACGGCACGCTTCGATTTTCACCTCAACCTCGCTCCATCATGGCCATCCGCAACCTCAACAACCGCTCCATCGACTTCGACGCCGAGGGCTTCATGACCAATCACAAGGATTGGGACCTCGAGCTCGCCAAACTCCTCGCCATCGAGGAAGGCATCCCCCAACTGACCGACCGCCACGTCGTCGTCCTCAATTTCATGCGCAAGGAATTCGAAGCCAAGGGCGATGGCCCGAGCATGCGCAAGCTCACGAAGGAAAGCGGCGTGCCGACGAAGGAACTCTACGAACTCTTCCCCGGCGGCCCGGCCAAAAAAGCCGCGCGCATTGCTGGTATCAAAAAGCCCCACGGCTGCATCTGAGCCGGGACCGTTCCTGTCCCTCGTAATCCGAATCGTTTTCGCGGCCTTTTGCTCGCGCACCGTCCGCGCCGCGAATCCGACCCGAAACGAGAACGATTAAGAGAACGATCCAGTCGGCCTCACTCCCCACTGTTTTCTTCGCTCACTGCTCACTGCTCACCGATCCCACCCCCCCCATGTCCTCCCCCGAAAAAATCAAAAAAGTCTCGATCATCGTCTCGCGCGGCTCGCTCGACGGTGTGTATCCCGGACTCATCATGGCCAACGGCGCCCGCATGGAGGGCATCGAAGCCAACCTGTTCTTCACCTTTTTCGGCCTCTACGCCGTCCTGCAAAAATATCAGGACACGCTGAAGATCGCCACCGTCGGCAACCCCGCCATGCGCGTGCCCGACGCAAAAGGCTTCGCGCTGCCCACGCTGCTCGGCGCCGTCCCGGGCATGTCCGCCTTTGCCACGAGGATGATGCAAAAGGAAATGGAGAAACTCGATATTCCGCCGGTCAGCGAATTCACCCAGATGATCGCCGACGCGGGCGGCCACCTCTATGCCTGCAAGGCCACGGTGGATATGTTTCACCTCACGAACGCCGACTTCGTGCCTCACATGGAAAAAGTTCTCACCGTGGGCGATTTCTACGAACTCGCGGCGGGCGGGCAGATCATTTTCACCTGAGCGCAAGCGGTTGTCCGGCGCTGTGCTGTCCGGCTTTCCGCGATATTCCCCAGCGGAGGAACCGTTGTTTCACCAGGCTGGGCGCTCAATCTTCGCTCCGCCGGACGACTGCGCATCTCTTGCGGTTGATCGCCGCGTAGCCAAACCGCCCGAAGGGGCGTATAGTTATCCTATGAAAACCATGCTGTGCCTGGTCATGGCGTGCGGCGTTGGAACCGCACTGTTGGCGCAAGACCCGCAACCGGCCGAGCTGAAATTTTCCTGGGCCGACGAATCCGAACCGACGACGACCGAACTCGCCCGTTCCGGCGAGCGGCTGATCGACCGCATCGGCGGCTCTCTCATGATGGAGGTGGAGCGCATGCTCGGCACCAAGGGCCTCGAGGCGGCGGTGCCGGAGTTGCACCTGAAATACCTCAACCCCCCGCGGCCGGTCGAAGGCCGCCCGCGCGTCACCGAGATCCGACGGACGAGCTTCCGCGTGCGCGAGCGGCGCAATGCGCCCGACGCGGCCGACCTCGCCGCACTCGAGTTGATCCGTGCGTCGCTCAACTCCGGCGAACAGCCGCCCAAAGTGCTCGTGCAAAAAGTCGAACGTCCGCGTGCCGCGACCGAGTGGCGCGTCTATCGCCCGATCTCCGTGGGGCCGAATTGCCTCCTCTGCCATGGGCCCGTCGAATCGCTGCAGCCCGCCGTGCGCAACGCCCTCGAGCGCTACTACCCGGAGGACAAGGCGACCGAATATTCCGCCTACGACTGGCGCGGCGTCATCCGTGTCTCCTACGAGTTGCCGGAGAAACCGTGAATTTTGCGCCCCCCGCGCCGGCGCAGGCCTTTCGGCGCAGTGCGGGCAGTTTCGCCGCGTCCGCGGCGCTCCATCGGGAATTTCCCAGCGCGCCGAGACCGTTCGCGCCACCAGGCGCCTGCGCTTGCGACCGCCGCCGGGACAGGCATTTTTCCCGCATGCTGAAAAAACTCCTGCTCCTTTCGTCCGTCTTCGTGGCGACGGCGCTCTCATTCGCCGCCGATATCACCCAACTCTCAGCGGCCGACGCCGCGGCGCTCGTGCGCAAGGGCCAGGCCGTCCTCGTCGATGTCCGCGAACCGGCCGAGTGGAAGGAAACCGGCGTCGCCCAACCCGCGGTGCTGCTCGAGAAAAGCGACTTTGACGGCGCCAAGGCCGCATGGGCTCCCTTCCTCGCGAAGACACCGAAAGACAAGACGGTCATTCTCTATTGCCGCTCCGGAAAACGCGCGGGCGTGCTCGCCGAAGCGCTCGCCGCCCAAGGCTATCGCGTCGCGAACGCTGGCGGGATGAAGGATTGGACCGACGCGGGCCTGCCCGTGCGCCAGTTCGACGGCCACCCATGACGGACCCAGCGCCGCGCGTCCGGGAGCTCAGCGGCTCGTCTGCGCAACCGTGCGACGCGGCATGCGCGTTCGCGGCGCTTTTACGTGCCGAAGCATCCGCCGACGACTGGCTGTGGTGTTCCCACCCGGCCAGCGACACGCGGCTGGTCCGTCGCAGCAGCGAGTGCCCGCGCTTCCAGCCACGCGACGCCGCGGCGGGGCTGGCCCCCCGCGCCGGTTAGCCGTTCCAGGATTTCAATCGCGCTGCCGGGATCAGGCAGACGCAATCTTCGCCATCCTGCGTGTGCAGCCAGTGCGGCTCGAGTTCGGGAAAGGATTTTTCCAACGCGGGCCGGGCCTGCCCCACCTCCAAGGCCACGATGCCGCGGGGCTGCAACCGTTCGCGCGCCTGCCGCAGCAGCTTGCGGACGATGTCGAGTCCGTCGCGTCCGCCGTCGAGTGCCATCGCCGGCTCGCGCCGGAACTCGTCCGGCAGATCGCGCATCTCACGCGTTGGCACGTAAGGCGGGTTGGAAAGAATGAGATCGTAGCGCGCGGGTTTCACCGCATCGAACACGTCCGAGCGGTGCAGCGTGACGCGATCGCCCAGGCCATGCTGCGCCAGGTTGAAGCGCGCCACGGCCGCGGCGGCCGGTGAGAGTTCGATCGCATCGACTTTCGCCGTGGGAAACTGGTGCGCCAGCAGCACCGCGAGACAGCCGGAGCCCGTGCATACATCGACGACGCGCTTCACCCCGCGTGCCGGTGCCGAGCGCGAGGCGCAGCCGGGCGACCGCACCGTGTCTTCCAGCAATTCCGCAATCTCCGGGAGCAGCTCCACGAAATACGACCGCGGGATAATGACGCGTTCATCGACGTAGAATTTGTGTCCGCCCAAGAATGCCTCGCGCGTCAGGTAGGCGGCGGGCACGCGCTCGTCCAGGCGGCGGCGGAAAATCTCGGCGACGCGTGCCGCCTGCTCGGACGTCACTTTGCGCCGCAGCACACTGCGCGGACTTTCGAGCGGAAGCTCCAAGGTGCGCAGCAGCAAATACAGCGCCTCGTCGTGCGCGTTGTCCGCCACCTGGCCGAGCGAAACCTTTTTTCGCGCGTAAGCGCGCACGGCCCAGTCCAGCCACCCCGCGATCGTCTGCGGCCGCGCGGGCATCACTCGGATTTTTTCGCGCCGCCCCGGTGCTCCGAGCAGTAGCACTTGTCGTCGTCGGCGTAGCGGAAGTCCTCCAGCGGATGCGAGATCTCGGTCTTGCCGCAGACGACGCAACGGTGCAGCGGCTCGCGCTCGGCCGAGCGCGCAGCGGTGGTGCGCGCCTTGTGTTCCATGCGCCGGCGCCCACTGCGGATGCTCTGGATGATGTCACCGCCGAAAAAGAGCAGGAAGTTCCCGACCGAAGCCAGGACGGCGAGCTTCGTCGGCCAGCCCCCGGCAAAGAAACGATACGCATAGCCGAGCCAGGCGAGCAGGGCCAGCCACTTGATCTTCAGCGGCAGAATGAAAAAAATCAGCAGCTCGAAATCCGGATTCAGGAACGCGAAGGCGAGGAACACCGTGCCGGCGAGATAGGCGTTCGAGGCGACACTCAGCGGGAAAAGAAACGCCACCGCCACCGTCAGCAGCCAGCCGACGAACAAAAACAGGTTGTAGCGAAATGCGCCCCAGTGGCTCTCGAGCGCGCTGCCCATCATCCAAAACATATACCAGCCGAACGCGAGGAACACGGCGCCGGTCATCGACAGCTGGCCGGGATTCACCGGCGGCACGAACAGGAAGGTGACCACGCGCCAGATCTGACCCCTGATCACGTCCGCGGGCAGCAGGTCGATCAGGGTGAGGATCTCCGGCCGGCCGAACAGCGCCAGGGCGAGCACCATCACCTGACCGGCAACGAAGTAGAGCGACAGGTTGGGAATGGCGAACCGACCGAAACGGCGTTCGAGCCCGTTGAGAAAATCCATGCGAAGGACTTGGCAGCCCGTCCGCCAGCCTGCAAGCGCCGAGGCAATTCATGGAAACGCGCCGCATGCCTCCACTCCGCGTCCGCGTCAGACGCCGCCTGGGTGTAACTGGCGCGGTGGCGCGCAACTCTTGTGGGCGCCGCGGGTTTCCTGATCGAAGCCCCGCATGGCGCGCGAGCGCGCCACCGACCGGCGGGAGCGGAGATCCCGCGCGCAGCCTTCTCCTACCGCGTTTTCATCCATGGTTGAGCCGGGGTCGGTGACCCCGGGAGGACCCGCGCCAAGCGAAGAGACGCCGACCGGGCTCAGCGAGCCAGGCCACAGAAAAACGGCCTGCGCTCTAGCGCTTCGCCGCCGCCTCTTTTCCCGCCTCCTTCGCGGTGATCGAGTCGAGCACCTGCTGCTTTTCGGCGGTGAGCTGAAGATCCGTGACCTGATCGAGCACGGCGCGCGCGTCCACCACGCGGCCGAGTTGCACGAGGACGTTCGCCTGATGCAGCTTTACGAGCTGCCGCGTCGCCGCGGTGCCGGCGCGCTGCTCGAGCGTCTGCCACACCCCAAGCGCGTCCTGCCAGCGTGGCGGATCGAGTTCGTAGTAGGCCTTCGCGTGTTGATAGGCATAGGAAAAATCGCCCGCGGCCAGATCGGCGGCCCGCTGGAACGCATCGAGCATCGCCTTCTCCAGTGCCACGCGGTTCCACTCGCCGCTGCGGATAAATTCTTCGCGGCCTTCCAGCAGCAGCTTCGCGAAGTGCAAATGATACAACGGCTCCTTCGGCTCGAGATCGATGGCGGAAATCAGATACGGCAGCGCGTCGAGCGGCTTGCCGTCCTCGGCGAGGTGCTTCGCGAGCTGGTTTTTCACGAGCGCAAGGTTCGGATCGAGTTTGTTCGCCTTCAGCAGCATCGCGACCGCCTCCTTGTTCATGTCGATCTTCCCGAGAAACACGCCGTAGGCGGCATAGGCCGCCGCAAAATCCGGGTTTTTCTGGATGAAGATATCGTAGCTGGCCGCGATGTTCTTCGCGTCGGCCGCGAAGCGCGCGTCGTCGAGCTGTTCGCCCTCCGCCTCGGCGCGCGCGAAGAGCTGTTTCTGGCGCTCGACGATTTCGCGAAGGGATTTTTCCGCGAGCGTCTCGGCGCCGAACGCGCTCAGCGCCAGCACCGGCAGGAAGGTAAGGAGGAACAGGATACGAAGGGCCACGCGGCAGTTGGACACGATTGGGAGCGTTTCGTTCAATGCTGCGTCCCCTCCGCGCACGAGGGCGAACTCAAATAAGCCACGCCTCGCCGCCCGTAAAGTCACCCCTTGGGCGGACTTTGCCGGGAGTGGCGTTCCCTCGGACGACGGCGTGCTTCCTTTTTCGCGCGTCCGCGGACGAGTTCGCACTGGCGCCGCGCTCGTTCTGCATAACGTCATCGCATGTCCGCCGCGCCGCACGATCCGACCGCTCCGCTACACGGTCGCGGCGCGCGCACGAATCCCGCGAACCGCTTCGAACGCATCGCTGTCGAGCCGGATGCGGACTTCGCGGAATTCGACGAGCACGGGGTGCCGATGGAGCGCGCGCAACCGCGCACGCAATTTTTCGACGATGCCTCGGAGTCGTTGCTCGCGCCGAATGATTCCCCGGACGTCGGCGCCCGCTGGGGCCTCAATCCCTACCGCGGCTGCGAACACGGCTGCGCCTATTGCTTCGCCCGACCATTCCACGATTACCTCGGCTTTAGCAGCGGACTCGATTTCGAAACCAAAATCATGGTGAAGCGCCGCGCGCCGGAACTGCTGCGTCACGAACTTTCCCGCCGCCGCTGGCAGCCCGAGACCGTGATGATCAGCGGCGTGACCGACTGCTACCAGCCGGCCGAGCGACGCTTCAAGCTTACGCGCGCGTGCCTCGAGGTGTTCGCGGAGTTCCGCAATCCCGTCGGCGTGATCACGAAAAATTTCCTCATCACGCGCGACCTCGATCTGTTCGCCGAGCTGGCGCGCTGGAATTGCGCGATGGTCACGCTGAGCATCACGACGCTCGACGCGGCGGTGGCCGGAAAACTCGAGCCGCGCGCCTCGCGGCCAGAGCACCGGTTGCGGGCAATCAAGCTTCTCGCCGACGCCGGCGTGCCGGTCGCGGTGAACGTCGCGCCCGTCATCCCGGGTCTGACGGATCACGAGTTGCCATCGATCCTCGAAGCCGCGCGCGACGCCGGGGCGAAACGCGCCACCTACATCGCGCTGCGCCTGCCGCACACGGTGAAGGATGTGTTCATCGAGTGGCTCGAGGCGCATGAACCGGGCAAAAAGGAACGTGTGCTCAGCCGGGTGCGCGAGATGCGCGGCGGTCAGCTCTACGACGCGCGCTTCGGCGTGCGAGGCCGCGGCGAAGGCATTTTTGCCGACCACCTGCATCAGCTCTTCGAAGTCACGGCGCGCCGCCTCGGCCTTAACCGCGAGGAATTCCCTCTCTCCACCACGCACTTCCGCCCGCCGGGCGGCGTGCAGCTGGAGCTGCTCTGAGCCACGCGGCCGGTGCGCCAGCCCTGTTACTCCGTTCTTTCGCTTTCCGCCGGGTTCGCCATGTTGCACGCATGGCCAACGTTTACGAAACCCTCCGCGCCGATATCATCACTTCGATGAAAGCCCGCGATTCCGCCCGCGCGCTCGCGCTCCGCACCATGGACGCCGCCATCCAGCGCGCCGCGATGGACGCCAACAAGCCGATCGACGACGCCCTCGCCCTCGCGACGGTCCGCAAGGCAGTGAAAAACCTCTCCGACGCGCGCGCTGAATTCGAAAAGGGCGGCCGTGCCGATCTCGTCGCCGCGAACACGGCGGAAATCGCCATTCTTGAAAAATATCTGCCGGCCGGACTCGACCCCGCGAAACTCGACGCGCTGATCACCGAGGTGATCGCAGCTACGGGCGCCACTGCGAAGAAAGAAATGGGCAAGGTCATCGGCGCGCTCAAGCAGCGCCCCGAGGCCGCGCTGATCGACTTCGGCGCCGCGAGCAAGTTGATCCAAGCCAAGCTGCCGTAACGCGGTCCACCGACCGAATTTGCAGGTGGTCAGGCAGGTACTTCTGCCTGACACGAACGCGGCGCCGCATCTGTCCGCGGCCGCGCGCTGCGGAAATCTGATTTCGCACGAAGCATCTCGTCTGCAGGGCGCGGGGCACGCGACGCGAGCAGAAATGTCTTCCGCGTTCCGATTGACTCCGTCTGCGCGAACCCGTTGCGGGCGGCGGTGTCTCCTGGCCATGCGGCGCGCGTTCCTGCTTTCTCCCGCCCACGTCGGCGGCGTGCGCGCGAAACTGTTAATGAATCCCCGCGCGCCATTCGCGCTGGCGCGCGACTTTCAGCGCGACGGCCTGCCTCTCGCCGATGTGTTCACTTTCGCGAGCGGGCTGTATTTTCGCGGCAAGATCGCCTACGCCCGCCGCTTCGCGGACGTGGCAAATGGCGACATCGTGCGCGTCATCACGTCCAACGCCGGACTCGCATCACCGGAACTGCACTTATGGCCCGCCGACCTGCGGGCGTTCGGCGCAACCGACATCGATCCGGCAGATGAAAAGTTTCGCGGGCCACTTGAGCGCGATGCGCGTGCGCTGGCGGCGGCAGTCCCAACCGACGGCCAAGCGATCCTGCTCGGCAGCATCGCGACGGCGAAGTATCGCGACGTGTTGCTGGCTGCGTTCGGGACGCGGCTGTGGTTTCCCGCGGAATTCGTCGGCCGCGGCGACATGAGCCGCGGCGCACTGTTGCTCCGGGCGGCGGAGGCCGGTCGGGAACTCACGTATCTCCCGGTCGCCGGTGCCGTTTGGAGTGGCCGGCGCGCTCGCGGCTGGCGCGAGACGCTCGGTGCCACGCCGCTCAGGGCTTCGCCGACGGGGCGTCGGAAGGGGTCTTGACCGGCGGCGGCAGGTTGGACTGCAACCAGTAGCGAACGATGAGCGCGGCGACTTCCTTCTGCTCTTCGAGCCGGCTTGGCTTTACGAGAAACGAGTTCGCGCCGATTTCGTAGGCCTGGATGACATCGGAATCGAGCGACGAGGACGTGAAGACGACCACGATGAGTTTGCGCAGCTTCGCGTCCGCGCGGATCTGGCGCAGCACGTCGAGTCCGGAGACGTAGGGCACCTTGAGATCGAGGAGGATGAGCGCCGGCAACGGATGTTGCGCGCGATCCTCGAAGCCGTTGCGGCCATGCAGGTAGTCGAGCGCCTGCCGGCCGTCGGCGGCAATGTGCAGCTGGACGTTCGCGCCGGCGCTCTGGAGCGCGCGACGCAGGAAGAAAACGTCATTCTCGTCGTCCTCAACCAACAGCAGGTGCGGGGGCGTTGAAGTCATGCTGGGGGCGGACCGGAAAGATTCATGTTTTGCCCCCGGATTCCCAGCCTAGAATGCACGCCGCTCGTCGCTCTAGCGCACAATTTACGCATCGGCTGGGCGGTCGCTGACGGGAGATTGGCCATGGCGATTGCGCCCGGCACTCGCTGTGGCCGCATGCGCGAACCAGTGCCCGGCCGGGGGCTCCGCCAATTCATCTTCCTTGCGCCGAACGTCAAGCACCGCACCGCACCGAACTCCCCCGAAAATGCATCCGGCCCTCTCCGGGCAAGCCTGCCCCCAATGACCAACTCGCGCGTTCCGTGTCATGCGGGAAAATTGGCTTGCGACTGCGGCGGCCGCGGCGGACTTTCCCGCCGTTCGCCTGTGAATCGCAACCACCACCATCACCACCTCCTCTAGCCTTCCCGCCCGGGAAGGCAGTGCCTTCTCGCGGTGATGAATCCAATTTTCTGAACCCCGGCTGGCACGTCCCGCCGGGGTTTTTCTTTGTCCGATTTCGCCGTCTTCATTCCCAAGTTCCCTCTCTTCGCCACCATGCCTCCCGCCACTCCGCCCAAGGACCGCCTCCGCCTCGCCCTGCAAAAAAGCGGCCGACTTTCCGCCGACTCGCTCGACCTGCTCGCGCGATGCGGCATCAAAGTGAAAACCCCCAAGGAAAAACTCCTGCTGCACGCGGAAAATTTCCCGATCGATCTGCTTTTCGTGCGCGATGACGACATCCCGCAGCTGGTGATGGATGGCGTTTGCGACCTCGGCATCGTCGGCACGAACGTGCTCGAAGAAACCGCCCTTGAGCGCCACACCAACGGCGCCGGAGCCGGCTACGAACTACAGCGAACACTCGATTTCGGCGGCTGCCGACTCGCCATCGCGTTGCCCGAGGAACGCGCCTACGCCACACCGGCGGACCTCGCCGGCGTGCGCATCGCGACTTCCTACCCGCAATTGACGAAACGTTACCTCGCCGCGCAAGGCGTCGCCGCGGAGGTCGTGGTGCTGACCGGCTCGGTCGAGATCGCGCCGCGTCTCGGCCTCGCCGAAGCCATCTGCGATCTCGTCGCCACCGGCTCGACGCTCGAGGCCAACCAACTCCGCGCCGTGGAAACGATTTTTAAGAGCACCGCCGTCCTCATCCGCGGCGCGCGCGAACTCGACGCCGTGAAGGCGCACGCGCTCGAACTGCTCCTCCGTCGCATCGACGGCGTGCAGATGGCCGCGGAGGCAAAATACATCATGCTCCACGCCCCGAAGTCCGCGCTGCCGCAAATCAAGCAGCTCCTCCCTGGCGCGGAAAATCCGACCATCCTCCCGCTGGCCGGAGACGACACGAAAGTCGCGCTGCATGCCGTCTGCCAGGAAGCCGTTTTCTGGGAAACGATGGAGTCGCTCAAACGCGTCGGTGCGAGCAGCATCCTCGTGCTCCCGATCGAGAAGATGATGCTGTGAGAACAAAGGCTGAAGGACTGAAAAACTAAAGGGCTGAACCATGAACCTCGCCACCATCCCGCCGTGTGGAGCCACTCGTCGTCAGGCCGCTGCGCACCGCAACGAGATTCACGCACGATGAACTCCACGCGATTCAGCCCTTCCGCTCTTCAGCCCTTCAGTCTTTCTTCCATGCAGCCCCTCCTCTGGAAAAACCTTTCCTCCCGCGCGCGCACCGCGGCGCTCCAGCGCCCGGCGCTGGCCGCCCGGCCGCAGATTGCCCGCACGGTCGCGCGCGTCATCGCCGCCGTGCAGCGCGAAGGCGACGTCGCGCTCCGCCGCTTCACACGCGCCTTCGACGGCGTGACGCTGCGCGCGTTGCGGGTGACGCCGGACGAGTTTGCCGCCGCGGAGCAATCGCTGGCGCGCGCGGACCGCGCCGCGCTGCGCACCGCTTATCGCAACCTCCGGCGCTTCCACGCCGCCCAGCGCAGCACGCCGCTCCGCGTCGAAACCACACCGGGCATCCTCTGCGAAAAAATTTCGCGTCCGATCGAGCGCGTGGGCCTCTACGTCCCGGGCGGCAGCGCGCCGCTGTTTTCCACCGCGCTCATGCTCGGCGTGCCGTCGCAGCTCGCCGGTTGCCCCCGGCGCGTTCTCTGCACGCCGCCGGGCCGCGATGGACGGGTCAGCCCGTGGATCCTCTACGCCGCGCAGCTCTGCGGCGTCACGGAAGTGTTCAAAGTTGGGGGCGCGCAGGCGATCGCCGCCTTGGCTTTCGGCACCGCGACGATTCCAAAGTGCGACAAGCTTTTCGGCCCGGGCAACGCCTTCGTCACCGAGGCAAAACAACAAGTCGCGCGCGCGCCCGCCGGCGCGGCGATCGATTTGCCGGCCGGGCCCTCCGAAGTGATGGTGATGGCCGATGCATCCGCCGACCCCGAGTTCGTCGCCGCCGACTTGCTTTCCCAAGCCGAGCACGGTCCCGACTCGCAGGTGATGCTCGTGGCGTTCAGTCGAGCATGCGTGGCCCGCGTTAGCCTCGCGCTGTCGCGCCAACTGGCGGAGCTCCCGCGCCGCGCCGTCGCGTCGCGCGCGCTCGAGCAAAGTCGCGCGCTCCTCGTGTCGTCGATCACGGAAGCCGCCGAAATCGCGAATCGCTACGCTCCCGAGCATCTCATTCTCCAAGTTGCCGAACCTCGCGCGCTCCTGCCGAAAATCGCCACGGCCGGCTCCGTCTTCCTCGGCGCGTGGACCCCTGAGTCGCTCGGCGATTACGCCAGCGGCACCAATCACGTGCTGCCCACCTACGGCTGGGCACGTTCTTGCAGCGGACTCGGGCTCGCCGATTTTTCGCGCACGATGACCGTTCAAGCCGCCACGCCGCGTGGACTGCGGCGGCTCGGGCCCGTTGTCGAACGCCTCGCCCTCGCCGAAAATCTCACGGCCCACCAACGCGCCGTCTCCGTGCGGCTGGCCAAACTCCCGTCCACCGATCGCTCTCGTTCTCTTTCTCCCAATCGTTCCCTCGAACCCGAGATAATGAGAACGAAGCCGAAGCGCTGACTATGAGCACCGATTCTCTCCTCTCCCTCGTCCGCCCCGAAATCCTCGCGCTCACGCCCTACTCGTCTGCCCGCAAGGAGTCCTCCGGAGGCCACGTCTGGCTCGACGCGAACGAAAATCCAACGACGCCATCGGCGTCGTTGCCCTCCGAAGCCTTGGCGAAGGAGGGCGCGCTCAACCGTTACCCGGAGCCGCAGCCGGCCGAGCTCGTCGCGCGTCTCGCCTCGCTCTACGGCGTCACGCCCGACCGTGTGCTCGTCACGCGCGGCTCCGACGAAGGCATCGATCTGCTGCTGCGCGCGTTTTGCCGGGCCGGTCAGGATGCGATCCTCACCACGCCGCCGACCTATGGCATGTATGCAGTCGCCGCCGGCATCCAAGGCGCGCGCACGCTCACCGCGCCGCTCGTGCGCGAACGGAATTTCGCGGTCGATTCCGACCGCGTGATTGCGGCCGCGCTCGCCGCGCCGAAGCCGGGCGCAGGCGGGGTGAAACTCGTCTTCCTCTGCTCCCCCAACAATCCCACCGGCCAGTCGCTCGATCGCGACGCCGTGTTGCGTGTTGTCGAAGCGCTCTCGGGCCGCGCCGTTATCGTGGTCGATGAAGCCTACGCGGAGTTTTCGTCCGCCCCGAGCTTGGTCGCGGAACTCGGCGCGCAGGCGAATCTCGTCGTGCTGCGCACGTTGTCGAAAGCCTTCGGTCTCGCGGGCGCGCGCGTGGGCGTGACTCTCGCCGCGCCCGAATTGATCGGCGTGCTGCAAAAAATCATCGCCCCCTACCCGGTGCCCACGCCGGTCGCCCACGCCGCGCTCGAAGCCCTGACGCCCGACGCCATCGCGGCCGCCCGACGCTCTGCGCATGAAATCGTCGGGGAACGCCAGCGCGTCGCGACCGCGCTCGCCGGCCTGCCCGTCGTGCGCCACGTTTGGCCGAGCGATGCAAATTTCCTGCTCATTGAGGTCGCCGACTCGGCGCGCCTCATGGCTGCCGCGCGGGGAGCCGGCCTGGTGCTGCGCGACCGCAGCAAGGACGTGCCGAACACGGTGCGCATCACGATTGGCACCCGCGCCGAAAACGATTTCGTTTTGGAGGTGCTTGCCCGTGAATGACTCTCGGCGCACCTCCGTATTTGTAGGGGCGCGGCTTGTCCGCGTCCGCGGGCGCACACGAGGCGCGCCCCTACCACCCCCGTCCACTCCATGAAAAAAATCCTTTTTCTCGACCGCGATGGCACGCTCATCAGCGAACCCGTCGATCAGCAGATCGACCGTCTCGACAAGTTCGCGCTCGAGCCCGACGTCGTGCCGGCCCTGCGCCGGCTGATCGAGGCCGGCTACACGTTGGTGATGGTGACGAACCAGGACGGGCTCGGCACGCCGAGCTTCCGCGAAAGCGAATTCCGGCCGCTGCAGGACCTCCTGCTGCGCGTGCTGGGTTCGCAAGGCATCGGCTTCGAAGCCGTGCGCGTGTGTCCGCACACCGCGGCGGATCGCTGTGATTGCCGCAAACCCAAGCCCGGACTGCTGTTGGATTACCTCCGCGACACGGCTTGGGATCGCACGGCCTCTGCGGTCATCGGCGATCGCGAGACCGACGTGCAGCTCGCCGCCGCCCTTGGTGTGCGGGGCCTGCGTTACGATCGTCGCTCCAACAACTGGCTCGCGCTCACGGCTCAGTTGCTCGATGCGCCCCGCCGCGCCGCCGTGCGCCGCAAGACGAACGAGACCGAGATCACTGTCTCCGTCGATCTCGACACCCCGGGCACCGCCAAAATCAAAACCGGTCTCGGCTTCTTCGACCACATGCTCGAACAGATCGCGAAGAACGCCGCGATCGGCCTGGTGATCGATTGCACCGGCGACCTCGAAATCGACGAGCACCACACCGTCGAAGATGTCGGCATCGCGCTCGGACAGGCATTGAAACAGGCGCTCGGCGACAAGCGCGGCGTCGGTCGTTATGGTTTCGTGCTGCCGATGGACGAAGCCCGCGCGCAAGTCGCGCTCGATCTGAGCGGGCGCGCGTATTTCGTTTTCGAGGGGAAATTCAGCCGCGACAACGTTGGCGAACTGCCAACCGAGCTCGTGCCGCATTTCTTCCGGTCATTGAGCGACGCGCTCGCCGCGACGCTGCACATGACGGTGCAGGGCGAGAACAACCACCACCTCGTCGAGGCGCTGTTCAAGGGCTTCGGCCGCGCGCTGCGGCCCGCGATCGCGCGCGACGGCAGCAACGCCGTGCCGAGCACAAAGGGGACGCTGTGAGGATCGATCGGTTCACGCGGGCGTTCAGGTGCGGCAACGCCGGTAGGGACGCTTGTCCCGAAGCGCCCTGCCGTGCGTCCGCCACCCCTTGGGCTGCTGAGGGCCGCGGCTCCGACCTTCCCTTTCCATGCTAGCGATCGTCGATAGCGGCGGAGCCAACATTGCCTCGGTGCGCTTCGCGCTCGAGCGCCTGGGCGTGCGCAGCGCGCTCACCGCCGATCCGGCGGTCATTCGGGCGGCCGAACGCGTGATTCTTCCCGGCGTCGGCTCCGCCCAGGAAGGCATGAAACGCCTGCGCGCGAAGCTGCTGGTCGAGTGCGTGCGCTCGCTCACGCAGCCCGTGCTCGGCGTTTGCCTCGGGATGCAGTTGCTCTTCGAAAATTCCGCGGAAGGCGACGTGACGTCGCTCGGCCTGCTGCGCGGACGCGTCGCGCGGCTGCCGGAGGCCCCGGGGGTCACGGTGCCGCACATGGGTTGGAACACACTCGAAGTCATCCGCGCCACGCCCCTCCTGCGCGGCATCGACGCAAGCAGTCGCTTCTATTTCGTCCACAGCTACGCCGCGCCGGTGACGAATGACACGCTGGCCGCGGCGACGCACGGCACGCGCTTCGCCGCCGTGGTGCAGCGCGGCAATTTCTCCGGCGTGCAATTCCACCCGGAACGCTCCGGATCCGCCGGCGCGCAATTGCTGAAAAATTTTCTGGAGATGTCCGCGTGAAGTTCGAGTCGCTGTTTCGTCGAAGGTGGGAGGGGCTTTACGCCCCGACACTCTGCGCGCGTCCCTCGCCGGGGCATAAAGCCCCTCTCCCCTCCCGAACCGCTATCTTTTCATGATTATCTATCCCGCCATCGATCTTCGCCGCGGCCGCGTCGTGCGCCTCACCGAAGGGAGCTTCGAAGCCGAAACGGCTTACGACGACGATCCGCCGCGCGTCGCACGGGAATTCGCCACCGCCGGTTCGGTCTGGTTGCACCTGGTCGATCTCGACGGCGCCAAGGATCCGACCCAGCGGCAAACCGCGCTTGTGGCCGCCGTCGTGCAGGCGAGTGGGCTCCGTGTGCAGGCGGGCGGTGGCATCCGGGAGGAAGCCCAAGTGCGCGCGCTGCTCGACGCCGGCGTGTCGCGCGTGATCGTCGGCAGTCTGGCAGTGAAACAACCGGAGCTCGTCGGCGCGTGGCTGGAAAATTTCGGCCCGGAAAAAATCGTGCTCGCGCTCGACGTGCGGCTGAACCCCGAAACCGGCGTGCCCCAAGTCGCGATCGCCGGTTGGCGCGCGGACAGCGGCCTTGCACTCGACGAGGTGCTGGGCGGCTATCTGCCGCGCGGGCTGAAGCACGTGCTTTGCACGGACATCAGCCGCGACGGCAAGCTCACGGGACCAAACTTCGGGCTCTACTCGGATTTGCGACGCGATTTTCCGACCCTCGAGTTGCAGGCGTCCGGCGGCGTCTCGTCGCTCGACGATTTACGACGCTTGAAACGCGAAGGCGCCTCCGGCGCGATCGTCGGCCGTGCGCTTTACGAGAAGAAGTTCACCCTGCCGGAGGCGCTGGCCCTGTAGGAGCTTGTTTACAAGCGACCCGAGAACCATGAATGCCACGCCTCTTTTTTTCGCCTGCAAGCAGGCTCCCACATTCGGAAACGCCGCATGTTAGCCCGCCGTATCATTCCCTGTCTCGACGTGCGCGACGGTCGCGTCGTGAAAGGCGTGCAGTTCCGCCAGCACGAGGACGTGGGCGATGTGCTCGAACTCGCGCAGCGCTACCGCGACGCGGGCGCGGACGAGATCGTCTTCTACGACATCACGGCGAGTAGCGACGGGCGCACGCTTTCCGCGGCCTGGGTTGGCCGCGTGGCACGCGTGCTCGATGTGCCGTTTTGCGTCGCGGGCGGCATCCGCTCGCTCGAGCAGGCGAGGGAACTCCTGCACGCCGGCGCCGACAAGGTCTCGCTCAACTCGCCGGCGCTCGAGAATCCCGCGCTCGTCACGCAGCTCGCACAGGAATTCGGTTCGCAGGCGGTGGTGGTGGGCATCGATTCGCGCACCGAGGACGGCGATTACTTCGTGAAGCAATACACCGGCGATCCCGACAAGACGCGCGCGACACGCTGGCGAACGATGGATTGGGCGCGCGAAGCGCAGCGGCTCGGCGCGGGCGAAGTTGTGCTGAATTGCATGAACCAGGACGGCATGCGACGCGGCTACGATTTGGCGCAGCTCAAACTCGTGCGCACTGTGCTCACGATTCCGCTCGTCGCGTCGGGCGGCGCGGGCACACCGGAGCATTTTCGCGACGTGTTCCAACAAGCTGGGGTCGATGCGGCACTCGCCGCATCGGTTTTCCACAAAGGCACGATTCAAATCCCCGATTTAAAATCCTACCTCGCCCGCGAGGGCGTCTGCGTGCGCACTGACTAACCTGAATTTCAACGCGGAGATCGCGAAAGACGCGAAGCGATCTCTCTCCTGCTCTGCACACTCCGCATTTCAATTCTTCTGTTCCCAATGAATTCTCTTCCCTCTCTTGACTGGCAAAAATCCGGCGGGCTGGTGCCGGCGATCGTGCAGGACGCCGACACCCAACAAGTGCTGATGCTCGGCTACATGAACGCTGCCGCGCTCGAGCAGACGCTGGCGACGAAACGTGTAACGTTTTTCTCCCGTTCGAAGAACCGCCTCTGGGTGAAGGGCGAGACGTCGGGACATTTCCTGGATTTCTTGAGCGCCTCCGTCGATTGTGACGCCGACGCGTTGCTCGTGCTGGCGCGGCCCAACGGCCCGACGTGTCACCGCGGCACGTGCAGTTGCTTCAGCGAAGGCGGCGCGAGCGGGGTAGGTTTTCTCGCGGAGCTCGAGCGCACGGTCGTGCAGCGCATCGCGGACGGCGGAGAGAAGAGCTACACCGCGCGACTCGTCGCCGAAGGCGTGAAACGCGTCGCGCAAAAAGTTGGTGAGGAAGGTGTCGAGACCGCGCTCGCCGCGACCGCGGGCACGAACGAGGAACTCGCGGGCGAAGTGGCGGACTTGTTGTTCCACCTCATCGTATTGCTGCGTGCGAAAGGGCTGTCGCTGGCGGATGCGACGCGCGTGTTGGAAGCGCGGCACGCCGCGAAGAGGTAGGACCCGTCTCTGACCGGCAGCTCGGGTGTCGTGCGCGCATGGAGTCCGTCGCGATGCCGGAAACACCGGCACCACTCTGCTTACTCCTCCGGCGATGGCGGCAGGTCGCCGACGAATTGGAAACGCACCGTTACTTCCGGATCGACCTTTGCCACGCCAAACTTGCGGAAAATTTTCAGGCCCCAATTGCGGTAGTCGATCGTCGCCTGGCCGGTGATGGTGTAGGTGCCGTCCTGCGCGCGGACATTGACGGGGAGTTCCACGAGATGCGTCTGGCCATTGAACATCAATTTGCCGCTCGCCTGGCCCTGCCCATCCGGCGTGAGCGCGAGCAGGCCGAGATCGAACGAGCCTTCGGGCGTGCCGCCGCCAAGCCAGTGCAACATCGCTTCGTCGCGCTCGCCGTTGCCCGTTTTCAGGTCGGTGAATTTGAATTTCAGCAGCGCATCCTTGATCTTGCCGGACGCGTCCACGGGGATCGTGAGTTCGTAGCGCTCGAGGCGGCCGGTGAACTTGTGCAGCGTCGCCTCGACATCGATATCGACGTAGGATTTCGAGCGATCGATTTTCAACGTGCGATCGGGCGCGACTGGGCTGGTTGTGGCGGTCGCAGTCGAGAGAGCGCCGAGAGAAAATCCGGCGACGAGAGCGAGAAGGCGGAGCGCTTTCATGCGGCGCAGCATGTGGTCCGGCGCGGCGAGCGCAAATCCGCAGTCGCCACCCGGGCGAAGTTGCGTATGCCAATGCCGAACCCCACCCCACCCATGAGCGACCGCAAAACCGCCGACGAGTGGTTCGCCGCCTACGGCGAGAGCCACCAGGATCACACGAACGAACTCATCCACTGGATCTGCGTGCCGACGATCTTCTACTGCGCGCTCGGCCTGATCTGGTCGATCCCGGTCGGCGGCGCGCTCGGCACGGCGCTGCCCTGGTTCAATTGGACGCAACCGGTCGCGTTGGCGGTGCTGTTCTTCTACCTGCGGTTGTCGGTGCCGTTGGCGGTCGGGATGTTTCTGTTCATGAGTTTTTGCTACACGCTGATCGAGTGGCAGCACGCCTCGGTGTGTCCGGTGGCGATTTGGAAGAGCAGTTTGATTCTCTTCGTCATTGCGTGGATCGGGCAGTTCATCGGCCATAAGATCGAGGGAAAAAAGCCGTCCTTCCTCAACGACATCGTTTTCCTGCTCATCGGGCCGGCGTGGCTGATGCACTTCATCTACAAGCGAGTCGGGATTCGCTATTGAGCAGGACGGAGGCGGCGCGACCGTGGCGGCGCGGCGAGCGTCAGCGAGCCGACGTCTCCACGCGCTGGCGCTCGCGGCAACAATTCTCCCAACCCCTTCCGCGCAACTACGCGTTCCGTTTCTCCGGCATCGGCAGCGGACCGGTGCGATCCGGCATCGGTGCGTAGGCGGGGCGACCGAGACCGCGCACGAGCGACTGCACCTGCACCGGCTGCCCGTGTTTGAAACAAAGGTTGGCCGCAGCGCCGATGAGGATCGACTGCGCGCCGGCGCGCTCGTCGGCAGCGCGGAGATATTTGTCGGGCGCCGGACGCGGGAGAAACAAGTCGTCCAGCATGAGTTTGTCGCCGCCGCCGTGCCCACCGGTGCCAACCCACGGCTCGATCTCACGCGCGGCGCCACGCAGCGGAATCACCCGCGTGCGCACGCCGCCCTCGGCGATGCCGCCCTGCTCCGTGTCGGTGCCGTTGACGTAAATTTTTTCCACGATGCTGTGTTCGATCCGGCCCTTCGTGCCGTTGAATGCGATCTGGTAGCCCTCCCACGCGTTGAAGGCGTTGAGCGAATAAGTGAGCGTCACGCCGTCGTCGTAACCGACGAGCACATTCATCGTGTCCTCGATGTCGATGCGCGGATGAAACACGCATTGGTCGCGGAAGTAGCCGTCGTGCGATTCCTGTTCGAGGTAGAGTTCCTTGAGCTTTGGATTCTGCGCGAGGCTGAAGAAGAACCCACACTTCTCCTGTTCGGGACATGTGTGGCAGCGCTCATGGTGCGACTGCAGCCCGTAACGCCGCGCCATTTCCGGAGTGTAGAACTCGCGCTTGCCGGTCGCGTGCACGGTGACCGGCACCGCGCCGAGCCACCAGTTCACGAGGTCGAAGTGATGAGTGGACTTGTGGATCATCAGTCCACCGGAGTTTTTCTTTTCGCCATGCCAGCGACGGAAATAATCCGCGCCGTGGTGCGTGTTGAGCAGCCAGTGGAAATCCACCGAGCGCACCTCGCCGATCGCGCCGGACATCAACAGGTCCTTCACCTGCGTGCGCGGCGGCGTGTAGCGGTAATTGAACAGCACGCGCACGTGGCGACCGGTGCGCGCGCACGCATCGAGGATGCGCTGACACTTCTCCGGGTCGGTCGTCATCGGCTTTTCCGTCACGACGTCCACCCCGGCATCGAGCGCGCGCACGATGTAGTCGTCGTGCGTCGCATCCACCGTCGTGACGACGAGCATGTCCGGCTTCGCCTCGCGCAGCATCGCGTCGAAGTCCGTGTGCAAATACCCGCGCGGCACCGGCGCGCCATTCGCGCCGGAGCGCCGTTGCGCGACCTTGATGCGGCCCGGATTGAGATCGCAGAGCGCGACGAGTTCCGCGTGTTCGCGGTAGTCGCGCTCGATCGCGTCGTGATACATCTGCGCGCGCGAGCCGAGCCCGATGATCGCGTAGCGCTTGCGCGCCGCCGGCGCAGTCGCCGCGCGTAACGGGCCCGCGCCCAGCGCCACCCCAAGACCAGCGGCCGACATCGTCTTGAGAAACGCGCGGCGATCCACCGCGCCCGTCAGACCACCCGGGAGGTTATTCATCGCCTCTCTCGCTAGCGGAAGCCCGCGAACCCGGCAATACCGCTAATGAACGCCGAGTTCGCTAATGAACTACGGCTTCCGGGCTCCCAGTCTGCCGGCCGGGAGCCTGCTTGCAGGCGAAACGAACGCCCGTTGCGCAACGATCGTCCTCATCGCCTGCACTTGTCCGCCATAGCCTTGGCGACGGCGGAAGCAGGCTCCGAAAAA
>PNJQ01000020.1 GCA_013821985.1 Opitutus sp.
TCATCTTCCGCCTTCGGCGGATGATCGTTTGCTTCCCGCAAACTGACTAAAACTTTCCGGGGCGGAGCCCAAGCGGCTCCGCCCCTTTTTATTTACTCGGGCGAATCATTAATCCGCTAGTTCGCTAGTCGTCGCCGTTCTCTTTTATCCGCGTCTGCGATTTTCCAAATCGCGCACGCCCTGCGCCGCCGCCGCTCCTTCGCGGTGCCGCGCCCTCCATTTAGCGTCGATTAGTGCGCCGTAGTGGTTCCTCCGTTCCCATGCCCTTTAAAGCTCTCAATCTGTCCGAGCCCGTTCTCCGCGGCGTCCAAGCCGCCGGTTACACCGACCCGACTCCCATCCAGCTGCGCGCGATTCCCGTCGTGCTCGGCGGCGGCGATCTCATCGGTTCCGCCCAGACCGGCACCGGCAAAACGGCCGCGTTCGCGCTGCCCGTTCTCACCCGCCTCGGCAAACACGCCGCCAAACCGCGCGTGCTCGTCCTCGAGCCGACGCGCGAACTCGCCGCGCAAGTCGAGACCGCCTTCCGCGATTTCGCCCGCTTCACCGATCTCCGCACCGTCGCCGTCTTCGGCGGCGTCGGCTACGGCAGCCAGCGCAGCGAACTCCGCAAAGGCGTCGATGTGATCGTCGCGACGCCCGGCCGCCTCATGGATTACGTCCAGGACGGCTCGATCAATCTCCGCGACATCCAAATTCTCATCCTCGACGAGGTGGATCGCATGCTCGACATGGGCTTCCTCCCCGTCGTGAAAGACATCATCGGCCGCTGCCCGCGTGAGCGCCAGACGCTCTTCTTCTCGGCCACCGTGCCGCCGGAGATTGCCGCCGTCGCGTCCTTCGCCCTGCGCAATCCGACCAAGGTCGAGATCGGCGTCAGCCGCTCGGTCAACAACTCCATCAACCACGCGCTCTACCCGGTCGCGTTCGGCCAGAAGTTCGACCTGTTGCTCGCGCTGCTCGAAAAGACCGAGTTCGACAGCGTGCTCGTCTTTTCGCGCACCAAGCACGGCGCCGACAAAATCGCTCGCCGCCTCAAGGCCGCCAATCACTCCGTCGCTGTCCTGCACGCCAACCGCTCGCAGAACCAGCGCATCGAAGCGCTCGCCGGCTTCAAGTCCGGCAAATACGAGGTGATGGTCGCGACCGACATCGCCGCCCGCGGCATCGACGTCGCCGGCGTCACACACGTCATCAATTACGACGTCCCGGAAAATCCCGAGGACTACGTCCACCGCATCGGCCGCACCGGCCGCGCGCAGGCTGTTGGTGACGCGTTCACGCTCGTCACGCCGGAAAACGCCGACGACATCCGCGACATCCAGCGCTTCATCGGCCAAAAGATACCGGAACTTCGTCTCGAAGGTTTTGATTACCTGCCCTTCGGCGTCGCCCAACCCAAACAGCCCCGCGGCCAACGTGGCGGGGGTGGCGGCGGCGGCGGTCACCGTGGCGGTAATCGCAGCGGCGGAGGCGGCGGTGGTGGTCGCAGCGGCGGTTTTCGCAGTGGTCATGGCGGTGGTGGCGGCGGAAATCCGAACCGCGATAACAACGGCGGCAAAGTCGGTTTCAGCTTCCGCGGTCGCCGCTGAGCGACGCGCGCAATCGTTTCCCGCAAATTCTTCAAAGGCGCACCGCGGTGCGCCTTTTTCTTTCTTGGATCGATAGGTGATCGCCGCCGTCCCGGCGGGGACAAGCCGTGCGGGCAGTTGCAACGTCCACGCCGCGGCTAAACGCGCCGCGATCGCGCGATTTCTTAAGCCACGGATTGCACGGATAACACGGATAGTCTTTGTGACGTCCTTCCCATCCGTGGCCTCCGTGGTTCAAAGAAAAATTCCCGTCTCCGCCGTCCAAAAACACCTCGCGCAACTCTCCGCGTGCACGGCGTGCCCACGCATGCACAAACCAGTTGTCGTCGGCCGGCCGGTGGTCTCGCGCGTCTTGCTCGTGGGACAGGCGCCGGGCGACAAGGAGCCGGTGTTCGGCCGGCCGTTCGCGTGGACCGCCGGCAAGACGCTTTTCAAGTGGTTCCACGGAGCGCTCGGCTGGAGCGAGGACGAGACGCGCGACCGCCTTTACTTCGCCGCCGTCTGTCGGTGCTTTCCCGGGAAAAAGGAATCCGGCGGCGACCGCGTGCCGGATGACGACGAAATTGCCGCGTGTTCGCGCTGGCTCGCGGCGGAAATGGCGCTGTTGCAGCCCGCGCTCGTGCTGCCGGTCGGCAAGCTCGCCATCTCGCAATTCATGCCGACCGCACCGCTGAACGATCTGATCGGGAAAAAATATCGGATCGAATTCCGTGGCCACGCGCTCGACTGCATTCCGTTGCCGCACCCGTCCGGCGCGTCGCCGTGGCACCGCATGGAGCCGGGCAAGACACTCCTCCGGCAGGCGCTGGCGCTCGTCGCGCGGCACCCGGCGATTCTCGGCTGACGCCGGGTTTTCGGTTGCCTCGCCGATTTTGCGCCGCTGTGTTGCGCGCATCTTTTTGATGAAGCTCGTCGTTCCTCTTATTGTCCTCTGGTTGTCGTGCGTCGCTGCCGCGTTCGCTCAAAAAAGCACGGGCTCGTTTACGGGAGCGGTCGCCATCGACGCCGCGACCGGACAGGTGCTCGCGGAAGAGAGCGCCGACACACAGAATCCGCCCGCGAGCATGACGAAGCTCATGACCTTCGCCGTCCTGCATGACGCGCTCGCCGCCGGCACGCTGACGCTCCAGACGCCGGTGCAAATCGACGTGGCGGATTCGAGAATGGGCGGAACGCAGGTTTTTCTCGACCCGCGCGAAACGTTCACCGTGGAGGAACTGCTTTACGCGATGATGATTCAGTCCGCCAACGACGCCGCGCATGCACTCGCGCGCGCGGCCGCAGGCTCCGTGCCGGCCTTCGTCGAGCGGATGAACGCCAAGGCGCATGCGCTGGGCATGAACGCCACGACCTTTCGGACGCCGCACGGCCTCCCGCCGCCGAGCCGCCGCGTCTCCGAAGGCGATCTTTCAACGTCGCGCGACTTCGCGCTGCTCTGCCGGCACCTGATCCGACAGACCGACGTGCTCAAATACACGGCGATCCGCGAGCGGCCCTTCGGACCGGCGCGGACGCAGGGACTGTTGCAGATGCGCAATCACAACAATCTCCTCGGCAAAGTCGCCGGCGTGGACGGTCTTAAAACCGGTTACACCGCCGCGGCCGGTTACTGCCTCAGCGCGACCGCCGAGCGCAACGGACGCCGCGTCATCGCAGTCGTCATGGGCGCACTCGGGCCGGGCCGCACGGTGGACAAAGGCCGGTTCCGGGACCTGAAGGCCATCGAGTTTCTCGATCGTGGCTTCGCCGCGCTCGCCCAATCGCCGGCTTCTGAGGTGGGAGGGGCTTTACGCCCCGACAGTGCGGCGGCGAATCCAACCTCGGGGCGTAAAGCCCCTTCCCCCATTTCCGCGACGGACGCACTGCCGACGGTGAAAACCGAATCAACGGCGCCTCCTGCCGCTGCGGCCTCGACCTCGACCGACCTGACCGTCACCTTTCGCGTCACTCCTCCCGCGTCCACGCCCAAGAAAAAATGAGTCCCTCCTTCCGCCGCTTCGCGTTTTTGTTCGTTGTCTTTTTCTGCGCCGCCGCCGCGCCGCTGCACGCCCAGCGTGAGCGCCTCCCGCCCGAGGATCTCGAAATCGTCGAGCAGCGTTGGCCGAACGCCAAGAAAACTTCCACCGGACTGCGCTACATCGTCCTTAAGGAAGGCGATCAAAACGGTCCGACGCCCGAGGCCGGCATGCGCGCCGCTGTGCTCTACAAGGGCATGCTGCTCGACGGAACCGTGTTCGATCAATCACTGGACCCCGAAAAACCCTTTCGTCCCCGCATCGGCCGCGACGAGCTGATCCAAGCTTGGGACCAGGCGCTGATGCGCATGCGCAAGGGCGAGAAATGGCTTCTCATCGTTCCCTACGAGCTCGGCTACGGCACGCGCGGCAATCCGCCCAAGATCCCCAAGCGCGCCACACTTGTCTTCGAAATGGAGCTGCTCGATTTCGGCCGGAATTTGCCGCTCGAGTAAGTCACGGCGTGTCAGCGCAGGAGCGCCTCAAGCGTCGGCTGCATCGCGTTGGCCCAAGCGCGCAAGCCCGCCGGACTCGGGTGCAGGCGATCGGGTAACAGCTCGGTGCGGATCTCGCCGTTCGGCGCGACGAACGCATGGCCGACGTCGAGAAAGTGGACGTTTTTTCCGTCGGCGAGGCGCGGCAACGTGGCATTGGCGCCGTTGATCACGGCCATCCGCGCCTCCCAGTTTTCGTCCTCGCCTTGTTTGTTTTTGCGCGGACCGCGTGGAAATATTCCGAGCAGCAGGATCTTCGACTCCGGTAATTTCGCACGCACCAGTCCGACAATTTTTTCGATCCCACCGACGATTTGCGACGCCGGGTGCGAGGCGGAATTGTTCGTGCCGATCAGGATGACGACCACGCGCGGCGCGAGGCCGTCGAGTTCGCCGTGTTCAATCCGCCAGAGAAGATTCTGGGTCTGGTCGCGACTCAGGCCGAAGTTCGCCGCGTGGTGCGCGCCGTAGCGCGCTTCCCACAGCTCAGGCGCCGTGCTCCAACGCGCGGTGATCGAGTCGCCGAGGAACAGCAAGCCGACCGGCCCGGATTTCGCGCGGGCGAGAAACGAAGCGTGCGCGTTGCGGAATTCCTCCGTGTCCTGCGGCAGCGCCGTGGACGCGTCAGGTGAGGGAACTTGGGCGGGCAGCATCACGGTGGCGCAAAAGATCAGCGGCAGGAAACGGCGCAACATGGGCGCAGGCTAACCGAGCATGCTTTTGCGGTGCACCCAAAAACTGTCCGCCGAGTAACACGCCAGACCCGTCCAAATCAGTCCGAACGCGACGACGCGCGCCCCGTCGAACGCCTCGTGATAGACCAGCCAGCCGAGCAGGAACGCAAGGGACGGCCCGATGTATTGCAGCAGCCCGAGCGTCGTGAGTCGGATGCGGCGCGCGCCGTAGGCGAACCACACGAGCGGAATCGCGGTGATCCAGCCCGAGCAGAAGATCAGCACATGGTCGCGCATACTCACGTGGCCGAGCGCGCCTTGGTGATGCGCCGCGAGCCAGATCAGATAGCCGGCCGTGAGCGGAAGAAACAACAGCGTCTCCACCGTCAGTCCATCGAGCGCGCCCATTGGCGATTTTTTCCGGATCAGCCCGTAGCCGCTCCACGTCACGGCGATGATGAACGAAACCCACGGCACGTGATCGACGCGCGCGAGCAGCCAGGCGACACCCGCGGCGGCGAGCGCGATCGCCACCCATTGCAGCGGACGCGGGCGCTCGTGGAAAAATATAAAACCCGCGGCGACGTTGATCAGCGGCACGAGAAAATAGCCAAGGCTCGAGTCGAGAATGTGTCCGTTGTTCACCGCCCAGATGAACGTCAGCCAATTTAGCATCAACAGCAGCCCCGTCGCGGCATTGTAGCCGAGGACGCGTTTGGAGCGGAACGCCTGCGCGATCACGCCGAGCTGGTTTTGCCACTTGAGCACGCCGAGCAGGAAAACCAGCGACCACACCGCGCGATGCATGATCAGCTCGACGGGGCTGATGTGCCCGAGCCATTTCCAGTAAACCGGGATGAGCCCCCAAAATGTGAACGCGCCGACCGCAGCGAGGGTGCCGCGACGAGCTTCGGGATGGACGGGTGCGAGGGACAAGGAGGCGAACTCTGCCCCACGCCCGGCACCGCGTCAACGGGCCGCGCAATTGCCGCCGTGGATTCGCGCCAACTGATTTCAATCGTCCGCATCGCGAGCCATTCGCGCGCCGAGTTTGCCTGAGGCGGTCGCCGCCGTCCCGGCGGCGACAGGAGCGCGTCTCAGCGGTCGCGAACGTCCCACCGCGCCGTCGGGGACGCCGGCGCCCACCTTGCTTCCGCGCGGGCCGGCCGTGCTCGGCGTCGCGCAAAAAAGAAGGCGGACGGCGATCGCTCGCCGCCCGCCTCGCTCGCCCTGCACGGCGAGTTTACCGCTGGTTCGCGGCAAGCTGTTGGAGCGACGGCACGAGGCGTTTTTCGAGCAGCGCGGTGACCGTGGCGCGATCGGCGAGGACGAGGGCGGTGACACGCGAGTTTTCGAAGCGCACCACGAGGCTGCCGGTGAATTCGCGCCCATCGGTCGCCGCGGCGCGGTAGTGCGAGTAGAGCCAGCTGCCATCGGGCAAGATGCGCGTCGGCGCACCGAGCCGCAGTTGCACATTGATGCGGCCGTCGCCCACGCCGATCGAGTCACCGTTGGCGTGGACGCGCGCTTCGACGCGGTTGATCAGGACGAATCCGCCGGGGAGCGCCGAGCGATCGGCGGCCGAGGCGACGAGCGGGAGTGAGCAACTCAGCGCGAGGAGCGTCAGGACGGAGCGGAGGGTGAGGGAGTTTTTCATGGGACGATTGGGTTGAGTGAGAGAAGATTTTCTTTCGACGCCCGCACTCTGCCCGGGGCGCCGCGGCAAATCGAAATCCGCCGGGTGAACCGCTCGCCCGCCGGGCGAATTCCGCTCGCACGCGGGTGAACGGCTCGTCCGGTCCGTGAACAGCTCGGGAAACGCGTGGACGCTCGCGTCCGCTCCTCCTATCACCTTCGCATGCGCTCGTGCTTTCTCGTCCTTCTGCTCGTGATTTTCGCGAGCGCTGGGCGGGCGAGCGTTGCGGCGCAGCCGGACTTGCGGATCCGCCACGGTGACGATCCGCGCTGGGCCGCGCCCGACTGGGATGACGCCGATTGGCAACGTATGGCAGCGTCGGAATTCCCTGCGCGGGCGGGCGTGTTCTGGGTGCGTATTCGTTACCAGCGGCTGGACGAACCTCCGGACGGTCCGACCCTGCCGGATCGATACTCGTATCTCTGGCCGGCGAGTTGGGAAGGCGGCGCGGTGGACGCGCTGTTTCTCTCGTCGGTTTATAGCTTCGAGCTGTTTCTCGACGGCGTCCCGTTGGCGCGTGGTGGAGTTGTCGGGCGCGACCGCGACTCGGAGCGCGTCGGGCCGCTCGACCACCTCGTGCTCGTGCCGGAAAAGTTGCGCGGTCCGGGCGAGCACGTGCTCGCGCTGCGCATGTCGACTTACCACTACAATTTTCCAGCCGACACTTTCAGTGCGGGCGTCCAGCCGGTGAATCACGCGCAGTGGGTGCGGCGCGAGGCTCTGCAGCCGGTCGCACCGCTCATCGCCGCCGCGACCTCGGTCCTGATGGCGATCACGGCGTTCGTGTTGTTCGGGTCGGTCGAACGCCGGCGGCTGCTCGCGCTCGTGATCGCGGTGAACCTCGTGTTGGCGACATTCTACGCGTTGATCGCGGCCCGCTGGCTCGTGGCCTATCCCTACGATTGGCATTACCCTCGCCTTGTCTTTATCACCCTGCTGTTGGCGATGGCGGGACTTTTGCTGATCTGGCTCCTGCTGGAGCAATTCGGCGCGCCAAGAAAAATACTCTGGCTCGCGACGTTCGCGGCGCTCGTTTTCGCGGCGTGGCAAACGTCGTCGATCTACGAAATCAAGGCGCTGTGGATCTGCCGGGCGCTGCTGGTTGTGGCGCTCGCGCTCGCCGCCTGGGCCTGCTGGCGCCGGCGGCCAGGCGCGTGGTTCGCGCTCGCGGGCGTCGGCATCGCGCTCCTCATTGTCCGCACCGATCGCCGGGCATTTCTCGACCCGACTTTTTTCCTCACGATCGAGGGACTAGTGCTGCTCGTCTTTGCGGGCGTGGGGGCGCAACTGCAGCGCGAGCGCCGGCGCGCGCGTGATGCGCAGCTGACCGCCGCGCGCATGGAGATCGAACTGCTGAAGAAAAATCTCCAGCCGCATTTTCTGCTCAACACGCTTACCGCCGTTTCCGAGGTGATCGAGGCCGACCCAGCCGGCGCGGTGCGCTTCATCGACGACCTCGCGGCGGAGTTCCGCTCGCTCGCCGCGATGTCCGGCGAGCGCCTCGTGCCGTTGCAGCGCGAACTCGACCTGTGCCGCGCGCACTTGAAAGTCATCACCCGCCGGACCGGCCGCGCGATCGGTCTCGCGGTCGAAGGCGTGCGCGAGGACGCGTTGGTGCCGCCGGCGATCTTTCTGACGCTGATCGAAAACGGGCTGGTTCATCAACGCACCGAGGCCGGCGCGGAGTTCCGCCTCCGCGCGCACGTAACGGACGAGGCGGCACGCTACGAATTCTTTTCGCCCGGCCACAAACGCACGGACGATCGCCCGTCCGGCGGCACGGGCTTGCGCTATGTGCAGGCGCGGCTCGAGGAGAGCTTCCGCGGACGGTGGACGTTCTCACACGGCGCAGTGCCGGGCGGCTGGGAGACGGTGGTCGGTTGGCGCGTGCCGCGACCCGGCTGCGGGGAGGATGCGCCGTGAAGCTCGTGCTCATCGAGGACGAGCCGCTGGTCGCCCAACGCCTCGAGCGTTTCTGTCGCGAGATTCTGGGTGCGGAGCTGGAGAAGCTGCACGTCGCCTCCAGCTTCGACGCAGCCGCGGGATGGCTGGCGGAGCATCCGGTGGACGTAACGTTGCTCGACTTGAATCTCGAAGGGCGCGACGGCATGGAACTGCTCCGGCGCAGCGTGGCAGGCGCGTTCCACACGGTGATCGTGTCGGCGAACACCGATCGTGCGCTCGAGGCGTTTCAATATGGCGTGCTCGATTTCGTGCCGAAGCCCTTTACGCGCGAGCGGCTCGCCCAGGCGTTCGACCGCGCTCGCGGCGCGCTGACGCGCGGTGGCGGCACCGCCAAAAATCTCGCGGTGCGCAAGGCCGGTCGCGTGGAGTTGATCGCCGTTGACGACGTGCTCTTCGTGCAGGGCGCCGGCAATTATTCCGAACTCGTGCTCGCCAGTGGGCGCCGCGAACTGCACGACAAGACGCTGGAGAAACTTGCGGCGATCCTGCCGCCGGATTTCGAGCGCCTGCACAAGAGCTACCTCGTGCGCCTCAGCGCCCTCAAGGCGTTGCACGCGAGCGAAGGCAGTCACTACGAAGCGGAATTGAAGAATGGCACGCGACTCCCGATCGGCCGCACGCGCTACAAGGAACTACGGGCCAAGTTGGTGTAGCGGGCATGTCGCGAGAACGGCGGGCACCGATAGGCGGGGGCGGCTGAATCCGATCCTACCTTAGCGCTGGCTCACTTTGCCGCAGGCACCGTCGTCGATTGATAAGACGCGAGCTGCCAGCGACCGTCTTTCACGACATAGACCGCGGTGATGAACAACGTCGGCTTCGCCGTGCGACCGTCCGGAAGCGCCACCTCGATTTGCGTCGTGCCGTTCAGCAGCGCCGTCTCGGTGCCGTAGAGTCGCACTTGCGGTGGAGCGATGTAGCGGATGACCGCGTATTTCATCGCGCCGCTCTTCAGTGCGTCGAGAAATTCCGCTTTCGTTTGCGTCGATCCATTCGAGTGCGCGTAGAGGCAGTCTGCGGTGAGCATGTCGTCGAGCGCGCCAACATCCGGCGCGAGCATCGCGTAAACGCGGGCCTCGTCGGCGCGGAGCACGGCGGCCTTGAGTCCGTCCGCGAGCGTCGCGCGCTGGGCGACGGCGCTTCCTGCCACACCAAAAGCGAAGATGAGCGCGAAGAGTTGTGGCGCGCGGCGTGACGCGAGTTGGGCGACGGCATTCATGCGCGATGCACCGGGTGCGGCCGGCCTTTGTCGTCGATCGCGACGTAGGTAAAGTTGCCCTCGGTGACCTTGAGCAGCGTGCCGTCCTTGCCGCGCTGCACCCAGGCCTCGACGTCGATCTTCATCGAGGTGCGGCCGACTTTCAGAAGCGTGGCGTGGCAGTTCACGATGTCGCCGACGTAAACGGGATTCAAAAAAACCATGCCATCGACCGCCACGGTCGTCACGCGGCTGCGGGAAATGTTTTTTGCGACGATTGCTGCGCCCAAGTCCATTTGCGACATGAGCCAGCCGCCGAAGATATCGCCATTCGCGTTCGTGTCCGCCGGCATGGCGATCGTGCGAATGACGAGTTCGCCGTGCGGCTCGGTCGAGGAGGGGATCGGTGCGGTCGGGTCGGGCATGACGCAGCGAAGATGCACGCCTCACGCGGCCCCGCAAGCCCGCCGTCCTTCACCGCCGGTCGTAGCGCAGCAGGCGCATCGTTCCCTCGGAGCAGACGAAGATCGACCGTCCGTCGCGCGCGAAGGCCACGGCTTCCGCCTGCAACAGGCCGTGGCCACCGAGCACGACCGGCTCGCGTGCAAGCGCGGTCGGCCAACTCTCACCGGTCGCGCGCGGAAAATACAGCGTATCGCCGTAGGTCAAAACGACCGCGCCCGAGCCGTCGGCGGCGAAATCCATCGCGCATGGGCTGGCGCGGTAGAGGCCGGTCGGGATCTTGAGGACGCGTTGCACTTGGTTCGGCTTGGGAAAGTGCGGCGCTTCGCCGACCTTGCGCGCGACGACCGGACGTGCCGCCGCTGCCAACGGCACCCGATAGAGTCGCGGCACCGCGTCGCGCTTCGAGAGAAGATAGACGGCGCGTTCTCGTGCGTCCACCGCCACGGACTCGCAGTCGCGCGGGCCGTCCTCATAGCTGACTTGCAGGGAGAAGGTCGGTCGCAGCGTGAGCTCCTGATCGGGCGAAAGCAGGGTGGGATCGGGTTCCTCAATGAAATGCAACTGCACGAACGGGCGCTGCGCGTTGTTGTCGCCGACATCGGCCACGCAGAGCCACGCGCGGCCCTCCAGCGTGAACGAGGCGACGTCCTCCCAGTCGATGTTTTCCGCGCCCGCGACGAGGATCCGTCCGCGGCGCGCGCCGTGTTCGTCGAGAGCGTGAAGCTCGGGCGCGCGACCGCTGTCCTCGTGGATCCACAGGAGGTTCGCGGCGCGGCGCGAAACCGCCAGTCCGCTCGCTTCCTGATTCCGCGGTTCCGCCATGGTCCCCGCGTCGAAAGGTCCCGCAAACGGACCGCCGTGATCGGGTGTGCGGCAGGCGGGCAGGAGGAGCAAAACCGTCGCGGCGGCGAGCGACTTTGCCATTGTTTTCAGAGGGGAAGCACCGGATAGTCCGCGCATCATGGCTCTCTCAGGCAATGCCGCGTTCCGGCGCTTGTTCAATGAAATCGGCACGGTGGATCAGGTGGGAATTGAAGAGCGCGTCGCGAAGTTCACGACGCGGAGCATCAAGAAGGCGTCGAAGGTCAAGGGACTCAAGCTCGCGGTCTCGATGGTGGATCTGACCACCCTCGAGGGCAAGGACACGCCCGGGAAGGTCACGTCGCTTTGCCAAAAAGCGCTCAGCCCCCACGACGGACTCGATTGCCCACAGGTCGCCGCCGTTTGCGTCTATCCGGCAATGGTGAAGCACGCGCGGCGCGCGCTCGGACAGGACACCGCCGTGCGCATCGCGTCGGTCGCGACGGCGTTTCCCTCCGGCCAGGCGCCGCTCAAGACCCGCCTCGCCGAAGTCCGCGCCGCCGTCGATGACGGTGCCGACGAGATCGACATGGTGATCAATCGCGGCGCATTTCTCGCGGGAGATTTTCCACTCGTGCAGGATGAGATCGCCGCGGTCGTCGCCGCTTGCGGCGGCGCGACGCTGAAGGTGATCCTCGAAGTCAGCGAACTCGAGACCTACGACAACATCCGCGCCGCGTCCTTCCTCGCCATGCGCGCAATCCGTGCGAACGACTTCATCAAGACCAGCACCGGCAAGACCTCGCTCAACGCCACGCTCGGCAACAATCAGGTGATGATCGAGGCGATCCGCGATTTTTACCTCGAGACCGGCACGCCAATCGCGATGAAGCCCGCCGGGGGTATCCGCACGGCGAAGCAAGCACTGCAGTTCCTCATCGCGGTGAAGGAGACGCTCGGCGACGAGTGGCTCAACAACACGCGTTACCGCTTCGGGGCGTCGTCGTTGCTCAACGACCTCCTCCGCCAGCTCGAAAAAGAAAAAACCGGCGCCTACCAGGCGCCTTACTACTTCAGCGAAGCCGCCGAATCCTACTGAACCCTCTCAACGCGGAGCTCGCGAAGAGCGCGGAGAATAGTCCGCCTTCCGTCCTCCGCGAACTCAGCGCCCTCCGCGTTTAATTCCCTTCCGCCATGCCTTCCGTGACCGAGAAAAAATCCGTCCGCCCTTCGAACCGCTCGCAGGGGCGTCCGCTGCCCGAGCTCATCTTCGGCGATCTCTGGGATTTCGATCCCGCGCCCGAATCGGCCGATCCGAAGCTCAAGGCTCGCTACGAGCTCTTCATCGGCGGGCAATTCGTCGCGCCGAAGAGCGGAAAATATTTCGATACGATCAATCCCGCCAACGAGCAGAAGCTCGCCGCAATTCCGCACGCGAACGCCGCCGATGTCGATGCCGCCTACGCCGCCGCGCAGAAAGCCTTCGACACGACGTGGGGGAAGATGCCCGGCCGCGAGCGGGCGAAATACATCTACCGCATCGCGCGCCTGCTGCAGGATCGCGCGCGCGAGTTCGCCGTCGCCGAGACGCTGAACGGCGGCAAGCCGATCAAGGAGTCACGCGATTTCGACGTGCCGATGGCCGCCGCGCATTTCTTCTATCACGCCGGCTGGGCTGACAAACTCGACTACGTGGCGCCCGGCCGGAAGGTCGCGCCCCTCGGCGTCGTCGGGCAGGTTATCCCGTGGAATTTCCCGCTGCTGATGCTCGCGTGGAAACTCGCGCCAGCGCTCGCGATGGGCAATTGCATCGTGATCAAACCCGCTGAGACGACGTCGATCACCGCGTTGAAGCTCGCGGAGATTCTCCAAGACGCGGGCTTGCCCGCAGGCGTGGTGAATATCGTCACCGGCTTCGGCGACACCGGCGCGGCGGTCATGGGCCACGCGACGGCCGCGAAGGTGGCGTTCACCGGCTCGACCGAAGTCGGCAAGATCATCATGCGCTCGCTCGCGGGCACGGACAAAAAGATGACGATGGAACTCGGCGGCAAGGCCGCGAACATCGTGTTCGACGACGCGCCGATCGACCAAGCCGTCGAGGGCGTCGTCAACGGCATCTTTTTCAACCAAGGCCACGTGTGCTGCGCCGGTTCGCGCCTGCTCGTGCACGAGCCGATCGCCGCGGAGTTTCTCGCAAAATTGAAAACCCGCCTGCGCACGCTGCGCGTCGGCGATCCGATGGACAAGAACACCGACGTCGGTGCGATCAACTCGCGCGAGCAACTCACGCGGATCGAAAAACTCGTCGCCGCGGGCGTGAAGGAAGGTGCCGAACTCTACCAGCCGCCGTGCCGGCTGCCCGCGAAGGGATTCTATTTCAAGCCGACGCTCTTCTCCGGCGTTTCGATGAGCCACCGCATCGCCCGTGAGGAAATCTTCGGGCCCGTGCTGAGCATTTTGACGTTCCGCACGCTCGACGAAGCGGTGGAGAAGGCGAACAACACCGCCTACGGCCTCAGCGCTGGCGTGTGGACCGACAAGGGCTCGCGCATCCTCAAGATGAGCACCGAACTCAAGGCCGGTGTCGTCTGGGCAAACACCTACAACAAGTTCGATCCCACCTCGCCCTTCGGCGGCTACAAGGAGTCCGGCTTCGGCCGCGAAGGCGGGCGGCAGGGCCTGCTCGACTACTGCAAACTCGTTTGATGCCGCGTGCTTTCGTCCCTCCCGCTGAGTGCCCCGTCTGCGGTGCGTCCGTGCCGCGCAACGCCCGAGCCTGCCCGGAATGCGGCGCAGACGAGCGCTCGGGCTGGAACGAAGACGACGCGCGCTATGACGGGCTCGATCTGCCGGACACAGCGTTTGATGACGGGCGTCAGCATGCACCCATTCCGCGGGCCCGACGCGACCGCGTTTGGCTGTTCGCGGCGGTTATCGTCACCCTCGCCGTGATTCTCGCCTTCGTGTTTCGCCGCTGATTTTCCCCATGTCCGCTCCCTATCGCACCACCCCCGCCGACACTGAAAAAATGCCGCCCGGCATTCCCTACATCGTCGGCAACGAAGCTGCCGAGCGGTTCAATTTCTACGGGCTGAAGGCGATTCTCGTCATCTACATGACGAAGTTTCTGATGGACCGGTCCGGCGAGCTCGCGCCGATGAGCAAGGAGGAGGCGACGGGCTGGTATCACCTCTTCGTCGGCTCGAATTATTTCTTCCCGGCGATGGGCGCGCTCCTCGCCGACGCGTTGCTCGGCAAATACCGGACAATTCTCTGGCTCTCGATCCTCTACAGCATCGGCTGCATTGCGCTCGCGGTGGATCACACGCGGTTCGGCCTGGGCGTCGGTCTCGTGCTGATCGCGCTCGGGGCGGGCGGCATCAAGCCCTGCGTTTCGTCCAACGTCGGTGATCAATTTGGCCCGAAGAACCAGCACCTGCTCTCGAAGGCCTTCGGTTGGTTTTACTGGGCGGTGAACTTCGGGGCGTTCTTCTCGATCATGCTCACACCGTGGCTGCTCGACACGCACGGCCCGGGACTGGCGTTCGGTGTGCCGGCGGCGCTGATGCTGCTCGCGACTTTCATCTTCTGGTCGGGCCGCCGCTCCTTCGTGCATGTGCCTCCGGCGGGATTGCGGACGTTCATTACGCGCACCTTCAACAAGGAAACCGGCCTCACGCTCGGGCGCCTCGCGTTCATCTTCGCGTTCATGGCCGTGTTCTGGGCGCTCTGGGACCAATGTGGGAGCACGTGGACTCTGCAGGCCGAAAACATGAACCGCGTCGTGTTCGGCATGGAGATCCGCTCGGCCCAGGTGCAGGCGGTGAACTCGATCTTCACACTCACGTTCATCCCAATCTTTGGTTACCTGATCTACCCGATGATGGATCGTGTCTGGAAGCTGACGCCGTTGCGGAAGATCGGCATCGGCATCTTCACCATCGGTCTCTCGTTTCTCGTCAGCGCGTGGATCGAGTCGCAGCTCAACTCCGGCGTGAAGCTCAGTGTGCTCTGGCAATTGCCGGCTTACGTCCTGCTCACCGCCGGCGAGGTCATGGCGTCGATCACCGCGCTC
Organism: Opitutus sp.; assembly: GCA_013821985.1. Lineage (GTDB taxonomy): Bacteria > Verrucomicrobiota > Verrucomicrobiia > Opitutales > Opitutaceae > Didemnitutus. The sequence continues at coordinate 14,979 of PNJQ01000020.1, forward strand.
GAGTTCGCCTACACGCAGGCACCGAAGCACCTCAAGGCCGTCGTGCAGGCCGTCTATCTGCTCTCCGTGACCGCGGGCAACTGGTTCACCGCCGGCGTGCAGTGGTTCATCTCCAATCCGGACGGCACCGCGAAATTGAGCGGCGCGTCTTATTTTGTGTTCTTCGCCGCGCTCGCGATGGTCGCCGCCTTGGTGTTCTCCTTCGTCGCGCGCAATTATCGGCAGCAGGATAACCTGCAGACCGAATCCACCGCCTGATCGCTGACTTCCTTCGCCATGACTCGTCTGCCTGTCACCAAAACGCCCAAGTGTTATGTCGGAGGCGCGTTCATCCGCTCCGAGAGCGGTCGCGTGTTTCCGCTCAACGATGCCACCGGCGCCTTCTTTGCCAACATCCCGCAATGCACGCGCAAGGATCTGCGCAACGCCATCGAAGCCGCTGCCAAGGCCGGCCCCGGCTGGGCCAAGCGCACGCCCTACAATCGCGGCCAGATCATCTATCGCCTCGCCGAAATGATCGAAGCGCGCAAAGCGGACATGGCCGACGCGCTCCGGGTGGGAGGGGCTTTACGCCCCGACGGCAAGCGCGGCATCGAGCGCGAAATCACCGCCGCGATCGATCGCCTCATTTACTACGCCGGTTGGGCCGACAAATACGAACAGGTCCTGGGCAACGTGAACCCCGTCGCTTCGCCTCATTTCAACTTCACCGTCACCGAACCGATGGGCATTGTCGGCGTCGTCGCGCCCGACGAGTCGCCGCTGCTCGCGCTCGTGTCACTCATTGCGCCGATCATCACGAGCGGCAACACGGTCGTGGCGCTCGCGTCCACGACGCAGCCTTACGCGAGCATTGTGCTCGGCGAAATGCTTGCGACGAGCGACCTGCCCGGTGGCGTGGTGAATCTGCTCACCGGTTTCCGCAAGGAAATGGTGCCGACCTTCGCCACGCACACGCATCTGCGCGCGCTGGCTGGAGTGGCGAACGCCGACGACCGCAAGACGCTGAAGCTCGGCGCAGCCGAAAGCGTGAAACGCGTGAAACTGCAGAAGGCCGAGGAGCCAATCGACTGGTTCTCCGACCGCGCGCAAAGTCTCTACGAGCTGCGCGATTTCGTGGAGTTCAAGACCACGTGGCATCCGATCGGCGCATGAACTCGCCCGTGCCAGTTGACGCCGCAACGGTTCGCGTTCGCGTGATGGTCTGGTGGACGGTTTGGGTCGCGCTCTTGCTCAGCCTGACGGTTGTCTACGCGGTGCTCGGGCGCGGGCCGGCCGCACCGCCGGCCGCCAACCCGTTCGCGAACCTCATCGGCCTCGTGCCGCTGTTTGTGAGCATCATTCTCCGCTGGCTCGTGTTGCCGCGTTACACGGATGGCGCGAGGGCTTTCACAATCTTCATCCTCGGTCTCTCGCTGGCCGAGAGTTGCGGCCTGATGGGGATTTTCAGCGGCGGACCGTATCGCGACGATTTGTTCGTGCTCGGCATGCTCGGCATCATGCAGTTCGTGCCCTTCTACGCCCGTCGTCTCTCCGAGCCGAAGCCAACGGGTTTCGCCCCGAACAACTGAGCGCGGTGCGGCGTGTTCGTTGTAGGAGCCTGCTTGCAGGCGATACGAAGCTGCGGAGCGGTGCGGACGTGCGGATCGCCTGCAAGCAGGCTCCTCCAAAAGGCAATGACGCGCCGCGCTCAGCAGCACTGCGGCTTGCGCCGATGCGCGCGGACGAGTTCCTGCGCCGTGCTCAGGTGTCGCGGCACGATTGTCACGTGATCGACCGGAATCGGAGCGACCATGCGCGCGAGGCGGTCGAGCCAGCTTTCGCGCGATGGTAATGAGTCGGGGCCGATGGCCGACGTTTCGGCGAAGCGCGTGGCGTTCACCTTGTCGGTTTCGAGATCGCAGAATGATTGCATGCTCTACGCGTAGCCATCGCCAGCACACTTTCCAGTGGCGCGGCTCGATTTTCCGGCTGTGCTGGTTCACTGATGGAACGCGTGTGCCGCCGCCCGACAGCGTCGGCTCGTTTCACGCGTCAACTGTGCGGAAGATGGTCGCCGCGTCGTTGGTTGCCGGCGGTCAGTGCTTCGTTCTGCTGCTTGCGCGTTTCATTTGCGCAAACTCCGCGCGCAGCCACTGCTTCGTCTTGGGAGAAATTTCATTCCAATGCGTGCCAGTCAGCGCGCCTTCGAGCGCGTAGGCCATGAGCACGTTCACCGGATGTCCGGCCGAGCGCAGACGGCGACAAGTCTCGATCGGTCCGAGCGCGGCCAATTCTTCGCGTGTGTTCAGCCCGACGTCGGCGAGCCAAGCAGTCGATTTCGGCCCGAGATTGAGCAAGGTGCCGAGCCCGGTGCGCGCTCCGCGTCGGCGGTCGCGCGGCTCGCGAAATACTTTGATTGGTTTCACGCGGCCCACCGTCAGACCGTCAGCTCGAGGCGGTTGCCGTCGGGATCGAGCACGACGCTTTCGTAGTAACCATCGCCGGTGCGACGGGGTGCCGAAAGCACGCGCAGGCCGTCGCGGCGGAATCGTTCTGTGAGTTGATCGACTGCCGCTTCGCTGCCGAGCGCCACGGCGAAATGGGCGAGGCCGATCGATTCGGTTTCGGGCGCGGGCGGGGGCCGAGCAATGTCCGCGCGGTGCATCAACTCCAGGCGCGCTCCCGTGGCGAAGCTCAGGAAATACGACTGAAAGCGCGTGTGCGGATTCCGGTAGAGCTCGCCGGCGTGAGCCGCGAAATACGTTTCGTAGAATCGCCGCGCGCGCTCCAGATCGTCCGTCCAAAGCGCGACGTGTTCGAGGCGCATGGTGCGCGCAGACGCTTACTCGTTCACGCGCACCGGCACCGGTTGGCTCATGCGGCGCAGCCAGCGGTAGTGCGAGACGAGTCCGGCCCACAGCGTCTTGTGCTCGTTGTAGCGCACGCCGAATTCGCGGCAAGTGGACTCGACGATCTTGGAAATTTCCGGGTAGTGCACGTGGCAGACTTTCGGGAAGAGGTGGTGCTCCACCTGGAAATTCAGGCCGCCGAGAAACCAGCACATCAGCTTGCTGTTGCGGGCGAAGTCCACGGTCGTGTGGATTTGGTGGACCATCCAGTTGTCTTCCATGCGATTCGTCGCCTCGTCGGGCATCGGGAAGTCCGCTTCCTCGACGCAGTGCGCGAGTTGGAAAACGATGCTGAGCACGACGCCGGAGACGCCGGTCGCGAGCGTGTAGAACAGCAGCACCTTCCACCACTCGTGGAAGAACATCGGCAACACGAACGCCAGCGTGAAGAACACCATCTTGCCACCGATGAAGATCGCCAGCTCCTTGCCGCGCGGACGGGGGAACGGATGCCCGCCGATCTCGCGCGTGACCAAATCGCGGAAGTCTCCGTAAAGGTGCCAGCGGATCGTCATGAAACCGTAGAGCGGCCAGAGATAGAAATGCTGAAAACGGTGAAAGAAATAGTGCGGTTGATGCGGCGTGACGCGCGCGAACGCCCCGAGGTCCACGTCCGCATCGTGATCCGTGATGTTCACGTAGATGTGGTGCGACGCGACGTGCTTCCAATGCCACATGTAGGAACTCGCGCCAATGAGGTCCATCGTCATGGCCGTGAGCTTGTTCAGCCACGGACGGTCGGAGTAGGCGAGGTGGCTGCCGTCGTGCTGGATGTTGAAGCCAATCAGGCCGGCCGCGGCGCCGAGGATGACCGCGGCGGTGACGGCGTGCCAGGAGTTCGCCGCGAAAAACACCAGCGCGATGTAGCTGGCGAAGAAGACGCCGAGGATAACCGTCGTCTTCACATACATCGAAGGATTGTCGCGCGGCTTGCGGCCGGTGCGGGCGAAGAATTCATCGACGCGACGGCGCAACACGTTCTGGAAACTGTCGTTCGGAGCGAACTTGGGACGGATGTGAGCCGTCTCGGCGGCAGGAGCGGCGGGCAGCGGAATAGGATCGTTCATACAGTGGCGGAAATTCGGCGGCCAAGGGGCGGGCAGCAGTCAGCCAACACGGTGCGGGGCAAAGGCGGCTTGGCAAGCCCGCGGGCCTATTTTTTTGGCCCCTCTTTCCCCTCACCGCGTATCGAGCCGGTCTCGGCGAGCCGCTCGAGAAAAATCCAGCAACGCTTTGCCTGCACTTCCGCGCTTTTCGCCTGAAAAATATAGCGAACCACCTGACGGCGGACGGCAACGCTGTGCGCGAGCCAACGCCGGGCGAGTTCGGGCCGCGCGTGGAAAACCTTTTGCATTTCCGCCGGCAGGTCCGGCTCGCGCGACGCCGTGTCCGGCTCGAGCGTGAACTCGATTTCGTCGCCCGCATCGACGTGCGCTGCGCGCAACAGCTCGACCTTGAACGCGAGCTTGAGCTTGCCGGGCTTGCCCGGGAGCAACGTGACGCGGTCGAGATCGTCGTTGAAACGCAGCACGGCGTTCCAGCCCGCGCCGCCTCCTCTGATGTCTGCGGGCGGCAATTTGAGTTTGGCAATGACGTGGCGTGGCAGATCCACCCAACGAACCATGGCGACGCGATAAAGTTTGGCGCGCAGGGCGAGTCGCATGCGAACGCGACGCTGCGAGATTTAGCCTTCGCCGGCAAGGGAAGCGTTGCCGCGTCCGCGCGATCGCGTCATCATGGCCCAACCTCTCCTCGCATGACAACTCCCGCCCCCGGTTCCGTTTCCTGGTTTGATTTGACGATACCGAATGCCGACGAGGTGCGCGATTTCTACAGCGCGGTCGTTGGTTGGACGCCTTCACCAGTCGAGATGGAGGGCTACTCGGACTATTGCATGATGCCGACTGGCGCGGACGCGCCGGCAGCCGGCATCTGTCACCAACGCGGCCCGAATGCGAATTTGCCTGCCCAATGGCTGATCTACATCACGGTCGCGGATCTCCGCGCCAGTTTGCGCGTGTGCCTGGAAAAAGGCGGACGCGTCATCTCGCCGGAGCGTGACATGGGCGGTGCGCGCATGGCGGTGATCCAGGATCCGGCCGGCGCAGTCGCGGCACTTTACCAGCCGCCGCCGGCCGGCACCCCGGCGAATTGTGCGACGCCGTAGCGCGTTCGCTCCAGAAGCAGCGGCCCTCGGCATTCGGTCGGAGGATCTGCCGGCGCGCGGAATCCCGCCACAGACTGTCGCGACAGAGGCAAAAAATCCAGGCCCCCGCCGCCGCCCGCGACTCACGCGTGCGCACGCTCGCGCATGAAGCGCGCGATCTCACGCGTGTTCGGCATCGCGTCGGCCGTGCCGGGTTGCATGACGGCCAGTGCGGCGACAGCGTTGGCAAAATTCGCTGCCTCGACGACGTTGCGTTTGAATTTCACGAGTCCTGCCGCGAAGCCGCCGACGAATGCATCGCCCGCCCCCGTGGTGTCGATAACCTCGACGGGGTGCGCGTTCATGCGCAGATAAGCATCAGGTTGCGAAACGAAACACCCGCGCGCCCCAAGCGTGAGGATCACGATCGGCACCTGCAGGCAGCGGCAGAGGCGGTGCAACGCGTCGGCCTTCAGCGCGTGCAACACCGACCCGTTGAACTCGCCGTGCTCGCGATAGGGCGCCGACCGCAACAGCGTGACGCACCCGGCGTGCATTTTCACCAGCGAGACGAATTCGGATTCGTTCGGAATGAGCACTTCGGTGTGCCGCAGCAACGCGCAGTCAAAGTCGGCCCGCATCGGCGCGGGATTCAGCACGGAGACGGCACCGGCTTGGCGCGCGACCTTCAACACGTGCGCCACCGTGCGATAATCGGATTCACCCTGGCAGACGACGACGTGCGCGGACTCGAACGAGTCGAGCGGCACGTCCTGTTTGTGCAGCGCCAGATTCGCGCCGGGCGCGATGACGATGTGATTCTGGCCGGCCTCGTTGATCGTGATGCAGGCGGTGCCGGTGGCGTGTTTCGGCTTTTCGATCAGCGTCGTGCGCAGACCGACGGCGCTTGCGAATTTCTTCGCGCCCTGACCAAACGCATCCTTGCCCACGGCGCCGATGAAGTGAGTCGGCGCACCCGCGCGGGTCGCGGCCACCGCCTGATTGAACCCCTTGCCGCCGGGACCCGGGCGGAATTCCGCCATGACGGTCTCGCCCGGTTGCGGGAAACGACGCGCGTAGAAGGCCAGGTCCTGCATGAAGCTGCCGACGACTACGACGCGGGGTAACACAGCGCTGACGCTAGGTAATGCGCCAATCCAATGCACTGAAAAATTGTCGCGGCGAAATTTTTACCGACTCCTCGCGAAGTTCCCGTCAATTTGAGTCATGGGAAAAGGACTTGGCTGGTTGGCGGCCGTCGCGGGCTGTGCGTTGCAGATGCTGGCGGCTCCGCCGCCGGAGTTGCCGGTCGAGACCTTCTTCCGGAATCCGACTTTCGCGCAGCTGAGCTTCTCGCCCGACGGCAAGTCGATCGCACTCCTGCAATCGGTCGAGAACCGGATGAACATCGTCGTGCTCAATCTCGAGAAAATGGAGAAGATTCTCCTCACGCGATTCACGGCGCAGAACGTCACCGCCTACCAATGGGTCGGGAACGACCACCTGGCGTTCTTCATGGACGACGACGGCAACGAGTTCTTCGGCATGTTCGTGGTGAAGCGCGACGGCACCGGCTACAAGGAATTGTCCGGCACCTTCGAGGCGCAGCGCGCGCGCGGCCGCATCGCGATCGCCGGGATGACCTTCCTCTCGCGTCTGGAAGGCGACGACGAACAGATCCTCGTGCTGCGCAACTCGCGGCTGCCGCAATTCGCCGACGTCCATCGCGTAAACCTGCGCACCGGCCGCAATTTCACGCATACGCTCAACCCCGGCAATGTCACCGGGTGGCTCGTGGACCGGCGTGGCGTGGTGCGCATCGCGATCGCGATGGAAAAGAATCGCGTCGAGGTGCGCCATCGTCCGACCAACGAGGCACCCTGGGAAGTGATCCACGCGCGCAGCGCGAACGAACCGCCCTGGGAGCCGCTCGGCTTCGACGGCGACGGGCGAACGCTGTTTATCGCGACCAGCGAGGGCCGCACGACCAGCGCCGTCTATCGGTTCGACACGCAGACCGGCCGGCGCGAAGCGGAGCCGGTGTGTGCGGACGCCACCTTTGACGCCGGCTCGCTGATCTACAGCCGTTCCCTCGGCCGGGTCATCGGCGTCAGTTATCAGGCCGAAAAGCCCGTCACTCGGTGGCTCGATGCGCAGTTCGCCGTCTATCAGCGCATCGTCGATTCCGCTTTGCCGGACACGGTGAATCAAATCCGCGAGGCGACGCCCGACGGGAAGGCGTTGCTGGTCCACGCGACGAGCGATCGCGAACCGGGGGTGTATTGCGTAATGGATCTCGCGCAGAGGAAGATCAACGAGATCGCCGTCACGCGCGACTGGATCAATCCCGCGGAGATGGCCGCGATGCGCCCGGTGAAGTTCGCCGCGCGCGACGGATTGCCGCTCCACGGCTACCTGACGCTGCCCGCCGGCCGCGAGCCGCGCGACCTGCCCTGCGTGCTCCTCGTGCACGGCGGACCTTACGGCATTCGTGACGCGTGGGGCTTCGACAACGACGCGCAATTCCTCGCCAACCGCGGCTTCGCTGTCCTGCAGGTCAATTACCGCGGCTCGGGCGGCTACGGCCCGGCGTTCGAGGCGGCCGGTTACCGGAAGTGGGGCCTCGAGATGCAGGACGATCTCACCGACGCCGTGAAGTGGGTCGTCGCCGAGGGCATCGCCGATCCGCGCCGCGTGGCGATCATGGGCGCGAGCTACGGCGGCTACGCGGTGATGGCCGGACTGGCTTTCACGCCTGAACTTTATTGCGCCGGGGTGAACATTGCCGGCGCCGCCAGCATGAAACAGTTTCTCGAGGACCGCCGGCATGCGCCGGAATTCATGGAGGCAATACTCGCCGAACGTTGGGGGCATTTGAAACGCGACAAGGAACGCCTCGAACGCACGGCGCCGGAGAATTACGCAGCGCAGGTGCGCGCGCCGGTGTTCATGGCCTATGGGCGCAACGATCCGCGCGTGCAGATCGAACACGGCTGGCGGCTTGAGAACGCGTGGAAGAAAGCCGGCAAGCCCTACGAAATGTTCATCAAGGACGACGAAGGCCACGGTTTCCGCAAGGAAGGCAACGCGATCGAGCTCTACCGGAAAATCGACGACTTTCTCCGGCGGCACGTGCCGGCGCGGTAACGCGCGCCTCGTCCGGCCGCTCATCAACGCCCGCCGACCGTCCGTCCTGTTGGCCATGGCGGCGAGACGCCGGCGGTCGTAGTTTGGCCGCATGTCGTCCTCCGCCTCGTCGCTCCGCTACGCAGACAAACTTGCGCCGGAGGCAGCGGCCGTGGTTCGCTCCGCGACGTTGCGGCACCGCCTAGCCAGCTCCTTCACCTACCTCTCGACCGGCGAGCGGCTCTACTGGGTGTGTCAGTTCGTCAGCTGGTTGTTTTTCTACTTGGTGAATTTGACGATCGTCTCCGCGTTCGCGGAGATGAAGCCGGCGGTCGCGGTTTGGCTGGCGGCCTTCATGCTCGTGGGACTCGAGATGACGCAGCGCTTCCGGCTGCACGTCCGCCGCGCCAACTGGCTTCAGTTGCCGCTGCCCAGGCTCATCGGCCGCGTGGTGGTTGCGGTGTTCTTCATGGCGATGGTCCACACGGCGTTCACCGTGCTGAGTTCGATGGCGTTTCTCGGCGGAGTGGCGCCGGGGAGGTCGGTCACGATCGTGCAGATTTTCGGCATCGTCCTGACCAACCTGTTCAACATGAGCATCGTTTTCGGCGTGTGGGCGGGACTCTATTTTGCCGTCCAAACCGTCCGACGCCAGCGCCACTCGGAGATGGAGCGCCTGCGCCTCGAGACGAGCCTGAAGGAAGCCGAACTCCGCGCGCTGAAATCGCAGGTGAACCCGCATTTCCTCTTCAATTCCCTGAACAGCCTGCGCGCGCTCATCGAAGAGGACGCGCCGCGCGCCCGCGAGTCCGTCACGCGCCTCGCCAACATGCTACGCTACTCGCTCCAGTCCGGGCAGCTCGAGACCGTGCCGTTCGAAGACGAGTTGCGCATCGTGGAGGACTACCTCGCCTTGGAACAAATCCGCCACGAAAACCGCCTCCGCGTCCGTTGGGAAATTTCCGACGAGGTCCGCGCGCGCTTCCTGCCGCCGATGCTGCTCCAGACACTCGTAGAGAACGCCGTGAAATACGGCATCTCGCAGCGCCGCGGCGGGGGCGAACTCGTCGTGGCGGCCCGCATCGATTCGGGCAATCTGCTCATCCGCGTCTCCAACCCGGGCGATCTCACCCATCCGGCTGCAGCCTCCGCCGCCGCCAAGGCCGGCTCATCCACCGGAGTCGGCCTGCGCAACGCCTCCGAGCGCCTCAAATTGCTCTTCGGTGAAAAGGCCCGCCTCGCGCTCCGTTCGGAATCGCCCGGCTGGGTCACGGCCGAAGTGGTCATCCCGCTCGCCTCACCCGCCCCATGAAAGCCCTGCTGATCGACGACGAGCGCCTCGCGCGCAATGAACTCCGCCGCCTCCTCGCAGTCCACAAGGATATCGAGATCGCTGGCGAGGCGGTGGATGTCGATGACGCGCTTGAAAAAGTCGCCACGCTCAAGCCCGACCTCCTGTTCCTCGATGTGCAGATGCCGGGCGCCGACGGCTTCTCGCTCCTCGAACGCCTCGAGATGCCGATGCCGCTCGTCATTTTCACGACGGCCTACGACGAGTTCGCCGTGAAGGCCTTTGAGTTCAACGCGCTGGATTACCTGCTCAAGCCGGTCGATCCGACGCGTCTCGGCGCCTCGCTCGAAAAACTCCGCATGCGCGCGTCCGCCTCTGCGGAGGGCGGCGACAACATCGCGCGCACGCGCCTCTCGCTCGAGGACAAGGTCTTCGTCCGCGAGGGCGACCAGTGCTGGTTCGTGCCGGTGAAGAACATCCGGCTGCTCGAATCCGAGGGCAACTACACGCGCGTGCATTTCGACGACAACAAGCCGCAGCTTTTCCGCTCGCTCACCGCGATGGAGGAACGGCTCGATCCGAAGCATTTCTTCCGCGCCAACCGCAAGCAGGTGATCAACCTGGCGTGGGTGGACGGCATCGAGCCGTGGTTCAGCGGCGGCCTGCTCGTGCGCCTGAAGGGCGGCCTGAAGGTCGAGCTCTCGCGCCGGCAGGCGCAGGACTTCCGCGACCGGATGAGCCTCTGATTTTTCCCATGAAATACTGTTCCCTGTTCACCCAGATATTAACGCCGCTCGCTCTCGGCGCGGCGTTCACCGCGTCCAACGGTCCGGGCGTCGGATTCACGCTCGGGATTTCCGTCGCGCTCGCGCAGCAGGTGTATCGCCGCACTGCCCGCGAGTCCTGACCGCGGTATCTCTTCCGCCCTGCACACACACCACGAACCCCACTGCTCATGATCGAAGCGCGCAATCTCACGAAGACGTTTACCGATAAGAAACGCGGCGTCATCACCGCGACGGAGAACGTCTCGTTCACCTGCCAGCCCGGCCGCATCTACGGCCTGCTCGGCGCCAACGGCGCCGGCAAGACCACGACGCTGCGCCTGCTCGCCACGCTGCTCAAGCCCACGAGCGGCACCGCCACCGTGGCCGGACACGACATCGGCACGGCGCCCGAACAGGTCCGCGCCAACGTCGGCTTCCTCGCCGCGTCGACCGCGCTCTACGGCCGGTTGACCGCGCGCGAGATGATCGCGTATTTCGGCCGGCTCAACGGCATGAGCGACGACGCCATCCGCGCCCGCATCCGCCTGCTCGCCGACGAGCTGGGGATGCACGAGTTCCTCGACCGCCGTTGCGAGAAGTTCTCCACCGGCATGAAGCAGAAGACGTCGATCGCCCGCACGCTCGTGCACGACCCCGCCGTGATGATCTTCGACGAACCGACGCTCGGCCTCGACGTCATGACCGCGCGCTCGATCGTCCGCTTCGTGCGCGACTGCCGCAACCGCGGGAAGACCGTGATCTACTCCACGCATGTGATGAGCGAGGTGGAGAAGCTCTGCGACACCATCGGCATCATCCACAACGGCCGGCTGGTCGCCGAGGGCACGCTCGAGGGCTTGCGCGCCAAGTTCGGCGAGCAGGACATGGAAGAAGTCTTCGTCAAAGCCGTCGGCGGCGAAGCCGAAGCCAACGCCGCCTGAGGAGACCACGCCATGAACTGGAACAACATCCTGACGGTTTACTTCAAAGAGCTGCGCGACTCGCTCCGCGACCGTCGCACACTCATGTCGATGATCGTCGTCCCGACGCTCGTCATGCCGATCCTCGTCTTCGGCGTCGGCACCATCATGTCGAAGGTGATCAAGAAGGCGCGCGACGAGGCCACCACGATGGTCATCGTCGGCGGCGCGGACTCGCCCGCGGTCGTCGCGGCGCTGAAGGCCGACAAGCGCTTCAAAGTCGTCGCGAACGACGGCAATTATCGCGCGGCGATCTCGGATAAAAAAATCCGAGTCGCCGTCGACATCCCCGAGGGCTTCGAGGCCGCGCTGAAAGCCGGTGCCCCGAAGGTCGTGACGCTTTTCCATTACGAGGGCGAACTGAAGTCCGGCATCGGCGTCTCCGCGGTGGATCGCTTCTTCCGCGATCTCCGCGACAAGACCGTCGAGGCGCGACTGGCCGAGCGCAGCCTGCCGGTCGATCTGGTGAATCCCTTCGAAGTGAAGCGCGAAAACGTCGCCCCGCCGGAAAAGGTCGGCGGCAACCTCGTCGGCGGCTTCATTCCCTACATCATCATCATCCTTTGCTTCACCGGCGCGATGTATCCTGCGATGGATCTCACGGCCGGAGAAAAGGAGCGCGGCACGATGGAGACGCTGCTCTGCAGTCCGGTGGCGCGAATCAACATCGTGCTCGGCAAATTCCTCATGGTGCTCACCGCGTCGATTGCAACGATGTGTCTCTCGCTCGTCTCGATGGTCGTGAGTGTGATGCTCGGCGGCAGCATCTTCACCGGCGAACGCACGACGGCGGCGATGCAAACCGCGACCGCCGCGCGCGGCGGAGATCCGGCAGCTTTTATGCCGATGATCGATCCGACCGGCATCTTCGGCGTGTTCGCGATGGTCGCGCCCGTGGCGGTGTTATTCGCGGCGCTGTTGCTCGCGATCTCACTTTTCGCCAAGAGCTACAAGGAAGCGCAAAGCTACGTCTCGCCGTTACTGATTCTAGTGTTCGCCCCGGCGATGCTGGGCTTGATGCCAGGAATCGAACTTAACACGACGACCTCATTGATTCCGATTCTCAACCTCTCGCTGGTCTGCAAGGAAATGCTCTCCGGCGTCTGGCACTGGCAATACATCGGGCTCATCTTCGCGTCGTCCTGCCTCTACGCCGCCGTCGCGCTCGCGTTCGCCGTCTGGCAGTTCAAGCGCGAGGACGTGATGTTCCGCGCATAAAGTAGGGCCGGCTTCAGCCGGCCCAAAAAAATTCCGCTCGCGAGCAAACACTCGCGAACAACGTCCGACTTGGGCCGGCTGAAGCCGGCCCTACTTTTTTGCCGCACTCGCCCTGCGAACCGTTGGTCAAAACCGGCGCGCGCCGGTAAACCCCGCGTAAATGCCGGGCGGAGCCGTAGGCAGAGCGAAACATCTGCGCTAAGGTGGCGTCGTCACCTGTGACAACCATGAGCACCCCCGAACAAACGACCGATCATCTGCGCTACGAAATCGCGCAGCTCGAGAAGATGCGGCAGCAGATTTTCTCCGACATGGAAGCCCTGCGCACGCAGGAGCAGAACCTCCGCCTCTACGAGGCGCGCCTGCGCGGCCCGCAATCGCCGGCGGCGACGACGCAGGCGCCGTTCGCCGGCCAGCGCGAGTTCGACGCCGAGCGCGACAAGCTCGCCCGCCTCCGCGGCCTCCTCGAGGCCGAGCGCCGCTCGCTCGTCGACGAGCGCCTCGCGGTCCGCGACGAGAAGGTGGCGCTCGCCCAGAAGACCGAGGAGCTCAAGCAGCGCGAAGCCTGGCTTGAGGTCCGCGAGCGCGACTTCAAGGTCAAGACCTTCGCCGCGCCGCCGAAAAGCAAAGGAAGCGCGAATCCGTTCCAGGCCGCGAAGAATTTCCTGAGCCTCGGCTCCAAGCGCGCGGTGGGCTGAGCGGAATTGTGTGCGGTTCATAGCGCGAGCCCGGACCTTTGTGGGTGGTCCGGGCTCGTCATTTTTCTGGTGCTCGCGCCGGTGAATGGAAGAGCGCTGCGGGCCAGGGTGGACGCGCAGGTCCCTCTGCGCGGCGCAGGAGTTGCAGAGCGCGTCGGGTGCGCGGACGGAACCGTGCGCGCTGGCGGGCAGAGGGACCTGTCCGCCCACCTTGACGCTCCGTAGAAAAAAGGTCGGGCGCTGGCACTGGGGGCGCCTCGAACGTCAGGGCAAACGCTCAGTCGCTCTGCTTTTCCGCTTCCGTCAGCTTCGTCGCCATCGCTTCCCACTCGGCCGTGGCGGCGTGGAGCAGGTCCACGGTGCTGCTGAGTTCGCGGTTCAAATGCTGGGCGCGGCCGGCCTGCGTGTAGGTCTCGGGCTTCTCCAACTCGGCCGTGAGTTCGTTCTGCTTCGCCTCGAGTTCGCTGACGCGCTGCTCGAGCCTGCCCACCTCCGTGCGCAGTTTTTTCAGTTCGCCGGCAGAGAGTTTCTTTTCCTGGGGACGCGGTGCCCCCGCCGCGTTCGACCGCTCCGAGGGCGTCGCGGCTCCAGGTGAAACCTGCTTCGGCCGCGCATCCGTGAAGCCCGCCGTCAGCGCCGCGCGCGCGTTCGAGGCCTTCGATTTCTCGAGGTAATAATCGTAGTCGCCGGCATACGGCGTCAGCCGGCCGCTGTGGACGTGCAGCACGTTCTTCGCGAGCTGTCGGATGAAATAGACGTCGTGGCTGATGAAGATGAACGTGCCGTCGTATTGCCGGAGGGCGTTGACGAGCGCGTCGATCGACGGGATGTCGAGGTGCGTCGTGGGTTCGTCCATCAGCAGCAGGTTCGGCGGGTTCACGAGCAGGCGCGCGAGCGCGAGGCGCGATTTCTCGCCGCCGGAGAGCACGGCCACCTTCTTGAAGACGTCGTCCTTGCGGAAGAGGAAGCCGCCGAGCACCGCGCGGGCCTGCTGCTCGGTGAGCTGGTTTTCCGCCGTGCGCAGCTCCATCACGTTCTCGAGCACGGTGAGGTCGAGCTTCAGGTTTTCGCTGCGGTTCTGCGCGAAGTAGCCGGGGATGACGTTGCTGCCGAGCTCGCGCTTGCCGCCTTGGATCGGGATTACGTCCGCGAGAATCTTGAGCAGTGTGGATTTGCCCGCGCCGTTCGGGCCGACGAGCACGATTTTCTGGCCGCGTTCCGCCTCGAAGTTCAAATCGCGATACACGACGTGATCGCCGTAGGCCTGTTGGACGTTTTCGAGCGTCACAACCTTGAGTCCCGAGCGCGGCGGCTGCGGAAAACGGAAATTGATGCGTTTGAGATCCTCCCACGGCTCCTCGACGGCGACGTCCTTGAGGCGTTCGATCTGCTTCTCCTTCGACTTCGCGCGCGAGGCCATCGAGGCCTTGGCGCCGAAGCGATCGACGAATTTCTGCAGGTGCGCGATTTCGCGCTGCTGGTTCTTGAAGAGCGCAGCCTGCTGTTCCTTCCGCGCATCCTTCTCGTTCAGGTAATCGTCGTAGTTGCCCGTGTATTTATTGAGCGTGCCCCCGCGCAGCTCGAGGATGCCGGTGCAAAGCGTGTTCAGGAATTCGCGATCGTGCGACACGATGAGCAGCCCGCCCGGGTAGCGCGTGAGATAATCCTGGAACCAGAGCAGCGCCTCGAGATCGAGGTGGTTCGTCGGCTCGTCGAGCAACAGCAGCGCCGGCTCGCTCACCAGCAGCCGCGCGAGGTGCGCGCGCATCACCCAGCCGCCGGAAAAGGACTTCGCCTGCTTGTCGTGGTCTTCCTCGCGGAAGCCGAGACCAGCCAGAATCTTTTTCGCCCGCGGCTCGAGCGTCCAGTCGATGTCGTAGTCGTCGTCGTTCTCCGGCACGAGCTTCTTGCCGCTCGTGGCGATCTGAATGATCGATTCGTCGCCCACGGGCGCACTTTCCTGCGGCAGAAAGCCGAAGTCCGCGCCGCGTTCCCACTCGATGATGCCCTCATCCGGCTGCTCCTCGCAGAGGATGAGGTTGAACAAGGTGGATTTGCCCGCGCCGTTCGGGCCGACGAGGCCATAACGATCCGTGCGCGCAACGAACAGCGACACCTCGGAGAACAGTTCTCGGGTGCCGTAGGACTTCGCGACATCGGCCAGGGTCAGCATGGAAAACCCGCGAGTCAGCCCACCGCCCCCGCCCTCGTCAATGACTCGTTTTGCACGGCGCATCTTCGCGGGTCCGACCCGACAATCAGGCGGCGCACCGAGGCGGCGACCGCCGGCGGATCGTAACGTAATCCGTTACAAGTCAGCGCGTGCGACTCGCTTCCCTCAACGCACCAGCGTCAGCGCCACGGCGCCGGCCACCGCCAGCGCTCCACCGACGAGCGAGCGCTTCGACGGCCGTTCGCCTTCGATCCAGTAGGCGAGGGGAATCACCGCCAGCGGCGCGCATGCGGTGATCGGCAGCACGAGTCCGCTCGGCGCGGAGGCGAGCGCGATCTGAAACGTGCCCATCCCGAGCACCGGGCCGGCGAGCGCGTGCACCAAGATCCAGCCGTGCGCACGCAAGGGGGGAGCGGGTGGGCGGGGCAAACCCTGGCGTGCCTCGAGCCACGCCTTGATGGCGAACCACGCGATCGTGATGAAAATGCCGCCGAGAATTCGCTGGTAAGCCGCGGTGAGTCCGTCGATGTGCTCGCCCGCCGCCGCGGTTAACTCGAAGCCGCGCCGGCTCAACACGGCGCCGAAACCCTGGCCCGCCGCCGCGATCAGCCCGAGCAGAATACCGATCGGCCGCACGCGGACTTTGGGCGGCGAGGTTTTCGTCGGCACCAGCGCCACGACGATGCCTGCGAGCACGAGACCGATGCACGCGAACTGCGCGCCCGTCAGCCGCGTATCGAGCCACAGCCACTCAATGCCGATCGCGATCGGCACGCTGAGGCACTGGTTCATCGTCGTCGTGAGCCGCGCCCCCAGAAACGGCAACGCGGCGAAGAACGCCAGGTCGCCGATGCCCATCCCCGCGAGGCCGCTGAGCAAAAACGTGCCGACCGCCGGTCCACGGTGGCCTTGGCCGAAAATATACGCCCACGCGCCGAGAAACAACAGACCGAGCGTGAGCCGCCCGAGGTTCGCGCGCGCCGGTCCCACCGCCTGCTGACTCTTCTGTGCCAGCACGGACGAAGCGGCAAACAGCAGGGTGGTGACGAACGCGTAAAGCATCGGGAAAGCTCACGTTGTCTTGCGTGCGCCCGGGCTGACGAGCGCGAAGTGCCACGGCGAACTTGTCATCTATTATATGACAAGTTTGCGGGGACACCGCGGCGCGTGGCGGAGGACGGAAATCACGCAGTTGCGTTCGCTTTGCGCGCGGATTGTTTGGCGCGATGCCGAACCGCCTCGCCACCGAGAAATCGCCCTACCTGCGCCAGCACGCCGAGAATCCCGTCGCGTGGTTTCCGTGGGGCGACGAAGCGTTCGCAAAGGCGCGCGCCGAGCAGAAGCCGGTCTTCCTTAGCATCGGCTACTCGACCTGTCATTGGTGCCACGTGATGGCACACGAATCGTTCGAGAACGCCGCCGTCGCGCAGGTGCTCAATGCCGATTACATCTCGATCAAGGTCGATCGCGAGGAGCGCCCCGACCTCGACCGGCTCTACATGACCTACGTGCAACAAACCACGGGCCACGGCGGCTGGCCAATGAGCGTGTGGCTCACGCCCGAAGGGAAACCCTTTCACGGCGGCACGTATTTTCCGCCCGATGACCGGCACGGCCGGCCCGGTTTTGTCACGATTCTTCGCGCCATCACGCAGCACTGGGCCAACGAGCGCGCGAAGATCGAAGCCGGCGCCGAGGAAATCGTGCAGGCGCTCCGTCGCTACGCCACCGAGGGCCCGGCCCGCGAAGTGAAAGACGGCGCGGCTGAGCCGCCGTTGCACGAGGCCGCGGGCGCGGCGTTCGACAAGTGCTTCCAATATTTCTACGAGGCACACGATCCGGTGCGCGGCGGTTTCGGCGGCGCGCCGAAATTTCCGCGTGCGGCCACGCTGAATTTTCTCTTTCGCGTCGCCGCGCTCCAAGGCGCGCAGTCCGAAGCGGGGGCTGAGGCGGTGAAAATGGCCGCGGGCACGCTGCAACGCATGGCCGAGGGCGGTATTCACGATCACCTCGGCGGTGGCTTTCACCGTTACTCAGTCGATGACCGCTGGCACGTGCCGCACTTCGAGAAGATGCTCTACGATCAGGCGCAAATCGCGCTGAACTACCTCGAGGCGCGACAGGCGACGGGAGTGGAGGTTTACGCGTGGGTGGCGCGCGGCATCTTCGACTACGTGGCGCGCGACCTCACGCATCCGCGCGGCGGCTTCTATTCGGCGGAAGACGCCGATTCCAGCGTGCCGATGGCCGGGCCGCAGGGGAATAGGGCAGGCGGCCCGCCGGCCAGCGGCGGCGCTACACCCAAACCGGAGCACGCCGAGGGCGCGTTCTACGTTTGGACCAAAGACGAGATCGACGCCGTGCTCGGTGCCGACGCGGAGTTTTTCAACGCGCACTTCGGTGTCCGCGCGGGCGGCAACGTCCACGAGGATCCGCAAGGCGAGTTCAAGGGCAAGAACGTGCTCATGCAGCAACGCCCGCTCGCGCGCACCGCGCAGGATTTCAAACTCGAGCTGCCGGCCGCTGCGGAAAAATTGCTCACCTGCTTGGAGAAACTTCGCGTGATTCGCGCCCAGCGTCCGCGTCCGCCTCTCGACGACAAGATCATCACCGCGTGGAACGGCCTGATGATTTCCGCCTTGGCGAAAGGTCATCAGGTGCTCGAGGGCGCGGCGCGTCCGGACGACTCGCCCTACCTGCAGGCGGCGACGCGGGCAGCGGAGTTTTTGCGCGCAGAACTGTGGGATGAAGAATCCACGACGCTCTACCGCTCGTGGCGCGAAGGGCGCAGCGACATCCCGGGATTCGCGGAGGACTACGCCTTTCTCATCCAAGGACTGCTCGATCTTTACGAAGCCGGCTTCGAGGTGCGCTGGTTGCAATGGGCGGAGCAACTTCAGGCCCGGATGGACGCGCTTTTTTGGGACGACTCGCGTGGCGGGTATTTCAACTCCCGCGCGGACGATGCGAGTGTCGTCGTGCGGTTGAAGGAGGACTACGACGGCGCGGAGCCGGCGCCGAACTCCGTCGCGACGATGAATCTGGTGCGTCTCGACTGGATGCTCGGCTTGTCCGGCGCGCGCGACAAGGCGCTCGCGACGGTCGGGGCGTTTCGCACGCAATGGTCGAGCCACCCGCACGCGCTGCCGCAGATGTTGTGCGCGCTGGAACTCGCGCTCGAGCCGCCACGCACGGTCGTGCTCGCGGGCGACGCGTCCACCGTCGAATTCCGCGCGCTCACCGCTGCGTTGCACGCGCAACTTGGACACCGCCGCGCGCTGCTGCATGCCGATGGTGGGGTGGCGCAGCGCTGGCTGGCAGAGCGGCGGGCTTACCTGGCCGCGCTGGCTCCGCAAGGCGGGCCGGCTACGGCGTTTGTCTGCGAGGAGTTTGCCTGCCGGGAGCCCGTGAACACGCCCGCCGCGCTGCGCGCGTTGCTCTGAAGCACGGTGGATTTTCCGCCGCTTACTTGTCCTCGGCGGCGCGCAGGACGGGCGCCTCGTCCGCGCTGTCCGCCGCGGGGAGCAGGTCGCAAATGGAACGCAAAATCGCAAGGAGCTCGGGACGCCGGGCGGCCAGCTCGAGCAGCCGGATGTCGCCCTCCCGGAGGCCGGCGCGACGCACGGTTTCCGTCAAGCTGGCGGTGGCGCGATTCGTGGAGCGCTGGTAGGTGGCAATCTTTTGCCGCGCCAGGCCGAGCCGTGCCGGATCCGCGAGATCGAGTCCGCTGAGCGACTCGAGCCAGAGCAGTGCGAGGCTCGCCAGTTCCGGCGAGTCGGAAGCATAACCCATTTTGGTGACGAGCCGCGCCAGAGTGGCGAATTTCACCGGCCGGCCGCCTTCGACGTTCACGACGGTGTTGCGATGCACCCGCGCCAGCCGGGCCAACGCCTCGTGGCTGAGGCCTTTCTGCTCCCGCAGTTGCCGGAAAAACGCCGTGTATTGCATCCGCTGGCTGGATGCCGGGAGCGGTGCGGGATGTCAACGCGACCGCAGGCAGCATCGCCGAGGTTGACAAAATTAAGGCGCACACAAATGGTGTGTTCCAGCAATGCCAGCTAACCACCGCCTGGGCCGGACGGGGGCAGGGGCGCGTGAGTCGGTCCGGCGCGTTCATGCCCAGCGGCTGCTTGTGGTTTTGATGAGCGTCTGCATGCGCTTGCGCCGGCTGCAACGCGGAGAGAGCCGCGCCGCGTGCCTCGACGTGCGCCGCTGGCTGGCGGACGTGCGGAAGAGAGAGGCGCTGCGACCGGCCGCCCCACGGAAGCGAGGTGCACGATGATCGACGCCATCACCGCGGAGAAACTGAGCGGCATCCGCCTGCTGATCGTGGACGACAACTCGGCACTCGCCGCCCTCCTCGTCGATGCGTTTCGCCTCGCCGGGTGCGACGTCGATGCCGCAGGCGACGTCGGCGCGACGCTGCAACTCGCGACGCGGCATCGTTGGTCGGCTGCGGTGCTCGATATCGATTTGCCGGACGGCAACGGCTTGGAGTTGCTGCAGACGCTGCGCGCCGGCGGCCCCCCGGGCGGACTGCCGGCGGTGTTCATCACGGGCCGGCCCGACGCCGCGCGGGTGCGTCAGGTTGCGGCGCTGGGTCACGCGCTGTTGCTCCCGAAGCCATTCGACCGGCGCGAAATCACCGCCGCCGTCGCCTTGCTGCTGACCCGGGCAGCGGCGGCGAATCGCGCCGGTAAGATCGGGCCCGCCTGATCAGCGCCGCAGCGCCGCGCGGGCCAGACGATCGTCGCCCTCGTTCGGTGCGGCCTGGATGCCGAGCAGCGCGCACAGCAATTCATAAACGTGGAGGTTGCTGACCTCGGCGATTGCGTGGCGCGATTTGAACGCGGGCCCGTGGGCGAGGAAAAGCGCGCCCATGTTCGGCAGCTCCGGGTCCCAGCCGTGCGAGCCACGCGGGTAATTGAGGCGCAACCTAGGCCAGCCCATCTTGCTCTCGATCATCCACTCGTCGTCGGCCAGGAGCACGACGGGCGGAATGCGCTCGCTGCTGCGGTAGTGCAAATGCGCCGGCACCTCCTCGCGCAGATAAACCTGCACGTGCGGCGGCGCCTTGGTGCGGATGCTGGCGACGAGTTCCGCGGGCGTCACGGTGCCGGGTTTCGGCCGCACACCGCCATTGGGGCCGAGCGACTCGATCTGCACCTGCGAAACGTTCATCAAGTCTTCGACGAAGACCACGCGCTCCGGCGAGGTTTCGGACATGCCGTGGTCGGCTACCACGACGAGATTCGTGCGCGAGCGAAGGCCGCGTTGTTCGAGTCCGGCCAGGAGACGAGCGACGGCGTCGTCGGCCTCCCGCACCGCCGCGGCCGTCTCGGGTGCGCGCGGCCCGAAGGTATGTCCCACGGTGTCCACCAGGTCGAAGTAGAGCGTGAAGAATTTCGGTCGCTCGCCCACGGGCATGTCGAGCCACGCCAGCAGGCCATCGACGCGTTGCGCACAAGTGAGTTTTTTCTCAAAGGGCTTGAACAGCGTCGGGCGCCGGCCCTGCAGCTCGGCCTCCGAGCCCGGCCAGAAGTAGCAGGCGCTGCGCACGCCCTGTTTCTCGGCCGTGATCCAGATCGGCTCGCCGCGCTCCCACCAGAACGTCTCGGACTTGGTCATGTTGAACATCTCGCTCCGCGCGGGATCCCAAAACCAGTTCGCCACGATGCCGTGTGTTTCCGGCCGCAGGCCGGTGACGAGCGTGTAATGATTCGGAAAGGTCTTCGACGGAAACGACGGGTTCATCCGGCGTGCGTGGACGCCCTCGCGCGCGAGCTGCCGCAGCGCCGGGGAAGGGTGCAGGTCGAGGTAGTCCCAGCGGTAACCGTCGATCGACAGCAGAATCACGATCTCGTCTTCGCCGGCCCCACGGGACGGCAGGCCGGTGCAGGATGAAACCAACCCGACAACGACCAGCAGCGCAGAAGCAACGAACCGCATGGCGCCGGACTCTAGGATTGGCGCGAGACGCAGCAATGCGCATTGTGCCGGCGACCCGCTCACCGATGAATCCTGCCGATACCGAACGACTCACCCGACTCGAGGAGCGCTACGCTCATCTGCAACGACACCAAGCGGAGCAGGACAAGGTGATGCTCGAACTCGCCGAGGAACTCGCACGCGTGAAGCAGGAATTGGCGGTGCTGCGGGCGCAATCTTCACCCGGACCGAGCGCGTCCCGCAGCGAAGACGTGCTCCCGGACGAGCGTCCGCCGCACTATTGAGCGCGCGCGATTTCACTTCGCCAGGGCGAACGCCGGACACGTGAGGCCCAGGCACGCGAAGCTTTGGGCCAGCGCGCCCGCTGCTGTTTTGGAGGAGCCTGCTTGCCGGTGAATGAACCCAGGTGACGGCTGCGGCTCGTCGCCGATCGAGGCTCGGAGTTCCCGCGCCCCGATGGTGCCTCAAAACATCGCCGTCACTTCGGTGTGGCGGCCGGCTTCGAGGACGAGTTCGCCGGTGAGGGCGGCCGTCTCATCGTTCTTATAGAGTTTGCAGCGCACCGGGCCGGCGGCGTCGTGCGTGGACCAGCCCCATTTGCCGATCGAGACGAACTGCATCGGAATGCCTTGGTCCCACGACAGGCCGGGACCGTCGCCGCGAATGAACAGCTTGTTGCCAATGCCGATGTAGGCGGTCGCGAGCAGGCGGGTGGCGCCGTCGGAGGAAGTCGATGACTCAGCCGGACCGGCGGCGGGCGATTCGGACGATTCGTCATCGGCGGGCGCCGGAGGTTGGACTGTGGTCGCACTCTCGCTGGGGGTCATGGATGCCGGAGGCGCCGCGGGAGCAGACTCGGGTTCGGCTGCATGCGCGGTGCCGTTGGTCGCGCTGTCGGACACGCCGGACATCGCCGCGAGCGTCTCCTCGGGCTTCGGCTTGCGTGGGGCGCGCGGCTTCCTCGACTTCGGTGGCTCGACGTCAGCCGCGCCGGAATTGGCAGCGGGCGCAGCGGTCTCGATCGCAACGGACGACTCGGGAACAGAGGGGGATTCGCTTGCCGCCGGCGACGGCTCGTCGGTCCCAGGCCGGCCGCTCTCGTCGGCGGAGGCGGCGCCTTGCGGTTTGTCCTGTGGCGCTGGTCGGTGAGCGGCGACATCGGTGCCTTTCGCTTCCGGCACCACGGGAGGCGGTGCGGCGACGGCGGCGGGCGCGGCGCGCAGGCCACTGGCGGCACTTTTTAGCGCGGCGATTTTGGCGTCGAGCTCGCGCAGGGCAGCGGCGACCTGTGCGTCGAATTTCGCGGCGGCGTCGGTGGAGCCGGCCTGCAGCTTGGCGAGCGCGGCTTCGGCGGCGGTGAGCTGTTTGCGCGTGGCGACTTCGAGCGCGGTCCAGTCGGCGGCGGCTTTGGAAATTTTTTCGGCGACGGCCTTGAGCTGATCGCCGTTGGCGGCGCGGAGTTGCTCAAGTTCGGTTTCGAGGGCCTCCCGGTCGCTCTCCTCGCGCGCGGCGAGGGTCTCGTTGAATTCCGCCAGCTTCTCCTGCATGCGATAAGGGAGCGTCTCGGCATCGCGGGCGGATTTGTGCACGGCCTCCTCGACCGCCTTGATGTGCGCGGCGGCGCGCGCGAGGCTCTCGCCGCCGGCATGGAGGCGCGCGGCCTGTTCGTTCATGCGCTCGCGTTCGCGCTGGACGAATTCCGCGCTATCCGCGGCGTAGTCGATGAGGAACGGCACAAGGCCAATGACCGCGGCGAGGGCGGCACAGAGGACCGCGCTCACGAACGGCAGTGGCGCGTAAGGGTCCTTGGCAAACGAGACGATGAGAAACGCGATGAGCAGCAGGCCGGCGTCAATCGCGAGGAAGATCCACTTCGGGAGGCGGGGAGCGGGTTCGAGATTCATGGGGCGGGTCGCGCGCTGGGCTCGTTTTCCCTCGGAGAGCTCCACTTCTCAAGGCTAATTCCGCGGGAGAGGGGCTGGATTGCGCCTTGTGCGACCCGAAGTTCGGCGCATCTTCGCGGGCAGCGATGAATTTTCCCCACTTCGTGCGGATCGATCGGGAAGGAAGGAGCGGCGACAAGCACTACGTCGTCCACACGCACAACCCGCAGTTCACGGTCGAACTCTCGCCCGACCGCGATGCGCCGGACAAAGTCGGCGGCGGCGTGCTCAAGCGCGTGTGTGTCCCCAATTCCTGGGCGGGCGACTACGGCAAATATTCCAAACTGCTGACGAAGGCGCAGGAGTTTTTCGCCCAGTCCGCTCCGGACGGTTCGCCCCGCCGGGCGTGAGTGGCGCCGTCTGATTGTGCCGGCGGGAGGAGCTCCGTTGCGGTCGTTTATGCGCTCATCGCAGCGCGCGCCAGATCGCGCCGAGGAGCGACAGCAGCATGCCGATGCGGATGGAGCCTTCGAACGTGAGGATGACAAGCGTCCACTTCAGGCTCGAGCTTGCGCGGAGCGCGTAGGCGACGGAGCTGACCGCGAGCAGCACGAAGCCTTGCGCGCGGCCAACCGGGTGGAGCAGCAGCGTCACCATCCAGAGATAATACACCACGAGCCCGCCGCCCCAAGCCGCCGCCATCCAGTTCGGCATTGGCAGCTCGCGCGGATTTGCGTTGGCGCGGATGTGACGGACGCCGAGGTAACGCTCGCCGAGGACGAGCTGCCACAGCTCGAACGCAAGAAACAGCGGTGCGAGCAACACGAACGGGTTCACGCGGCCAGCATCGGCGGGCCGTGGCGGGGCGCCAGAGTTTTTTCGCGGAGCGCGTGCGCGTCATGGGGGATTTTGCCGCTTGAGCGCGCCGCACCCGGCCGCATCGTCGCCGGGCGTGGGTGACATCACGCTAATCCTCGGCCGGGTGCGCGAAGGCGACGCGGCGGCGGCGAACGAGTTGATGGACCGCGTCTATGCCGAGTTGCGCCAGCTCGCCGCGGCGAAGCTCGCGCGCGAACGCGCCGGGCAGACGCTGCAACCCACCGCGCTCGTCCACGAGGCCTGGCTGCGTCTCGGCGGCGACGAGCAGCCCGCATGGCAAAACCGGCGTCATTTTCTCGCCGCCGCCGCCGAGGCGATGCGCCGCATCCTCATCGACCGTGCGCGGCAACGCCAAGCGGTGCGCCACGGCGCCGGGCTCGAGCGGCTGGAACTTGAATCGGCGGACATTCCGCAGGCGCTGCCCGACGACCGCCTCGTCGCGCTGAGCGAGGCGCTCGACCGCCTGGCCGAGGTCGCGCCGGAAAAAGCGGAGTTGGTGAAGCTCCGCTATTTCACCGGGCTCACGCTCGAGCAGGTGGCCGACACGCAGGGCATTTCGCACGCGATGGCAAAGCGCTGGTGGACGTTCGCGCGCGCCTGGTTGCTGCACGAAATGCAGGAATCCTCGCGCATCGGCGAAAAAGCCTGAGCCGTTGCCCCACCGGATTACGCCTGAATCTCTGCCGATGCACCGCTCCGTCGAACGCGAGGAAGCCCTCTTCAACGCCGCGCTCGCGTTGCCGCCGTCGGGACGTTTGGCATTTCTGCAACGCGAAGCAGCGGGTGACCCGGGGCTCGTCGCGCGGGTGGAAAGGCTGCTGGAGTTTCTGCCGCAGACGGACGGATTCCTCGAGGCCACGGCGGGCGACGCCATCGCCGTCGCTCTCGGCCGGCCGTCCCCCGCGCAGGCGGCGGAAGTCGAGAATCTCGTCGGCGAACAGGTTGGCGCGTTCACCGTGCTCGCGCGCCTCGGCGAAGGCGGGGTTGGCGTCGTCTATCGCGCCGAGCAGGCGGAGCCGCTGCGGCGCGAAGTCGCCCTGAAAGTCATCAAGCCCGGCATGGACACGCGCGAGGTGCTCGCGCGCTTTGACGCCGAGCGGCAGGCGCTGGCGCTGATGGATCATCCGGGCATCGCGCGCGTGTTCGAGGCGGGCGCGACGCGGCAGGGCCGGCCGTATTTCGCGATGGAACTCGTGGCGGGCGTGCCGCTGACGCGCTATTGCGACGAGCACACGCTGCCGCTCGCGGCGCGGCTGGAGTTGTTCAAGCAAGTCTGTGACGCCGTGCAGCACGCCCACCAGAAGGGCGTCATTCACCGCGATCTGAAACCGTCCAACATCCTCGTTGCGACAGTGGACGGCGCGCCGCGGCCCAAGATCATCGACTTCGGCATCGCCAAGGCCGTCGTCGGCCGCGCCCGGGCGTCGCCTGCGGTCACCGCGGTCACGCAACTCGTCGGCACCCCGGGCTACATGAGCCCCGAACAGGTCGCGGGCGACGCCGATCTCGATACGCGCAGCGACATCTACAGCCTGGGCGTGGTGCTGCACGAACTGCTCGTCGGCCGCACGCCGCATGAGACCAGCACGGTCGGCAGTGTGGATGAACTGCGCCGGCGCATCCGGGATGTCGAGGCCACGCGCCCGTCCGCAGCGTTCGCGCGGCTGAGCGCCGAGGACCGCGCCACGATCGCGGCGGGGCGCGCCGTTTCGGCAACGCGACTCGCGGCCGAGCTCCGCGGAGATCTCGATTGGATGGTGCTGCGCTGCCTCGAGAAGGACCGCGCGCGCCGCTACGCCACCGCCAACGGACTCGCGAGCGACCTCGTGCGCCACCAGCGTTCCGAGCCGGTCATGGCCGCCGCGCCGAGCCGGATTTATCGCTTTAAAAAATCCCTGCAACGCAACCGCGCCGCCTACGCCTCAGGCGCCCTGGTCTTTGCCGCTCTCATCGCCGCCGCCGCCGTCAGTCGCACGCAAGCCGTGCGCGCCACCGCGGCCGAGCGGCTCGCCGCCCAGCGCGCCACCGCCGAGGCCGCCGCGCGTTCGCGGGCGGAGCAGGCTGAGCGCGTCGCGGCCAACGAAGCCGCCGCGAGCCGCGCGCTGTCGGATTTTCTCCGGCAGGACCTGCTCGCGCAGGCCTCGCCTGACAACCAGCGCGACCGCGACTTGAAACTGCGCACGGTCCTCGACCGCGCGGCCGGTCGGATCGAAGGCCGCTTCGCGCAGCAGCCACTCGTTGAAGCGACGATTCGCGAAACGCTTGCGGCGACTTATATTGCGCTCGGCGAGTTCGCCGCGGCCGAGCAACACCTGGCGGCCGCGCGCGAGTTGCACCGGCGCGAGGGCGGCGACGACAGCGAGGGCGCGTTGCGCGCTGCGGGACAGCTCGTGCAGGCGTGGCGGCTGCAGAGCAAACTCGCGGCGGCCTCCGAACTCGCGACGGACACGCTCGCGCGTCTCGAGCGGAAGTTCGGCCCGGAGCACGCCCTGAGCGTGCAGGTGCGCAATGCGCTGCAGGCCGTCCTGCTCGGGCAAGGCAAGTTCGCCGTGGCGGAGCCGCTCCTGCGCCAGTCGCTCGATGTCAGCCGTCGCACGCTCGGCCCGGAGAACAACGGCACGTTGATGGTGATGTCGAACCTGGCGCTGGCCCTGACGGAGCTGGGTCGTCTGCCGGAGGCGATCGCGCTGAGCGAGGAGACGATCGCGATCAAGACGCGCGTGCTCGGCGCGGAGCACCCCCAGACGTTGCCGACGCTGATCAATCTCGCCGCCATCTACTGCCAGGCGGGTCGCATGGCCGAAGCCATTGCTCTCGGAAAGAAAGTGCTCGCCGTGCGCGAGCGCGTGCTGGGTGCCGAGCATCCGCAGACGCTCAGCGCGTCCGACATCCTCGCCAACATCCACGTGCGCGCGGGAAATTCCGAAGAGGCTGGCGCCTTGTTCGATCGCACGCTTCCGCTCGAGCGCCGGATCCTTGGCGAGGACCACGCTGCCACGCTGGCCGCGTCCGTGGCCCGGGCGGACATATTTCTCGCGCAGGATTTGCCCGCCGCGGCCGAGCCGCTGGCCGCCGGCGCGCTCGAGCGGCTGCGGGCACGTTTTGGTCCGGAGCACGTGCAAACACTTGACGCGCTCCTGGTGTTCGCGCGCGTCCGCACGGCGCAGCAGCGTTGGACCGACGCCGAGGAACTGTTCGCGCGGGCGCAAGCGATCGCCGCACGGACGCTCGGGCCGGAAACGCCGCGGCCGGCCGCCATTCGGTTCTTCCTCGGCCGGTTGCGGCTCGCCCAGGGCCGCGCGGCCGAGGCGCTGCCGCTGCTGCGCGCGACCGTCGAGCATCGCCGTCGCGCCGTGGGCGACAGCCACCCCGAAACGCTCGCGGCCCAGCTCGCCGTCGGCGAAGCGCTCTTGCGCCTCGAGGAACGTGCGGAGGCCGAGGCGACGCTGCTCGCGTGTCACGCCGGTCTGACGCGGGCGGCGGCGGCGGCGCCGGAGAATATCGCGCTGCCGCGCTCGGCGGAGCAGGCGCGCCGATTGCTGACCGAGCTTTACACGGCCGCAAACCGGCCCGACGAGGCGGCCCGCTGGGCGCGCTGAAATTATTACACTTTCAGTGGGACGTTCGGCGCGCGAATTGCGCATGTGGTGGTCGAACGTCCATGTGCCAGCCGCGTCCCATCATTTCGCTCCGCCCGGTGACTCCGCCGGATGCAATCGACGTCGGCGCGCTCGGGCTCGTCGCCTGGCGCGACGGGGCACCACTTTTTTCCTCGGCTTAACACGCTCAACAGGTCGATGACCGAGGTTACAATCGCGGGTGGGGAAGCTACGTGCCCCACCCGCTTTCTTTTTGCCCGGCAAAGGAGGAACAAACCCGGCGCGTTGCCGGACCAATTCCCGGTCACGGGCGCGTGCGGCAACCGTGCGACGAAATGAAGAATTCCACGAAACCCGCCCGCAACGGCGACGAGGTGATCGGACGCGTGAAGCGCAGTTACCCGCGCCTGCACCGCATCCTCGTTCCTCTCGATTTCTCCGGCCGCTCGCGCCAGGCGCTGAAAATGGCCGCGCCGCTCGCCGCCAAGTTCGGTGCGCGCATCTCGCTCATCCACGTCATGTCAGGCAAGGGCGTCACGCCGGAGAAAGGCGACGTCTCGCTGCCCGGCAACAGCCCGCGCCGGACGGCGGCCCACAAACGCCTGCGCGAAACCGCGCTGCAGTTCATTACCGAGGACCAGCTCGACCAGACCATCGTGCGCGCCGGCAATCCCGCGGACGAAATCCTCGCCACCGCGCACCAGCTCCACGCCGATCTCCTCGCGATCACGACGGAAGGGAAGGACAGTTTTAATCGCTTTTTCGGCGGCGGCACGGCCGCCAAAGTCCTGCGCGACGCGCCTTGCCCGGTCCTCGCGGTGCGCAAAACGGCGTCGGGCTAATCCGGCGGTTGGCCGCGGCCGGGAAATCGCGGTGGCGAATCCGACGGTTTTGGACAAGGTTCGCGCTGGCGGCGTCGCAGCCGTCACGCACCTCAATCCACGGAGGTCCCATGATTCACTTTGACGGTCATCTCGTGTTCACCGCGCTCGGCGCGGGCCTGCTCGGCGGCGCGGTCATGGAGTTGGTCATGTGGTTGGTGGCCCGGGCGGGGCTGGCACGAGGCGACATGCTGCTCGCGCTCGGCGGCCTCATCACCCGGAGGCGGACGAAGGCGCACCGCGTCGGCTTGCTCGTGCATGCGGTCGCGGCTTTGTTTTTCGGTCTGGCTTACACCTTGGGCCTCGTGACGTTCGGCGTGACGGTGTTACCGGACAGCTTCATTCTCGGGCTGGCGGTCGGCACCTTCCATGGCATCGTGGTCAGTCTCATGCTGGTGTGGGTCGTGGCGGACCATCATCCGCTGGAGGAATTTCAGGAAGCCGACCTGCTTGTCGGCCTGACTCACGTGGCCGGACATGCGGCTTACGGGGCGGTCGTCGGTCTCGTGGTCGGCTTGGCCTCAGTCTGACGGACCGGTCGCGTCGGGGTCCGGGGGTGGGCCTGCGATCAACGGGGCTTCGGCTGCGCCGGCGCGCGCTCCGTCGCGGATGGGGGACCTTTCGTCGCAGATGCGCACGATTCTGCAACCGGCGCGGGGGGCGGCGTGTGTTTCGCGCAACCACCAACCCCTGTTCCCATGCTGACCGACCTCCGCTTGTCGCTGCGGACTCTCGCGAAGAGTCCGACCTTTGCCATTGTCGCCATCTTCACGCTCACGCTCGGCATCGGCGTAAACACCGCGATGTTCTCCATCGTCAACGGCGCCGTGTATCGGGGCCTGCCGTTCCCGGAGTCGCACCGCGTGGCGCACATCGAGAACACCAACCTCAAGGAGGGCATCAACAGCATGGGCGTCTCCACGCTGGACTTTCTCGACTACCGCGCGGCGCAAAAATCCTTCGAGGACATCGCCGCGTTTCAGGAAGGGACGTTTAATCTCAGCGGGCCGGGCGGCGATCCCGAGCGCGTCACCGGCTGCCGGATCACGTGGAGCGGCATGTCGATGTTGCAGACTCCGCCGCACCTCGGGCGCTGGTTCCAAGCCAGCGACGGTGAACCGAACGCCGCACCCGTCGTCGTGCTCGGTCACACCGTGTGGCAAAATCGCTTCAAGGCCGACCCGGCGATCATCGGCACGCAAGTGAAGGTCAACGGCGTGTCGGCCACGGTTGTCGGCATCGGTCCGAAGGGTTTTCGTTTTCCCGAAGAGGCCGATGCATGGATGCCGCTGCGCACCATGCCGGCGGACGAAGGACGCGATAACCGTTACTGGGAAATCATGGGCCGCCTTAAACCGGGCGTCGCGATGGAGCAGGCGCGCGCCGAAATGCAGGGCATCGTGCGCCAGCTCGAGACGGCTCACGCCGCCACGAATCAGAACGTCGGGGTGACGGTGAAGAAGCTGCGCGACGAATTCGTCGGTGAGGGGACGCTCGCGATGCTCAACGTCATGCTCGGTTCCGTGTTTCTCGTCATGCTCATCGCGTGTGCGAATGTCGCGAATCTGCTCCTCGCTCGCGCCGCCGTGCGCCAGAAGGAAATCGCGGTGCGCGCCGCGCTTGGCTCGAGCCGCCGCCGTGTCATCCAGCTGCTGATGGGCGAATCGCTCGTCATTGCGTTTTTTGGCGCCGCACTCGGCCTCGGCACCGCCTACGGGCTGATGGCGGTGTTTAATCACTACATGGCCGCAGCGTCGGAGCCGCCGCCCTACTGGATGGTGTTCAAGATCGACCAGGTCTCCATCGTCTATGTCGTGGCGCTCGCGCTGTTCTCGTGCGTCATGGCCGGACTCTGGCCCGCGTGGCGCGCCTCCCGCGGCGATCTCATGACCGTGCTGAAGGACGGCGGGCGCGGCTCGACGGGTTTTTCGCTGAGCAAATTCACGCGCGTGATGGTCATCGGCGAAGTGGTGCTTTCGTGCATCCTGCTCGTGCTCTCCGGTCTGGCGGTGCGCTCGGTCATCAAAATGCAGTCCGCGGAAATGGGCTTCCGCACCGCCGGCGTTTTCACCAACCGCATCGGTTTGCCCGAAGCGGAGTTCAAGAGCGTTGACGCGCAGAAGGAGTTTTATCGCGAACTCCTCGCGCGCCTCGCCGCGCGTCCGGAAATCGCGTCCGTCGCCCTGTCCTCCGGCCAGCCGACGTGGAACAATCGCTCGCAGATCGTCCTTGAGGGCCAGCCGCTCACGAAGGAAACCCCGCGGCGCTTCGCCACGGAAATCGGAATTTCCGGCGGCTACTTCGACACGCTCGGCATCAAGCTGCTGCAAGGTCGCTCGTTCGACGAGCGCGACACCGCCACTTCGCTGCCGGTTGCCGTCATCAGTTCGAAGTTCGCGGAGCGTCACTGGCCGGGCGAGAATCCCCTCGGCAAGCGCTTCGCCTACGGCGACGGTTCGAGGCCCGGAGAAATCAAGTGGCTCACCGTCATCGGCGTCGTCAGCCCAACGCTGCAGGGAGAGTTCCAGGACTTCATGACCAACATCCCGCAGGCCTACATACCGTTCACGCAGCGGCGCGAGGCGCGGTTCAACACCATCTTCACGCGCGCCCGCGCGGGCGACGCTTCGAACCTCGCGCCGGTCATCCGCACCACCGTCCGCACGCTCAACGACGATCTGCCGATCTACTGGCCGCAGACGCTCGAGCGCATGGTGGAAGGTGCGAAGTTCTTCAAAAAACTTTTCGCATGGATCTTCGGCATCTTCGGCGCGGTGGCGCTGCTCCTTTCCGCCGTCGGCCTCTATGGCGTTATGGCTTACAGCGTCAGCCAGCGCACGACCGAGATCGGCGTCCGCATGGCGCTCGGCGCCACCTCGGGCGACGTGCTGAAAATGATCCTGCGCGAAGGCGGTCTGCGCCTTGCCATCGGCCTCGTCATCGGGCTCACCCTGGCGTTCTTTGCCGCGAAGCTGCAGACGAATTCGCTCTACGGCATCAAGCCGTCGGACGTTACGACCTACGTTGCGACGTTCGTGACGCTTGGCGTCGCTGGCGTGTTCGCCTGTTTGATCCCGGCGCTCCGCGCGTTGCGGGTGAATCCGGTCGAAGCGCTCCGCAGCGAATAACCGAACTCCAACTCTGCGCCGCCCATGCTTTCCGATCTGCTGTTTGCGTTCCGCAGCCTCCGGAAAAATCCCGGTTTCGCCGCCATCGTCGTCGTGACGCTCGCGCTCGGCCTCGGCATCAACGCTGCGATGTATTCGATCGCGAGCGGCATCGTGTGGCGCGCCCTGCCGTTGCCGCAAGGCGAGCGACTCGTGGCGCTGTTTTCGCACTCGCCCGAGAATCCGCCCGAAAGCCGCACGCGATTGTCGTGGGCGGAATTCGAGGACTATCGCGCGCAGCAGAAATCGCTCGAGATCGCTTCCGCCTATTACGACGTCACCGTGACGCTCAGCACCGACACGCTCAACCCTGAGCGGCTCGACGGCACCTACCTCACGGCTGACGGCGTCGCGTTGCTCGGTGCGCCCGTCGTGCTCGGTCGCTGGTTCACGGCGGCGGAGGACCAGCCTGGTGCCGCGCCGGTGGTGGTGCTCGGACACGAAGTCTGGGAGAAATTCTTCCAGGCGGATCCCGCGGTGCTCGGACGTGCGGTGAAGGTGAACGGCGTGGCCGCGACGGTCATCGGCGTTGCCCCGCGCGGCTTCAAGTTTCCTGAAGTTAACCAGCTCTGGCTGCCCTTCCGCGGTCGCGCGGCCGGTGAGGCGCGGAGCGAGCGCAATTACGTCGTGTTTGGCCGGCTCGCCGGCGGAGTGACTCTCGCGCAGGCGGAAGCCGAAGCAGCGACGATCGCGCGCCGGCTCGAGGCGGAGCACCCCGACACGAACAAGGCCGTTGGCTTTCGCGTGATGGGTTACCGGCAATTTCAGGTCAGCACAGACGACGCCGTGCTCGTGCGTGTGATGCTCGCCGCGGTCGGCCTCGTTCTGCTAATTGCGTGTGCCAACGTCGCCAACCTCCTCCTTGCACGCAGTGCCGCGCGCGACAAGGAGCTCGCTGTCCGCGCCGCGCTCGGCGCGGGCCGCGGACGCGTGCTGCGCCTGCTGCTGGCGGAGACGCTGGTCTTGTGTGCGAGCGGGGCGGTGGGCGGCGTCGCGATTGCGGAAGGCGCGTTGGTGATTTTCCGGCATTACATCGGGCGGCTGACGCTCCCGTATTTCTTCACGTTCGAACTCGACGGTCCCGCACTCGGCCATCTCGGGGCGCTCACCGTCGGCACGGCGCTCATCGCGGGACTTTATCCCGCGTGGCGCGCGTCGCGGCCGGATTTGAACACGGCATTGAAGGACGCTTCGCGGGGCTCGACGGGATCGCGCGGCCGGCTGGCGCGCGTGCTCGTGTTCGGCGAAGTTGTGTTCTCGTGCCTGTTGCTTGTCCTCTCGGCGCTGACGATCCGCACGGTAATGCAGATGCAGAGTCTCCCTCTTGGTTACTCGACGGAAGGCATCTACACCGGCCGCGTCGCCCTGCCGGAAAAGGAATACGCGACGCCCGAGCAGCAGATGACGTTCGTGCAACAGCTCACCGACCACCTGCGCGCCCGGAGCGAGATCGCAGGCGTCGCCGCCTCCGATCTCACGCCGCAATGGACGAACCGCAGCGCCATCAGCCTCGAGGGCCGCGCCCCCGAGCCGGAGGGCCGGCCGGCGTTGCTGGCGGACGTGCGCTCCGTGACGGAAAATTATTTCGATGTGCTGCGCGTGCCGGTGCTGCAGGGTCGCGGCATCACCGCGGCCGATGACGCCGCGGCACCGGCGGTCGCGGTCGTCAGCGCGACATTTGCCGCCAACTATTTTCCCGGCCAGGACCCGCTCGGCCGCAAGTTCCGGATCGGTCGCGGCGCGCCGGATGGAAAAGAAAAATGGATCACGGTCGTCGGTCTCGTGCCCGACTCGATGCGCGGACGCTTCGAGCGGCGCAACGAACCGCAGGTCTATCTCTCGCTCGCGCAGAGTGGGGCGCAGCCACGAATTTCGTTTTTGGTCCAAGGGCATTCCGGCGACGCGACGCTGCTCGCGCCGGTGTTGCGCGCCGCGGTGCGCGAACTCAACGCGGACCTGCCGGTCTATTTCGGCAAGACGATGGACGAGCTCATCACCGAGGTGCGTTTCAACAAGCAGCTCCTCGCAGGCATTTTCACGGTCTTCGGGGGCATCGCGCTCGTGCTCGCCGCGGTCGGACTCTACGGCGTGATCAGCTACTCGGTCGCGCAACGCACGCAGGAGATCGGCGTGCGCGTCGCGCTCGGTGCCACCCGGGGCAACGTGCTCGCGCTCGTGTTGCGGCAGGGCGGCTGGCAACTCGTGCTCGGCCTCGCGGCCGGGCTGACGCTCGCATTCTTCGCCTCGGGCGTGCTCGGCTCCGTGCTCTACGGCGTGAGCCCGCGTGACGCGGCGGCTTTCGGCGGCACGGCCGCCGCGCTGCTGCTGGCCGGTGCCTGCGCCATGCTGATGCCGACGCTGCGGGCGTTGCGCGTGAATCCCGTCGTTGCGCTGCGCAACGAGTGAGATTTTTAACCGCGGATTTGAGGGATAACACGCATCCCGCAGTGGAACGATTCGTGCAATCCGCGTAATCCGTGGTCCACTCAGGCTCGAGAGCACTTTCCGTTTTTCTGTAGCCGGGCGCGCTGAGCCCGGGTTGGCGTTTCTTCGCTCGGCGACCGTCCTTCCGGGGTCAGCGACCCCGGCTACACCTTTGTGGAAAATGCTGTAGCGTTTGCGGCGCGAACGGAATCCGCGCCCTACCCAATCGCATTGCACGTCAGCCCAGCGCTTGGGTGAGGTCGGCGCGGAGGTCTTCGACGTGTTCGAGGCCGACGGAGAAGCGGAGGAGGCCCGGGGGTGTCACGGAGTCGGGGCCTTCGACGGGGCGGCGGTGTTCGATCAGGCTTTCGACCCCGCCGAGCGACGTCGCCTGCGTGATGAGCTTTACGCGGCACGCGACAGCTTTCGCGGCGTCATGGCCGCCGCGGACTTCGAACGAGAGCATGCCCCCGAACGCGGACATCTGTTGCGCGGCGACGACGTGGTGGGGATGCGAGGAGAGCCCGGGATAATAGACGCGTTCGATTTTCGAATGCCCAGACAGCCACGCGGCGAGTTGCGCGGCGCTGGCGGATTGCGCGCGAACGCGCAGCGGCAGTGTGGCGAGACTGCGCAACAGCAACCAACAGTCAAAGGGCGCGGGAACGGCACCGCCGAGGTTTTGCCACGTGCGCAGGCGTGCGACGAGATCGGCGGGGGCATCGCCGCCGGCGATCAACACGCCGCCGAGAAGATCGCTGTGACCGCCGAGGTATTTGGTGGTCGAGTGCATCACGAGGTGCGCGCCGAGCGTGAGCGGCTGCGTGAGCACCGGCGTAGCCCAGGTGTTATCGACCGCGACAATTGCTCCCGCGGCCCGCGCGAGTTGGGCCACGGCGGCAATGTCAGAGATTTTCAGGCGCGGATTCGAGGGTGTTTCGAGCCAGATGAGGCGCGCGGGTTTTTGCAGCGCGGTGGTGACGGCGGCGAGGTCGCTCGTGTCGATGAACTCGGCCACGAGTCCCCAGCGGCCAAATTCGTTTTTCGCGAGGTAACGCGTGCCGTGATAAAGATCGTCGGGGAGGATGACGCGGTCGCCGGGTGAAAGTGTCGCGAAGATGGCCGCGGACGCGGCCTGGCCCGAGGAAAACGCGAAAGCGTGGGCGCCGCCTTCGAGCGCGGTCAGCGCGGCCTCGACGGAGGCGCGGTTGGGATTCGAGGTGCGGGAATAGACATGGCCGTGCGGGAGCTGGCCGTGGTCGTCGCGCGCGAACGTGGAGCTGAACACCAGGTTCGGTGTCACGGCGCCGCTGGAGGGATCCGGCGCGCGACCGGCGTGGACGGCGACCGTTTCGGGGTGAGAGGAGTTCAGCATTTGGAATTTTTCTTGTTCGGACGGCACTCCACGAGGCAGGTCGCGAGCGCGTCGCGCAGGTGGATGAGCGCGCGTTCCACGTTGGCGCGCTCGGCGGCGGGGACGCAGCCGAGCAGGTTCACGGCGTGGTCGTTCAGCGAGTGCTCGAGCGCGGCGTGCTCCTTGCGGCCCTTGGCGGTGAGTTCGATGAGCCAGCTGCGACCGTCCTCGGGGTGATCGACGCGCGTGATGAGGCCGCGCTTTTCCAACCGCACAACGAGGCGGCTGGCCCAGGTTTTCTCCAGGCTCATCTTGTCGGCGAAATCCTGCACCGTGAGTGGCGCCTCGGCGGCGCCGATGAGGAGGAGCGCCTGACATTCCCTGGCGGTCGCTTCGGAGCAGCATTCGGTCATCGAGCGCTGCGCCGTGAGAAACAGCCGGACAACGTCGCGCAGGAGAGCGTTGGCGTTTTGGGCGGAGTGGGCGGCGACGCGCGACATGGCGGAAGGCGGAAGGCGGAAGGCGGAAGGCGG
>PNJQ01000021.1 GCA_013821985.1 Opitutus sp.
TCCGAAAAATTGCATTCGGCTCTCCGCCCTACGCTTTCAGCGCTCCGCGTCCCACCTCCGCCTTCAGCCTTCCGCCCTTCAGCTTTCAGCCCTTCAGCCTTTCACTCTTCCGCCTCCCTCACCCACGCCCGCCGCGCAGGACGACGACGTTGGCGAGATCGTTCTTCTCGAACTCCGCCCAGTAACGTTCCTCGATTTTCTTGAGTTGGTCTTCCTCGCTCGGCGCTGGTTCGACGCCGGGCGTCTCGAGTGCGCGTTTGGCGGCGGCCCCGACGTGATCGCGATCGGCGAGACGCTGCACGAACTCGTGCCAGAACGCGTCGTTTTGAAAATCGAGTTGGATCTCCTTCATGCGCTCGTCCTCGGCCAGTTTCGGCGACGGCTGCAACGTGCCGTCGGGACGCAGCTCGACGGCGTCGGCGCAACCCATGTCCGTCGCGAGTTCCATCAGCCGCTGGTCGAGCTGGAAATAGCGCTTGGCCGCGGGGGTGTCCTCTCCTTGGTAACCGGTCACGACCCACATGCCGAGGTGGACGAGTTCGAGGAGCTGGCGGTATTCCTTCGCGGAGAACGAGGCTTTCATGGCAGAGGTCACCGGAGGGGCCACGCGCCCGCCGGGCAAGACGGAAGTGCGGGGCGCGACATTTCTCAGCGATTTCGGAGAAACAAATTTTTCCCGGATCCTGTGCTTCCGACAGCGAAGATGGAGTCCATCGCGGCCTCTGCTCGGAATGTCCGCTGCGCCACGAGTCGACCGGTCGAATTCGGCGCAAAGCTGGTGCATCCCGAACAGCCTCTCGGGCGCATGATAGTTGATGCGCTTGCCGTCCGTCCTCCTCGCTTTTCTCCTCGTCAGCTCCCCCGCCATGGCCGCCCGACAAGCCTTTCCCCCGACTGCACCGGGGCGCATCGAGCTGAAGACGCTGCCCGCCGGCGTGCTGCTCAAGGCGAGCGGCCGCGGAAATTATTTTTCCTCGGCCAATGACCTTTTCCGCCCGCTCTTTCGCTACATTTCCCGTCACGAGATCGCGATGACTACGCCGGTGGAGGCGCAAATCGATGATGCCGCGATGTATTTCTGGGTGGCCGAAAGCGAGCGGACCAAAGTCGCCGGCAACGAAAGCGGCGTTGAAGTGATCGAGATTCCCCAGCGCCACGTCGCGAGCGCGGGCGGACGCGGCGCTTACTCGCGGAAGAATTTTGAGGACCTCCGCACGCGTTTGCTCGCCTGGCTGGCCGAACGCCCGGAGGTCGAGTCCGCGGGCGAACCTTACGCCGTTTACTGGCACGGGCCGTTCACCCCGTGGTTCGCCAAGACGTTCGAGGTGCATGTGGCAGTGCGGCCGCGCACCTGAGCGCCGAGCCCCAGGAGGGAGCGCTTCCAGACGGCGACGGCTGCGTCTCGCGGCGGTCTGGTCGCCGCCGCCGCGGTGCAATTCTCCCGAACATCCGTGACCCATCGCGGCATTGACCGCCTTTGGGGAGGCTCCTTCACTGCCCGACCGCTCCCCGCATCCAGTCGGGGGCCAACTTCCTCACCATGTCCAACGCCGCCGAAACTCCGAATCTCATGGAAGCCCTTGTGTCGCTCGCGAAGCGCCGCGGCTTCATCTATCAGTCGTCCGAAATCTACGGCGGCCTCAACGGCTTCTTCGACTACGGCCCGCTCGGCGTGGAGTTGAAGCGCAACATCCGCGACTGCTGGTGGCGCGACATGGTCCAGCGCCGCGACGACGTCGTCGGCATCGAGACCTCGATCATCATGCACCCGAAAGTCTGGGAAGCCTCCGGCCACGTCGCCGGCTTCACCGACCCGCTCGTGGACTGCAAGGTGAGCAAGCAACGGTATCGGGCGGATCAGTTGTTTTTCGCGGCGGTCGTCGTGGACGGAAAAACCGTCGGATATGTGTCAGCCCTTGAGTCGGAAAAAACGGAAGAAGAACTCCGATCTGCTGCAGAATCGCTAAAGCGTAAGAAAGGAATTCAGGGCTCACTCTGGCGGATCGCGCACACGCACCAAGTTCTCGCTGGAAGTAACGTAGAATTTTGGCGCGGGGGCGAACCCCGCGATGGATTCAGTCCGATCAAAGATTTCACTGAAGCTACAGAGGATCAGCATTCGCTCATCCCCTCGCCCGCGACCGGCGAGCCCGGCAGTCTCACGCCGCCGCGTTCGTTCAACATGATGTTCCAGACGAACGTCGGCGCGATGTCCGACGCTTCGTCCGTCGCCTATCTTCGCCCCGAGACGGCGCAGGGCATGTTCGTCGATTTCAAGAACGTCGTGGACACCACGCGCGTGAAGCTACCCTTCGGCCTCGCGCAGATCGGCAAGTCGTTCCGCAACGAGATCACGCCGCGCAATTTCATCTTCCGCTCGCGCGAATTCGAGCAGATGGAAATGGAATACTTCATTCACCCCGACGCCGACTGGCTCGCGTGCCACGAGGAATGGCTAAAGTGGTGTCAGGACTGGCTCAAATCCATCGGCCTGCCCGAGTCGCACCTCTCGCTCCACGAGCACCCGAAGGAGAAACTCGCGTTCTACTCGCGCCGCACGGTGGACATCATGTTCAAGTATCCGTTCGGCGTGCAGGAACTCTGGGGCATCGCCGCGCGCAGCGATTACGACCTGCAGCAGCACCAGAAACATTCCGGCGTGCCGCACGTGTATTTCGACGAGACGACGAAGACCAAAGTGGTCCCGCACGTCATCGAGCCCGCCGTCGGAGTGGACCGCATCTTCCTCGCCGTGCTCGCATCGGCCTACGCCGTCGAGGACGTGAAGGACGAGAAGGGCAACGTCGAGCAACGCACCGTGCTCCGCCTCTCGCCGCGCATCGCGCCGGTGAAGGTCGCCGTGCTCCCGCTGCTCAAGAACAAGGAAGCTCTCACCAACCGCGCGAAGGCGCTCCACGAAAAACTCAAGCGTCGCTACGCCGTGCAATACGACGACGGCGGCGCGATCGGCAAACGCTACCGCCGCCAGGACGAAGCCGGCACGCCATGGTGCGTGACGATCGATTTCGAAACCATCGAAAAACCCGGAGACACCTTCACCCTCCGCGAACGCGACAGCATGAGCCAACGCAGAATCACCGAGGCTGAGCTGTTCGCGCTACTCGAAGAGCAGGTTTACTGAGCACATCCGTCGTTGCGGGGGCTCGTGATAGCACACCGGCGCAACGGCATGCACCCCCTCATGGGTTGGGTTAATGTAAAAATGGGCCTGTTTCTTTAATTAGACTATTGTTAATTAAAGATTATGGACTTATTTTTCGTTAACCTGACGTGGACCCAAAAATCTTTTACTCCCCAGAGTCTGGTCGCGTGGTTCGCCAACCGACAGGGTATCACGCGTTCATCCCAGCCCTGCCGCCGCTCGACCTGTCCTTCGATCTTGAACTGATCATGGTTCTCTCGCGGGCCGACGCGGCCTTGGGCGAGCTGTCGGGGCTCGGTCGCCAACTCCCCAATCCGCATCTGCTAATCGACCCTCTCGTGCGGCGCGAGGCGGTGCTCTCTTCCCGCATCGAGGGCACGCAAGCCAGCCTGACGGATGTCTTCCTGAGCGAGGCCGGCCAGTCCGACCAATCCCAAGTTCCAGCGGCCGACGTGCAGGAGGTGCTCAACTACGTCGCCGCGCTCGAACATGGTTTGACCCGCCTCGACAGTCTTCCGCTCTCGCTGCGCCTGCTGAATGAGATGCATGCCAAGCTCATGACCGGGGTGCGCGGCCGATTCGCCACGCCCGGGGAATTCCGGCGGTCGCAGAATTGGATCGGTCCGGCAGGTAGCACGCCTGCTACCGCCACCTATGTGCCGCCACCCCACGAGGAGTTGCCCGATGTCCTCGGCGCCTGGGAAAAATACCTGCACCTCCGCGGCGTCCTGCCCGACCTCGTGCACTGCGCGCTCATCCACGAGCACTTCGAGGCCATTCATCCGTATCTCGACGGCAATGGCCGGATCGGACGCCTCCTCATCACGCTTTTTCTGGTGGAGCGCGGCCGGCTTTCACAGCCGCTGCTTTATCTCTCCGACTACATCGAGCGGAACCGCGAAGACTATTACCGCCTGCTCCTCCGCGTGCGGACGCACGGTGATTACGCGGCGTGGGTGCGCTATTTTCTGGTCGGCATTGAAGAGACGGCACGCGATGCCGTGCGCCGCGTGCGCAAGCTCATCGAGCTGCGCGAGCGCCTCCTCCTCGAGGATCATGGCAAGGGCTCCGCCGCGCTCATCTCGCAACTCTTCGTCCGCCCACACATCTCGGTTTCCGAAGCGGCCAAGCTCATGGCCGTCTCCCAGCCGACCGCCGCGAAGGTGCTGCAGTCGCTCGTGGCCGCCGGCCACCTCCGCGAAATTACGGGGCGCAGCCGCTACCGCGCCTACGTCGCCCGAGCCATCCTTGATGCTCTTGAACGTTCGCCGGCGTAAGCTCGGAGAATTCATCGCTCAGTGGTCGGGTCGATCCTGTCTTCCTCCGCGTTGAAACCAGAACGACGGGCTAAAACGCGGAGCGCGCGAAGACGCGGAGACTTCCCTATTCGATAACTACCTCACTCACCGTCCGGCTGGCCGAACAGCTGCGTGAACAATTCCTCCGCGCGACGTTCGCCCTCCCCAGTGAAGAGGACCGACTTGTTCTTGCTGCGCGGATCGTCGATGAAGCCTGCTTCGTGGAGCCGGTTCATCGCGTCCCAATCGTGTCCCTTCCACGCGCGCAGCGGCCAGTCCTTCTTTTCGCGAAAGCTCGTCAGCCACAGCAGCGCGAGCACGGCATCGTCCACTTTCCTGGGGTCGTAGTTCATGGCAGAAAAATCGTTGGTCATTCCTAATCCGTCCCGCGCTCCAACCGCTCGCGCAGCTCGGCGATGAGTTCGTCCGCGTCGTGCGCGAGGTCGATCAGCTCTATCAGCAGCGGGCCGAGACGCGTCGGTGGAACGAGTTTCTCCTCCTGAAACGACTCGAGTGCGCGCAGTGCGTCGTCGAGATACTCGCGCGTTTTTTTCAACTGGACGATTTTGATCGCGCAAAAGTTCAGATCTGGCGGCCACTCTTCGCCGTTTAGCGCGACGGTGAGTTTCACGCTGGCCCGCCGCAGGGCGTGGAGCAACTCCTGCACCGGGTGCTCCGCCACCGCGTCCTCCGGCAGCCAGTGCTCCGCTTCCGCCAACTCACGCCAAGTCGCATAGATTTCCGCCGCGCGTCCAGCGAGCGGATGCTCGTAACACGGCTCGTCGTCGATTTCCGCGTCCGGATTTTCGGCCGCCTCGTCGCTGCCGCGATTGAACTCCTCGAGCCACGCGGCGTTCCGGGCCAGTTGCTCCGGCGTCGGCTCCGCCGGGGGAAACTCGCGGTTCAGCCGTTCGATTTCCTCCTCCAAAATTTTCCCGTAATCGGCCTCCTCGCGTTCGCGCGCCATCCTCACCTCGATGCGATCGGCCAACAAATTGCTGCGGGCCTGCATCTGGTCCGCTTCCTCCTCGGTCATCGGCTCGCCCGCGTTGCCCGGCGCGGCCTCGTCGTCCTGCACGGGCGACTTTTGCTCCTTGCGCTCGCGCCGCTGCGCGAGCGCCTCATCCATCCGCGCCATGAAACTGTCCAGCGCAGCGGCGTTCGCGCGGCGTTGATCCTGCTCCTCGGCCTCCGACATTTCCCACGCGGGTTCGCCGACGATCTTCAGTTCGAAACTCGCGGTCTCGATCACCACACGGCCGTTGCGCGCTGAAACCCATTCGAGGTAAAGCGAGTTGCCCCAATGCCACGGCATTTCGCGGCCGGTCTTGTAGTAAAGATGCAGGTCGTCGAGCGGGATGTCCGGCACCTTCACTTTGCGCGAGGCGGTGATGTCACCAACGGCACCTTGCTGCCGCGCAGCGAAAGATTCCGGCAGCCCCGGCTTCGGCTCCGGATTAACGAACTCCAAGCGGCGACCCGCCAGATCGCGCCAGCAGTTGCCGTCCAGCGCGAGCTCCACCGGATCCGTGCGCCCCGCGAACCAGATGCGCCCCGTTGTGCGACCGCGCGTGCGATTGTCGATCTCCCCGCGAATCACGTGCTCATCGAGGCGCCAAGCCATGCCGTCGCAGTGTGCGAACCGTGCCGTGCGGCGCGAGCCGGTTCTTGGCGCGTCAGAGTGGCGCAAGCATCCCGCCTGCATCCGACCAACGGCAGGCGACATGCCGGCGCTACGCTACAACTCGCCATGCCGCGGCGCATCGCCGCGGTCAGTCGGTCGCCGGCGGTCGTCAGCCCTGCGCGGGCTTCGCAATACCGCGTCGCACTTCGCTTTCCCGGATCATTTCGCCGAGATCGGCGGCCGGGCGGATTTCCCACGGACCGAATCCAACGCCGGGATGCTTCGAGATGAGTTCAACCGCATGGTTCAGATCGCGCGCTTCGAGGATCAGGATGCCACCGAGGTATTCCTTGGTTTCGGTGAACGGTCCATCCGTCACCACCACGCGTCCGTTCACGGACCGCAATGTCATCGCACTGCTGGGCGGCTGCAGCGCATGCCCGCCCGTGAAATGGCCCTTCGCCCGCAGCTCGTCGTCGTAGATGAAGCAGCGGTCCGTCGCCGCCTGCAGTTCCGTTTCGGAAAGCGCAGCGAATATCTTGGGATCAGCAAAGCCGAGGCAGATGTATTTCATAGGGAGGGAGGAGGGGTGAACGCGCCCGGAATTGAGCGGCGTTCGTCTTCTAGTCGATTGGGCTGGGTGGTTTTCGACCGGGCCCGAATAAATTATCCAAGTTCACGTCGTTGTTTTTCCAAAAACCTCCGTTCCGTCTCGGATTTCGCCAAGGCCTCCGCGCGCTCATAGGCGGCTCGCGCCTCGTCGC
This sequence comes from Opitutus sp., assembly GCA_013821985.1. GTDB lineage: Bacteria > Verrucomicrobiota > Verrucomicrobiia > Opitutales > Opitutaceae > Didemnitutus. The sequence goes on from PNJQ01000021.1 coordinate 6,850, forward strand.
TGCGCCCGAGCCGCCGCCACAAATCGGCGCGCGCCGAGTGCGCCAGCGAATACTCCTGCAACTCGCCGCGCGCGAGGAGCGCATCGATCAGGGCCAATCCGGCGGCGGGACCGCGGTGCATCGCGACGGCCACCGCGCGATTGAGTTCGATCACCGGCGAGGGCTGGAGTTCCAGCAACGCCGCGTAGAGGGCGCAGATCTGCGGCCAATCCGTGGCGGCGGACCGCGACGCCTCCGCGTGGAGGGCCGCGATTGCGGCCTGCAGCGTGTAAGGTCCAAAGCGCCGCGTCGCGAGCGCGCGTTCCACCAAGGTCACCCCCTCGCGAATAAAATCCTGATTCCACCGCGCGCGATCCTAGTCCGCGAGCAACACCATCTCGCCATCTGCACCGACGCGCGCCGCCTGCCGCGATTCCTGGAGCAGCATGAGCGCCAGCAGTCCCGTGACCTCCGGCTCGGGCAACAGCTCGACCAACACGCGACCGAGTCGGATCGCCTCGGCGGTAAGCTCCGCTCGCATCAACGTTGGCCCCGCCGATGCCGCGTAGCCTTCGTTGAACAACAGATAAACGACCGCAAGCACGGCGCCGAGTCGCTCCGGTAATTCCGCCGCGGCGGGCACCTGATACGGAATGCGCTCGTCACGGATGCGCGCCTTCGCGCGGACGATCCGCTGCGCGATCGTCGTGGGAGAAGTGAGGAACGCGCGGGCGATTTCCTCCGTGGTCAGGCCGCACACTTCGCGCAACGTCAGCGCGGTGCGCGCCTCGAGCGCGAGTGCCGGATGACAGCAGGTGAAAATGAGCCGGAGCCGGTCGTCCGGTAGTTCATCAGCATCGGCCGCCGCCGTAGCTTCCGCGCCGTGCAACATCTCCGCCACCTGCAGTTGCGACGCGTCAAGCCGGGCTCGTCGGCGGAAAGCATCGATTGCCTTGAAGCGCGCGGTCGAAATGAGCCACGCACGCGGGTTGGCCGGGATTCCCTCCGCCGACCAGCGCTGCGCGGCCGCGTTGAAGGCGTCGTGCATCGCATCCTCCGCCACATCGAAGCTGCCCAGCAGCCGGATCAGCACGCTCAGAACACGTCCCGACTCCTCGCGGTAAACGGCCTCGAGCCGGGCGTGAAAATCGGCCGCAGAAGGATCAGACATGCGCGATGCAGGGGAATCGCGGAACACGTCCGGCCGCAAGGCCTGAGTCAACGTCGCGCCCGCGCTTGCCGGAACGCGTCGGCCCGCCTCTACTCGCGCGGTGAGCACGACTTCGCTCGGCGGGTCTTCGTGGCGGTGGCGCTGGATTCCGGCGCTCGCACTGCTCGTCGTCGCGTTTCATTTCTCACCGCTCGGGCGCACGCTCGACCGCGGGTTCTTCGACGCCGCGAGCCGCCGTCCGCTGGCTGCGCCGGTCGCGCCGCCACCGTCGGCACTCGTGCTGATCGACGAGAACACGATGGATCGGCTCGGACGCGAACCTTTCGCCATGCGCTGGCCGTTTCCGCGCGCGGCGTTCGCGGCCCTGATTGTCGGACTCGAACGCGCGGGTGCGGAGAGGATCGTCCTAGATCTCACCTTCTTCGATCAGTCCGAGTCGGCCGAACAGGACCTGCTGCTCGCTGGCACCGCCGCCGCCTCGCCCAAGGTCGTGCTCGGTCGCACGGCACAGCGCGGGCCCGTTTTTTGGACGAACGAATTCCGCCGCGCGCACGCCGCGCACTTCGCCACCGCGCGTGAGGGCGACGTGGAATTTCTCCCCGACGACGACGGCGTGGCGCGCCGCTACCGGGTGACCGGTTCGCTCGCGGCCGCCGCGTTGCCGCGACCGCCGACAAAATCCGGCGACGCACTCGTGCGCTGGCACGGCCCGCTGGAGTCGCTCGACCCCGCGAACGTCGCGCGACTCGCGGCCGCTCCGTTCATCGAGGCGGGCTGGCCAATGCTTGATCGGATGAGCCAGGCGGCGCCTGATTTTTCGCCGGACGCGCTGGCCGCGGCCCTTGCGCGCGAGCCGGAGTTGAGCGGCGGGTCGTTCGACCTCGTGCGCGGGCGCACCGTTTTCGTCGGCGCGAACGCCTCCGGCACCTTCGACGTGAAGCCGCTGCCCATCGGCCGGCTCGAGCCCGGCGTGCTGCTGCACTGGACCGCGTGGGCGAATTTGCGCACCGGCGCTTTCATTCGCGAGTCCGGCCACGCATTTGTCCTCGGCTTGGCGGCGCTGTTCGCCGCGCTGATTTTTCTCGCGGCGGCGCGGTGGCCGGGGGTCGGCGCACCGGTGACGGCGGCGCTCGGACTCGTCGTGCTCGCGGGCGTCGGCGCTTACGCGGCGTTGGCGGCGGGTTGGTTCCTGCCTCCGGCGACGCCGGTGGCCGCGGTGCTGCTCACCTTGCTCGGTGTCGTGGCGGAAGGGTTTTGGCAGGAGCAGCGGCGCAAGCGAGAGATCCAGTCGATGTTCGGCGCCTATGTGGACCCGGGCGTCGTGGCGCAGCTCGTGCGCGATCCCGACTCCATCCGCCTCGGGGGCGAGCGCCGCGAGGCGACGGTGTTTTTCTCCGACCTCGCGGGTTTCACCGATCTGTCGGAAAAACTGCGCGACCAACCCGAGCGCATGGTCGAGATCGTCAACGCCTACCTCGAGGAAACGACCGAGCGGCTGCTCGACCACGGCGCCTACGTCGATAAATACATCGGCGACGCCGTCATGGCGGTCTTCGGCGCCCCGCAACCCTCGCCGCACCACGCGCGGGAGGCATGTTTCGCCGCGCTCGAGACGCAGCGCGCCCTCGTTGGGATCAACGCCCGCTACGCCGGCCCGACCGGCGTGACGCTCGCGGTCCGCATCGGTCTTAACACCGGCGAAATGATCGTCGGCAACCTCGGTTCCTCGCGGAAGAAAAATTACACGGTAATGGGCGACGCCGTGAACCTCGCCTCACGACTCGAGGGTGCGAACAAACATTTCGGCACCGGCATCCTTCTCGGCGAGGAAACCGCGCGGCGCGTCCAAGGCGAATTCGCCACGCGTCCGCTCGCGCGTCTGCGCGTGAAGGGCAAGTTGCAGGCGATCGAGGTGCACACGCTGCACGGTGTGCCGGCAGAGTTGCCAGAGCACGAGCGCGCGTTCCTCACGCATTACCGCGCTGGCTACGACGCTTACTGTGCGCGCGCTTTCGACCGCGCCGCGGAAGAACTCGAGGCAGCCGATCGGCTGATGCCCGGCGACTTGACGACCCAGCGCCTGCGGGAAGAATCGCGCCGTTTTCGCACCACTCCCCCGCCCGACAACTGGGAACCGGTGCTCACCCTCGACTCCAAATGAGATTACCCCGCGCCTTCACCCTCGGCTGGCTCCTCGCCGGCCTCGCCTTGACCGCGCTCGCGTTCGAGGTCGGTGGCTCCGCGTGGACCAAGCGCGCCGAGACCGTGCTCCGCGCCGAACCCCGCGCGCTCGCCCCCGCCGCCGGCAAACTCGGCTACGGCCGCAAAGTGAAAATCCTCGAGGCGAAGGACGGCTGGCTGCGCGTCAGCGAAGGCGGCACCGAGGGTTGGGTCTTCGGCGGCAACCTCGCCCCCGTGAAGCCTGTTGAAAGCAAAGGCATGGACGGCGCGCCGATGTTCGCCAGCCAGACCAACGCCACCGCCGCGGCCCGCCCGCTCGCTCCGGCCGCGAACGACTACGCCGCCAGCCGGAACCTCGGCCAGGCGCGCGCCGATCTCGACTGGCTCCGCGCGCAAAACGCCGCCGTGACGTCCGCCGCAGTCGAGGAGTTCATGACGGAACAAAAGAAAGGGGAGTATCAACGATGAGATCTCCGCTCACCGCCCGCTCTTTTACTCTCGTTGCGGTCGCACTCGGTTTTGCAACCGCGGCTACCGCCTTTGATCTGAACAAGCTGAACAAGGCGTTGGAACTCGCTGACCCGCTCAAGAAAGTCGTGAAGGGCATGGCCGGCATCGGCCCCGAGGAGGAAGCCGCGATCGGCGACTCGGTGGCGCTCGAGATCGTCGGCAAGTTCGGCCTCGTCCGCGACGAGGCCGTCACGCGCCGCGTCACACTCGTTGGCCGCACGCTCGCGCGCTACTCGGACCGTCCCGACCTCGCCTGGACATTTGGGGTGCTCGACTCGCCGACGGTGAACGCCTTTTCCGCACCGAGCGGCTACGTGTTTATCACGCGCGGTCTCTACGAGCTCGCGGACAACGACGACATCCTCGGCGCGATCCTCGGTCACGAGATCGCGCACATCACCGGCAAACACGCACTGAAGATCGTCTCGCGCGGCGAATTTCTCTCGGGTCTCGCGGGCGGTGTCATCGCCCGCAGCAGCGACGCGAAGAAGACGGAAGCGCAACTCAAGCAGTTCAACCTCGGCATCGCCGAAGTGACGAAGACGCTTTTCGAAAAAGGCTACGACCCCGCGACAGAATTCGAAGCTGACAAAACCGGCCGCGCCCTCGCGGTCACGACCGGCTATGCCCCGGGCGGACTGCGCATCGCACTCCAGCGCCTCGCGCAACGCACCGGTGATCCGAAGAACCTCTTCCCCACGCACCCGCCCCTCGCCGACCGGCTCAAGCGCCTGCCCGCGGACAGTGTCGTTCTCGGCGGCGATACGAAAGCCGACGTTGGAGCGGCCAAGGATTCCGTGACCACCGTTCCCTCAGCTCCTCCTGCGGCCACCGCCGCCGCAGAGCGCCCCCTGGAAGGCAAAGCGCTGAAGGAAAAACTCGAGCGCGAGGAGGAAGCGGAATTTCTCAAGCAAGGCACGAAGCCGAAGAAAAAATCCAAGCAGATGTTCGACGACGACCAGAAGTAGCCTTGGAAAACGAGTGCCACTTCTCGCCCGACCGCGTGCACCGCTACTCGCTCGTGCATCGGTGGAATCCGCTCTTCAGCGACCGGCTGATTATGTGGATCGGGTTGAATCCCTCGACCGCGGACGAGGCGCAGCTCGATCCGACGCTCACGCGCATCCGCAGCTTTTCGCAGCGCGAGGGCTTTGACGGATTCTGGATGGCCAACTTGTTCGGCCTGCGCACGCCGTATCCGGCGGAGATGATGAAGGCGGACGATCCCGTCGGCCCGGAGAATGATGCTGCACTGCTCGCCGCGGCCGAGCGCTGTGAAAAAATCGTCGCGGCGTGGGGCGCGAGCGGCATCTACCAAGCGCGGGCCGACGCCGTCGTGAAACTTTTCGCGGGACGCGAGCTGTGGTGTCTCGGCACGACGCAGGACGGCCACCCGCGTCACCCGCTCTACGTCGCCGCCAAACAGCCGCTCGTGCGCTGGCAATCGGTGGTGCCGGCCGCAGCAAGCTAGAGCCTCCAAAGCTGCTCGTGATATCCGCCCGCGTGGGCAGGTAGCCCGGCCTCTCCGAGGACGGGTTCAAGGCCGCGCCCGGAGGTCGCGGGCTACCTCGTTGCAGACCCGCGAAGCGGCGGAGTTCGCTGCGGCGTCACACGCCCGCGCTGGTAGGTCTTTGCCCCAGCAGCGAATTCTTGGCAACCGTCCGCCCGCGCGCTGGTCTTTTGAACACAGATGCGAGCCGCGTTGAAGGTCATCCTTCTGCTCGCGGTGTTGCTGGCCCTAGGCCTCGCCACGCTGCCGGGCTGGCTGGGGCGTGCGCTCAAACCGGCCGGCGCGCGCTACGGCCTCACCTTTGAGCGTTACGAGCGCGTCGGCTACGCGCGGTTTGCACTCCTCAACGCCCGCTTCGAACGTCGCGGTCTCATTGTCACCGCGCAACGCGTCGTGCTCGACTCGCCCTTGCCGTGGCTGCTGCGCCGTTCCGCGGCCGAGGCCGAAATCACCGGCTGGACTCTCACGCTGCTCCCCGCACGCAAAGACGCGAGCGCCCCCACAAACGCGCGCCCCGCCGCCCCTCGCGCCGTGCACGATCAACTCCAGCGTGCGCTCGCGCAGCTCCGCACTTGGCTGCCCCGCCTCACGGCGAAAGACGGCACCATCAACCGGGGCGACTACGGCGTGGACGTCGCTTCTGCGCGCTGGGAAAACGGCACATTGCGCGCGAACGGCGCGCTGCCATCGGGTGACACCTTCACCGTCGAGTTCGAGGACACGGCGGACGAATTCGCCGCCACGCTGAAACTCCCGACCTTCGCCGCCGGCGCGCAGCTCGCGTGGAGCGGCGACGCCGTGCGCGCCACCGGCACGTGGTGGCAGCAACCGTTCGCCCTCGACGCGACATTCGGCGAGCGTGGTTGGATTCCCGCGAAAGCGCAGCTGCGCGCGGAGAATTGGGACCTGCCCGCCGCGCAACTCAAACTCGGCGCGCAATTCTCCCGCGTGCACAGCAACGTGCGCGCGGACTGGGCCGCGGACCAATTCACCGTCGAGGCGCGCGCGGAAGCGACTCCCCTGCCCGACGCAAAAGTCCCGCCGCTGCAACTGACGGCCCGCGCGGAAGGCGATCGTGAACGCGTGCTCGTCCAGGCGCTGCACATCGCCGCGCCGTTCGCCCAGGCTGACCTCAGTGCGCCGTTGACGATCATCTACGACGGACGCGCGCCCGCCACGCCGGCCAAGCTCACGCTGCGCGCCGACCTCGCCCAGCAGCCGTGGCTGGCTGATGCGACCGGTCGGCTGGACGGCACGATCGAAATCGTCCCCGCGGTCGGCGAATCGCGCGGCAGTTTCGCGGTGCAACTCGCGGAGCTGCGCGCGGGAAAGTTCGCCGCGCGCTCGGCCGCCCTACGCGGCGACTGGCGCTGGCCCATCGTCAATCTCGCGCAACTCGACCTCATGCTCGACGACACCAGCCGCGTCACCGGACGCGGTTCGCTCGACTGGCCGCAGCGGGAGTTGAGCGGCGTGCGCCTCGAGGCCGACGTCGCGTCGTCCGCGCTCGGGGCATTCTTGCCGCCCGGAATTTCATTCGCGCGCGCAACTGCGACCGTCGAGGCGGAGGGACCGCTGGAAGCGCCGCGGCATCACGGCGAGTTGCGCGCGACGCAAGTGCGCGCGAGCCGGTTGCGGCCGACCGATGTCACGGCGCAGTGGCAGGGCCAGGAGCGCGCGTTGCAGGATTTTCGCGTCACCGCGCGCACCGGTGCCGCGGCGCTGCAAGCCGGCGGCTTGCTCGACGAACGCCGCGTGGAACTCCGCACGCTCACGCTCTCGCGCGCGGGGCGTGACACGCTGCGGCTCGTCGCTCCGGCCGAAGTGAGCTGGCGGCCGACGTGGAAAATCACCGGCGTGCGCCTCGAGGGCGACGCCAGCAGCCTCGCCCTTGATGCGCGTCTTGGAGCGACCCCGGCGTTCTTCGTCTCCGCGAATCAGTTGCTCTCCGACTGGATCGTCGACTGGTGGGAGGGCGCGGTGCCGCCCAGTCGCATCAACCGGCTCGAGGCGCGCGGCGAGGTGCGCGACGGTGCGCTGGCATTCACTGCGTCACTCGATGCGACCGCCGAGTGGGAAGGCGCGTGGCTCAAGGCGCGGCTCGAGGCGCAGGGCGACCGTGCGGGCGCGCTCATTCGCCAGCTCGAACTCGGAGACGAACGGGGGCTCATGGCGTATGCCAATGGCCGCGTGCCGGCGCGGCTCGAGTGGGCGACTCAGCCGCGAGTGCAATTCGACGAGAATGCGCCGCTGGAGTTCGAGGCGTCGATCGCGCCCGACTCGCCGTTGTGGAAAATCGTCGGTGAAAAAACCGGCTTCACCCTCACGGGCGCGTCGATCGCGGCATCCGCCAGCGGCACGTTGCGCCAGCCGCGCGGGGTGCTACGGGCGGAGGCGGAAAAAATCTCGCGCGCCGTCGCAGACGACTCAGGCGCGGACAATTTTTCCGCGGAAATCACGGGACTGAACGCCGTGCTACATGCGGAACGCTCCGGCTTGCAGCTTGAGTCGCTCGCCGCGCATATCGCGGGTCAGCCGCTGCGCGCCACGGGGGCGCTGCCGATGGACGACGCCGCGTGGACCGCTCTCGTGCGCGAGCCGCAGACGTTCGACTGGGCGCGGGCGACCGCTCGCGTCACGGCGGAGCGCGTGGAACTCGCCGCACTCGCCCGCACGTTTCCGGCCCTGCCGTTCACCGCGGGCGTGATCGACGCCGATCTCGCGCTGGCACGCGGCGAGTTGACTGGCCACGCGCGGCTGCGCGACGGCGAGAGCCGGCCACTGCCCGGGCTCGGACGCATGCTCGGGCTGAAAGCCGATCTCGGATTGCAGGGTCGCAAGATCGAGGTGCGCGACTTCGCCGCGGAACTCGGCGGCGAACCGGTGCGGCTGACTGGGACCACCGAACTCACCGCGCGCAATCGACCGGTCTTCGACCTGCGCCTCGAAGGCCAGAATGTGCCGCTCGTGCGCCGGCCCGGATTGCTCGTGCGCACGAACCTCGATCTTCGCGCGCAGACTCCTCTGCGCGGACCGACGCGCATCAGCGGCACGGTCGAGCTGCGCGATGCGCTCGTCATGGCGGACCTCGCCGCGATCATTCCGGGCGGCCCGCGCGGCGCGGCGCGTCAGCCGCCGTATTTTTCAGTGCCGACGGAGCCGTTCGCGCGGTGGCCGCTTGATGTGCGCCTCGGTGGCGCGCGCGCGGTCCGCGTGCGCACGGCAGTGTTCAACGGCGTCGCGACGCCGCAGTTTCATCTTACCGGCACGCTCGGCGATCCGCGCGCGGTCGGACAGCTCGCAGTTGACGAGGGCCGCGTCATTTTCCCCTTCGCGAACTTCGCCGTGCAGCAAGGAACGGTGCGTCTGACGGAGGCAGATCCGACGCAACTGCGCCTCGCGGTGAACGCGGCGGCCAAGCGCATGGGCTACGAGTTGCGCATGGAGGCAGGAGGCACGGTCGCGTCGCCGACGCTAACGTTCTCCTCGAATCCGCCGCTGGAGTCGGCCGAAATCCTGTTGCTTGTCACAACGGGCCAGCCTCCCACGGACGAGTTGAACTCGCCCACGGGATCGCAGCGGCTCACGCGGCTCGGCACGTTTTTGGGCCGCGGCATTTTTCAGAATCTCACCGGCAGCGATGAGGAGCGGCTCGAGATCACGTCGGGCGAACAGGTGTCGCGCGAAGGCCGCGAGACTTACCGCGTCGAATACAAGTTGCGCGAGAAGCTGTCGCTGACCGGGGAATACGACGAATACGACAATTACAACGCGGGCATCAAATACCGCCTCTACACGCAGGAGGGCGCGAAACGTGAAGAGCGGAAGTAAGCTGAATGCCGCGCTCGCATGTTGTGTGAGGGCCTCCGCAATTCCGAGGTGGTCGCCGCTGTCCCGAGCGGCGATGAGTAGCGTGAATGACGACCGCACCGTGTCGCCGCTGGGACAGCGGCGACCACCTTCGAGCGCGTGGCGCACGCTGCATTTCGCCAATCGGAGACTGGCGCTACTTTTTGCCGCGCTCACCGCCATCGCGGCAGCAACATCGCCCGCGCCCGCCGCCGAGTTGCGCGTCACGGGCATGGGCCCATTCGGCAGCCGCGAGACGACGCGCAGCTTGCAACTGCTGCTCGGCGACCAGCTCGCGCCGGAGACGATCGATGCGCCGCCGATCGAGGACGCCGCGCTGATTCTTTATCATGAGTTGCAGCAGGACGGCTATCTCGACGCGCGCATCACCGCGGCCGTCACTGCCGCCGACGGCAGCGTAACGAAGTTTCCAATCACAGCCGATTTGAGCGAACCACTGCCCCGTCCACTCGCGGCGCGCGGCGTCGAGCTGCAGGTTGAGCGGGGCACGCGCTTTCTCATTCGCGAAATCGAGTTCTCCGGACTGAGCGCGATGACGGCGGAGGCGGCGCGCGGTTTTTTTACGGGCGAGACGATGCTCGTGCCGCTGGCCGCCGACCGCGTTTATTCCCCCGCCGGCGTGCGGAACTCCGCGGGCAATCTCGAGGAGGAACTGCGGTTGCGCGGCCACGCCGACGCCGCCGTCACCATCGCGCACGAGGAAGTTGATCACACCAATGGCGCGGTGCGTCTCGCGATCGCCGTGCATGAAGGCCCGGTGTGGCGCGTGGATGCGGTGAACTTCCTCGAGCGCGCGGAGCCGATGACGCCGCCGGAATTTTTGCAGGAACGACTTGGGCAAGCGTGGTCCCCGCTCTGGCGGCAGGACGCGGCGACGGCGGTGCGGCGGTGGTATTTCGAGCGCGGGTTTCCCGACGTGCGCGTGCGCGTGGCGCCGCGCTTGGGGGAGCAGACGATGGGACGGCAAAGCGTGACGGCCGAAATTCGCGTGCAGCCCGGTGCGCAATTGCGACTCGGAGACGTGCGTCTCGCCGGCAACACGCACACGCAGGAGCGGACGATGCGTCGGATGCTGAAGTTGAAACCTGGTGAGCTGCTCAATCCGATCGAGATCGACAATGCCCAGGCGCGGCTGTCGCGGCTCGGTGTGTTCAACCGCATCGATGTGCGCTACGAAGACGCGGGGGTGGGCGTGCGCGACGCGGTGTTCGACGTCACCGAGGGGCGGCTACAGGAGGTGAATTTGCTCGCAGGTTACGGCAGCTACGAACAGCTCCGCGCGGGCGTTGAGTGGCAGCACTCGAATCTCTTCGGCCGCGCGCACACCAACAACCTCCGGCTCGTCCAGTCGATGAAGAGCACGAGCCTCGATAACCGCTACACCGTGCCTTCGCTTTTCGGCACCGAGGTCGATGGCAGCGCGCGGCTCTTCGCCCTACGGCGCGAGGAGTTGTCGTTTGTGCGCGAGGAATACGGCGCGAATCTCTCGCTCTCGCGCGCATTCCCGTCGATTCACTCCACGGCGACAGCGAGCTACAATCTCCGGCGACTCCGCTCCTCGGCCAACGAACTCGCCACGAGCCCCATCGACCAAAGCGAGGCCAACGTCGCTTCGGTCGATCTGCGCCTCGTGCGTGACCGCCGCGACAACCCGCTCTCGCCGCGCGCGGGCCACCGGTTGTTTGCGCAGGTGGAGTTCGCCAGCAAGGTGCTCGGCGGCGAAGTGGATTATCAACAGCTCCAGTTGGGCGCTTCGTATCACCGGGCGATCGGCCGCAGTCGCTGGCTTCATCTCGGGCTGGAGCACGCGGTCGTAACGACGTTCGGCGCGGACGATGACCGCGCGCTGCCGGTGAACGTGCGGTTCTTCCCCGGGGGTGACGCATCGATTCGCGGCTACAATCGCGGCGAAGCCGCGCCGCGTGCGGCCAACGGCCAGTTCGTCGGCGCAAAAACTTACCTGCAGTTCAACGTCGAACTCGAGCAGGCGATCACCCCGAAGTTTTCGGTCGTGCTGTTCGGCGACGCGCTCGGCACCGCGGCGCAACTCGCCGACTACCCGCTCGACGACCGACTCTACTCGGTCGGGCTCGGTCTGCGCTACCACACGATCATCGGTCCGCTGCGCATTGAGTATGGTCGAAACCTCAACCCGCGCCCCCTGGATCCGTCGGGGACGCTGCTGCTGTCGATTGGGTTTCCGTTTTGAGGCCGCGACAGCGTCGCGCGCTGGCCGCGGATTTGGAGGAGCCTGTTCGCAGGCGATTCGATGCGAGACGCGTTCGGATGTTTCTATCGCCTGCAAGCAGGCTCCTCCCACCGATCAGCCGCCGGCGATCGCGGTAGCCGCCACATCGCAATCGATCTCGCGCAAGCCGGAGCGATCGCGTTGGTAACTGGGGCGCCGGGAGAAGCCGCGCACGGTGAGTTGCAGGGAGCGCGTTTCACTGAGGATAAAAGTGCGCCAGCCACTGGGCGGGTCGGGTTTACTGCCGCCCTCGATCTGCCACGCGAGCAACGCCGGATGACAGCCCGCGGTGACCCCCAGCGCGTGCGGTTCAACGAGGCGTCGGTAGCCCCGTAACTGAGCCGCAACACGCGCCGGCGCCGAATCGCCTCGCGAATAATCTCGGTGTTCGGCGCCTCGGTTGCAGCCGGCGCGCGGTGAAAGAAGCAGGCAGCGCTCGCGGTCAAAATCGCTTGGAGGAAGCGGCGCCGATTCACCGCGGCAGCGCGGTGCGGCACGCTTCGACTAGCAAGTGCGGGCTCTATTCTGCCGTGGTCGCGGGGAGCGCGAAGCGAGCCGGCCGGGTCGCTTCGCGCTCCCCGCTACAGGCTCCACGGATCATGACAGCGATCGTCAATCGCGACTTTCGCGCGCGGCTGGGCTACTGGCAGAGTGCGGCCGCCGATCAGAGATCGGCCCTACTTTTCGGCAGACGGCGGCGGGGACGGACTGCTGGACGCGAGCCAGTCGGCCAGCGGAAGTTGCAGGCGGATGATTTCCTGGACGGCGAGCGCGGCGACGCGATCGGCGCCGTAGTGGGAATAGTGCGTGTTATCGCGCCAGCCTTCGGTTTTACGAGCATAGAGGCCCGGATCGATCCACAGGTGCAGGCGCTTCGAACCCTCGATGCCGTGCGCTTCCTCAAGCGCCGTCGTCAGCGCGTTCAACTCGAGCAACGGAACGCCAGCGCGCGCGGCAACGTCGCGCACGACGGGCACATAATCGCCGTGCGTATCGATAAGGTGCGTGCCGTCTTCGGCCCATTTCCGGCGCGCGACGGAAGTTGCGAGGACCGGATGCGCGCCCCGTTCGCGCACATCGGCGATGAAGCGACGGAGATTGGCGGCGAATGCGCCGAGCGGTTCCGTGTAGCGGGCGGAATCTTCGCGCTTTGCGTCGTTGTGGCCGAACTGAATGATCACCCAGTCGCCGGGCGCGAGAAGGCTGACGAGTTTTTGCCAGCGGCCCTCGTCGAGGAACGACTTGGTGCTGCGGCCATTCACGGCGTGGTTCACGACGACCGCAGGATCGCGAAAGTAGCGCGGGAGCAACTCTCCCCAGCCGTATTCGGGGTTGGGCGTGGCGCGCTCCTTGGTCGCGAGCGTCGAGTCGCCGGCGAGATGCAGCCTGGGGGAGACGGCCGAAGCCGGCGCAATCGCGGAAAAGGCCTTCCCCGGCGCGAAGATGAACGCGGACGTGGCGGCGACGGCGAGGATGAATGCCCGCGCGACAGCGGGAATGAGCCGGCCACTCCGGGTCACGGCGTGGCTTTGACGTCGGCGCATTTTTTTTCCAGTGCAGCCCCGAGCCGCGTGAACGCGGCGATGATGGATTTCGCTTCGGCGTCGCTGAGATGGGCGGCGAAGTGTTTCGCGATGCCGGCGCGATAGACGGGCCACATCTTCCGCAGGAGTTCGACGCCCTTGTCAGTCAACACGGCGTGCTGCACGCGGCCGTCCTTCGGACAGGATTTTCGTTCGAGGAGTTTTTCCTTTTCCAATTTGTCCACCAGGCGCGTCAAACCACTGCGGCTGAGGAGCGCGCTGCGCGCCAGTTCGCTCATGCGCAGGTGCCGGTCCGGCGCGAGGTAGAGTTCGTAAAGGGCGTCATACCAACTGAGCGACGGCAAACCCGCCGCCTGCAAGTCCGCCTCGATCGAGGCGAAGATGCGCCAGAAGGAGACATAGTAACGCCGCCAGGCTTCGAGGTGGTTTTCTGGCAGGTGGGACGGCTTCATGCCCCCAACGGTGCATTTTTTAGTTGCATACGCAACTTCTCTTCACTTTTAGTTGTGCATGCAACTATCCGCACTTCCCTCCTCCCTCGTCGCCACCAGCGACTCTTCCGCGCCGCTCATCCTGCGGCTTTCCCTCGGTGCCATGATCCTGCCGCACGGCCTGCAAAAGACGCTCGGCTGGTTCGGCGGCTACGGCTTCGAAGGCACCATGGGCTATCTGACCAACTCGTTTGGCGCGCCGTGGATCCTCGCATTGCTCGCGATCCTCGCCGAATCGGTCGGTGGGGTGATGCTCCTCGCGGGGCTGGGCACCCGTCTGGCGGCCGTCGGCGTCGGTGGCGTGATGGCCGTGGCCGCGACGCAGCATTGGTCGCATGGGTTCTTCATGAACTGGTTCGGCCAGCAGAAGGGCGAAGGTCTCGAGTTCTTTATCCTCGCAATCGGCATGGCGGCCGCACTGGTCGTCACGGGCGGCGGCAAATGGTCGCTGGACTCGCTTTTCCGGCGCTGACGAAACATCGGGCCCGTCGCGGTGTCCATCGGCGGAGCCCCGCTTGCGTCGGCTCCGCTTTTGTTTTCCCTCTCCTCCATCATGCAACGCTTCGCCTTGCTCGCGTGTCTCGTCCTCGGACTGTCCGGCTGCAGCGGCGTCTATTACGACGCGATGGAGAAGATCGGCATTCCGAAGCGCCAGATCCTGGTCGATCGCGTGGAGTCGGCGCGTGGCGCTCAACAGGAAGCCAAGGAACAGTTCGCGAACGCCCTGGAGCAGTTTCTCGCCGTCACCAAGGTGCCGACCACTGAGCTGAAATCGACCTACGACCGATTGAACGATGAATTCAAACGCAGCGAGTCGCGCGCGCAGGAAGTGCGCGACCGCGTGGCCGCGATCGACGACGTTGCGAAGGCCCTCTTCGAGGAGTGGAACGTGGAACTCGCGCAGTATTCCAACGCCACGCTGCGCGCGCAAAGCCAGCGCCAGCTCGACGCCACCAAGCGCCGCTACGCCGAACTGATGCGCGTGATGAACGCCGCTGCCGATCGCATGGACCCGGTGCTCGCCACGTTCCGCGACCAGGTGCTGTTCCTGAAGCATAACTTGAACGCGCAAGCCGTCGCCGCGCTCGGCAACACCACGCGCGATCTGCAGCAGGACATCACGCGCCTGATCGCCGAAATGGAAAAATCCATTCGCGAAGCCGACGCTTTCATCTCGTCGATGCAATCGGCGAAGTAGCCACAGTCGGGGACGGACACGCCCGTCGCGCGACGCGTTCAGGATCGCTTTTTTTCGCAGCGCTGTGTCGCCACTGCGCACCGGGGGACTAGACAGCTCGGCGCCGTCTCCCCAATCTCTCGGCATGCCGAACACGCTCCGCCGCGCCACCAACGCCGATGGCCCTGCCGCGGCTGCGCTCGTGGCGGCTGCGCTTGTGGAATTCGGCCTGCAGCCCGATCCGACCGGCACCGATGCAGACCTCGCGGACATCGAGCGGCATTACTTTGCGCGCGGCGGCGATTTCGTGGTGTTGATCGCCCCTGACGCACGACTCGTCGGCACGTGCGGCCTCTACCCCTTGGCGTCGCCCTCGCCAGGTGCAATCGAACTCCGTAAAATGTATCTCGCGCCTTTGACCCGCGGCCAAGGGCAGGGCCGGCGACTGCTCGAGTGGGCGATTCAGCGGTCGCGCGAACTCGGCTATCGCCAGCTGCGCCTCGAGACCGCGTGTGTGCTCAAGGACGCGATCGCTCTCTACGAGCGCAACGGCTTCTTGCGCGATAATCGCGCGCTACACACGTGTCGCTGCGACGCCGCTTTCGTGCGCGAACTCTGACCCCGGTGCGCGGGTGTCTAGTGGGGACAATGCCCCATATTTTGGCGGAGAGCTTGGAAGTAGGCTCGGAGTATTACCGATGCGCGCGACACGGCCGAGATTCAGCTGGCTATGTCTTCCACGCAGGCCCCCTATCATCGCTTGCGTCCCCACCCTGCACTGACCCAGCACTACGCCCGCCCGGAAGATAAGCCGGGGTTTGTCGATAACCTGTTCGACCAAGGCGCGCCGCACTACGATGCGATTGTGGACTGGGGTTTCCTGCGCAGCGGCGCTGGCTATCGCCGTTGGGTGCAACAGCGCCACGGCCTCAAGCCCGGGCACCGCGTCCTCGACGTCGCATGCGGCACGGGACTGGTGGCGATGGAGGCGGCGAAGATCCTCGGCAGCGCGGAGAACATCACGTGCCTCGACCCGAGTGCCGGCATGCTCGCCGTCGCGCGCAAGAAGCTCGCCGCCACCTTCGTGCAGGGACGCGCGGAAGCGATCCCACTCGCGGACGATTCCTTCGACTTTCTCACGATGGGCTATGCGCTGCGCCATGTGAGCGACCTCGACACGACCTTTCGCGAATACGCCCGCGTGCTGAAACCCGGCGGGAAGCTCCTCATCCTGGAGGTCACGAAGCCGAAGAGTCAGCTCGGCAGATTTTTCTTCCGCGTTTATTTCGGCCAGGTCTATCCGTTCCTCTCCGGCCTCCTTACGCGCAGCGCCAGCGCGAAAACGATGATGCGCTACTATTGGGAAACCATGGACGCGTGCGTGCCGCCCGAAAGCGTGCTCGCCGCCCTGCGCGGAGCCGGCTTGCGCGACGTCAAACGCACGACGGCGCTCGGCTTGTTCAGCGAATACACCGCGACCAAATAGCTGCGCGCTCCTCCGTCGTCCATGCATCCTCCACCCCCCAGCCCCGGACCGGCCTTCGACCCCGAGGCGTCGATTCGTCATCTGCCGGAAGCCGCGCGCGCCTGCTACCGCGAGTTTCGCGCGACCGGAGACCTCGACTCGCTGGACCCGCTCATTCTCGCGATCCTCGAGTCGTTCCTCCCGCGCAAGTCCGCGCGCAGCCTGCGCGAACTCCCCGGCGACACCCGCCTGATGGAGGACCTCGGTTTCGATTCGCTCGCGATGACGGAAATCGTCTTTTTCACCGAAGATCTCTTCGGCATCCGGATCGAGACGCGCGAACTCCTGACCGTGCGCACGATCGATGACCTGCGCTCATTCATCCGGCGGAAGATTTCCACCCGGGCGACCCCTTGACCGCCCAGCGCGCATGACGCACCTCCCCGTGGTCACCGGTCTGGGTTTCGTAACGAGCATCGGCAACGACCATGCCACCGTCCGCCGCAGCCTGCGCGAGCTCCGGCACGGGTTCGCGCCGCACGTTTTCCTTGGCAATCCCGATCTGCCCGTCCGCGTCGCGGGCACCATCAAGGGCTTCTCGTTTCCCTCGCCGCATTGCCGCGAGTGGACCTGGCCGGCCGAACTCGAAATTGACCGCGAACTGCTCCGCGGCCTCGCCCCACACGGCGTCTATGCGCTGCACGCGGTCGAGCAGGCGTTACGCGACGCCGGTCTCACCGCAGCCGACCTTGCGGGCGGAGCAACCGGCCTGTTTTGCGCGTCCGCCGGCTCGCCTTTTCTCCTCGGCCATTTTCTCCAGCAGATGCAACTCTCGCGCGGCGAGCGCGGCAATCCGATGGGCATCGTTTCCTCGATCGCGGGCACGTTGAACTTCAATCTCGCCGCGCATTACCGCATCTCGGGTGCAGTGTGCGGCTTCGTGTCCGCGTGCGCGTCATCCAGCCACGCGCTCGGCTACGCCATGGACGAAATCCGTCTCGGCCGCCAGCAACGCATGCTCGTCGTCGGCGCGGAAGACATGACCGATGAAAGCATCCTGCCCTTCGCCAGTCTCCGCGCGCTTTCGACCAACGACGATCCCGGCACCGCGTCGCGCCCGTTCGACCGCCGACGCGACGGGTTTGTCGGCACGGGCGGCGCCGTCGCTTTGATCGTCGAGCAGGCCGAGCTCGCTCGCTCGCGCGGCGCGCGCATCTACGCCGAACTGGTCGGCTGGGGTCAGGCCGGGGATGGCCACAGCATCGCGGCCTCGCATCCCGAGGGCGCGGGCTTGCGCGAAGCGATGCGCCGCGCGCTCGCCGATTCCGGCGTGGCGCCCGCCGAGATCAGTTACGTCAATGCCCACGCCACGTCCACATCCGCCGGTGACCGCTCCGAAGCGCTCGCGCTCCACGCCGTCTTTACCGCAGCGGGCGCGCACCCGCGCATCAGCAGCACGAAAGCGTTAACCGGCCACGGTCTCTCGCTGGCCGGTGCGATGGAAGCCGCGTTTTGCGCGCTGGCGGTGCACGACGGCTTCATCCCGGGCGCGGCGCATCTCGAGGAACCGGATCCAATTTGCGACGGTCTTGATTTGCCCCGCACCTCGCTCCAGGAAGCCCCCGGCCTCGTGCTGAACAACAGCAGCGGCTTCGGCGGCAGCAACGTCTGCCACGTCCTCCGCCGCGCCACCGACCGCGCACCGGCTAACGCCACTGGCGCGCCCATCGAATAGATTTCCGATGTCCGACCCACTCGTCACTCGTCTCAAGGCGCTCATCGTCGCCACGCTCAAGCTCGATTCCATCCAGCCGGCGGACATTCCCGACGATGAGCCGCTCATCGGCTCCACGCAGCTCGGGCTGGATTCGATCGACGCACTCGAGCTCGTGCTCGCGCTCGAGAAGGAGTTCGGCGTGAAGATCGGCAGCAGCGAGGAATCGCGCCGGGCGCTGGCGAGCGTCAATGCGCTGGCCGCCTACATCCGCAAACATTCACCGGGCGCCTGACGTGCCCCTGCGCATGGCCCCGCTCGAGCAACTTCCGGCCGGCATCGAGGCGTCCGACTGCGTGACGCCCCTCGGCGACGCTGCGGCGACGTGCGACGCGTTGCTGGCCGGGCGGAGCGCGCTGCAGTTCACGCCGGTCCTCGGCGCCGACGGCGGAGACGCGGCGCCGCTCGCGCTGCTGGGCCCGATGGACGAGACGCTCCCGCCGCGCTGGCTGCCGCCGCTGCGGCAACTCGCCGCCCACATTCCCGCGGGCCGCTGGGGCTCGGCGCGCGAACCGGTCTTCGTCACAAGCAGCAACTTCGGCGTCGGCAGCCTTTACGCATACGTCCGTTCGAAAAATCGCGCGCACGTCGCCCACGGCACGCCATTTGCCTCCGTGGAACTGCTGCGTCGTGAACTCGGATGGGGCACGCAAGTGCACGTGTTCTCGCACGCGTGCGTCACGGCGCACCTCGGTCTCGCGCACGCCGCGCGCCTGCTGCACGCGGGACTCGCGGATCGGGTGCTCGTGTTCTCGTTCGATTTCGTCAGCCCGTTCGTCGCGGGCGGTTTTCACAGCCTGAAAATCCTCAACGCCGGCTTGCCCGCGCCCTTTGCCGAGCGCGAGACGGGGTCGATTGGCTTGGGTGATGGTGCGGCGTTCGCCGTGCTGACACGCGAGCCGACGCAACACCGCATCGAGGCGCACACGCTGCACAACGAAATGCATCACTTCACCGCCAACCAAGCCGACGGCGCCGGTTTCGCCGCCGTGCTCGCGCCGCTCGCCGAACTCGCGCGCGGCCGGCGCGTCTGGGTGAAGGGACACGGCACGGGCACGCTCGAAGCCGGCAAACTCGAAGCCGAAGCGGTGGCGCAAGCGTTCGGGGACGCGCCACTGGTTTCCTGGAAAGGCAGCCTCGGTCACACGCTCGGGAGTTGCGGTCTCGTCGAGCTGGCCATCACGCGCGCGGCGCTCGCGGGCGGCACGATTCCCGGCACCGTCGGCAGCGCGCCGCCGTGTTTTTCGCCGTCGGTGGCGCTCGCGCCATTCTCCGCGACGCCGTTCGACGCGGCGATTCTCACCAGCAACGCCTTCGGCGGCGCGCACGCCGCGCTCCTGCTCCGCCATGATTGAGCGCTTCATCCACCGCGTCGCCACGGACATTCCGGATCCGGCGGAAACCGCCGCGACGGCGCGCATGCGCCTCGGCGAAAAATTCCCGCGCACCGCCCTGCGGCGCATGACGCACCTCGGCCTGCTGACCGGCTCCGCGCTCGACGGCATCGCGCTCACGCCCGAAGACACGCTCGTCTATGCGACAACTTTTGCGGAGACGCGCGCGCTGGAGGATTTCCTCGTGAGTTTTCCGGTCGCAAGCCCGCTGCTGTTTCAGACCTCGATCCATCCCGGCGGCGTGCAGCAAGTGATGATCGGTCGCCAACAACCCGTGGGGCGACTCTGGCCACTCGCGGGCGGACCGCGGCTCGTGGAACACGCGCTGCAAACCGTGCTGCTCGATCCCGCCGCGCGCGTCGTCCTCGCGGGCGGCGAGGAGCGCGGCACATGGATGCTTGAGCTCGGCATGGCGGCGGCGCAGCCGTTCGCGTTTGCAGTGGAATTCACGCGCGAAGCGGCGGCCGCGCTGGGAAAAATCTCCTTCACGCCGGGAGACGAGAACGACGCGCCTTGTCCGACGCTGGAAAATTTCGCCCGCGCGCTGCCATCGCGGATGCCGCTGGGCTGGCGCGGCGCCGGTGGCGCCTGGGCGGTCACGTGGTCGTGAACACCGCGCTCCAGTCGCAGCGTAATCCCGGTCCGAGCTGGGGCTACGCGTTTCTCCTCTGGGCCGACCGCTGGTGGCCGCGCGGACTGTTTCGCCTGGGGCTCATGATCGGCACCTGGGTCGGCTTGGCGAACATGCCGGCGCAGCGCGCGCACTCGCGCGCCTACCTCGCGCATATGCTCGGCCGGCCGCCGCGGCTCGTGGAAGTGTGGCGGCATTTTTTCGCGTTCGCCGAATTCCTCATGCTCAAGCTCCGCGCGGGTCGCGGCGTCGCCGTGCGCGGACGGCTCGAGCCGGAAAACGCCGCGGAGTTCGACGCGCTCGTCGCGTCCGATCGCCCGGCCTTGTTTGGCACCTTTCATTTCGGCTGCTCGGATTTGCTCGGCTTCCTGCTCGGCGATCGGGGCCGGCGCGTGACGCTGATCCGGTTGCGCGTGGAAAACTCGGCCGACACCGAATTGCTCGGATCGCGCTTCGCGGAGCACGTGTCGTTCCTGTGGGTGAACGATCCCGCAAACTTGCTCTTCGAGCTGAAGGACGCGCTCGAGGCCGGCCTGTCGCTGGCGATGAAATGCGATCGGCTGGAATTTAGCGCGAAGGCGGAGGCATTCGAGTTCCTCGGCGCGCGCCGCCTGTTCCCTTTCACGATCTACCACCTCGCGGTGATGTTCGATCGCCCGGTGGTGTTTTGCGTCGCGATTCCGGATGCGGGGCCGGATGCGATTCGCGTTTTCGCGTCGCCGGTGTTCACGCCGGACGCGACCCTCGGTCGGGCCGAGAATCTCGCGCGCGGGCGTTCGCATTTCCAAGCGGTGCTCGCGCAACTCGAAGAACTCGTGCGGCAACACCCGTCGCTCTGGTTTAATTTTCTCCCGTTGAATCCGGTCGCGGCTCCTGCGCCGCCCACGAATGCCGTTGTGCGATGATTTATCGGCTCTACTCCATCCCAGCGTATTACCTCACCGTCACCTGCTTCGGCATGGTCGGTTTTGCGTTGAGCGTCGGAGGCTTCCTGCTGGGTTGGTTGCCCGTGCGGCCGGGGATCGAACGGTTTTTTCAGCGCGCGATTCATCGCTGCTTTCGCCTGTTCGTTTGGTGGGGACGCGTGGCGAACGTCATGCCGGTGGAGTTCGTGAATTTCCCCTGCGCGTCGCGCGGCGCCGTCGTGCTGGCGGCGAATCATCCGGCGCTGGTGGACATCACGCTGTTGCTCGCGCGGCTGCCGGAAGCGGTGTGCATCTTCAAGCCCGCCATCCGCCGCAATCCCGTGCTCGGCGCGGCCGCCCGCCGCGCGGGCTACCTCGCGGGCGACGGCGGGCCCGACCTCGTGCGCCGCGCCGCCGAAATCGTCGCGGCGGGCAACACGCTGGTGGTCTTCCCGGAAGGCACACGCACGCCGCGCGGCGAGGCGCTGCTGCCATTCAAGCCGGGCTTCGTGTTGATCGCCCGCCGCGCGCGTGCGCCGATCCAACTGGTGCGGATCGAAACCGACTCCAACGTCCTCGCGAAGGGTTTGCCGTGGTGGGACGCGCCGATTCTCCCCGCGCGCTTCGTGCTCACGCTCGGACCGCTGGTTTCGACGGACAACGATCTCTCACCCACCGAGCTGTCCGCGCGAATCGCGCAGTGGTTCGCGACGCCGGCACCGGCTTGCCACGACGTGCTCGCGGGACTCACGCTGCCAGCCCCCACGCCGAGCGTTCGATGACTGTTTCCTCCACGCACTTGGTTCTCGTTCCGTCCTACCACACGGGCCCGCGGCTGCGCGGCGTCGTCGAGGAAGCGCTCGCCCACTGGCAGCCCGTATTGGTGGTGCTCGACGGTTGCACCGACAGCTCCGCGGCCGTCCTCGCGGACCTCGCGCGTTCGCACGCTGGACTGACCGTGCTCGAACTGCCGGAGAACCGCGGTAAAGGTGCCGCCGTCCTCGCCGGCGCCGCCCACGCGCTGAAGCGCGGATTCACGCACGCGCTCGTGATGGACGCCGATGGCCAACACCCGGCGGCGAGCATCGCGGAGTTCATGGCGACGTCGCAGGCGCGGCCCGACGCGCTCGTGCTCGGTCGCCCGCAATTTCCGGCGAACATTCCCGCGGAACGCCTGCACGGCCGGAAGCTCAGCGTGGGCCTCGTGCGCTTCGAACTCTTTGGCGCCGGCATCGACGATCCGCTTTTCGGTTTTCGCGTCTATCCGCTCGCGCCGCTCGTCCGCGAACTCGGCCCACGTCGCAGCGGCCGGCGCTACGATTTCGACACCGAGGCGGCGGTGCGCCTCGCGTGGGCCGGCGTGCCGCCGGTGAATCTCGCCGCGCCGGTGCGCTACTTTTCGCGCGCCGAGGGCGGCGTCTCGCATTTTCATTACGTGCGCGACAACGCCACTCTCGTCTGGATGCACACGCGACTGATCGCCGAACTATTGCTGCTCCGCTGGCCGCGCCTGCTCCGTCATCGTCGCGCCTGGCGTGCCGTGGCTGCGGCCGCGCTCGCCGCTCTGATGCTGCTCCCGGCTTCGCTCGCCACCGAGTCCGCCTCGTCAGCGGCGACGGTCGCCGCGTCGGAGACCATCGATCCGACCTCGCCGGCGTGGGCGGAGCTGTTCGGCACGTTTGCGGAGAAGCGCAACACTGTCGCGAAGTTTGTCGAGCGGCGGCATTTTCCCTTCCGCAAGGAACCAGTCGAACTCACGGGCGTCGTGCGCGTCTCCGCGGAACAGGGGCTCAGCCTCGCCTACGCCACGCCTGAAGCGCGCATCGTCGTGCTCGACGATCGCGGCGTGCTGCTGCGCGACGCGCGCGGCGACCGCACGCCTCCGGCCGACGCGCGCGGCGCGGCGGTGAATGCGGCGCTCGTCCACGTGTTGCGCTTTGATTTCCGGGCGCTTGAAAACGACTTCGTCGTCCGCGGCCGGCGCACGGTCACGGGCTGGACCGTGGTCTTCGCGCCGCGCACCGACGCGATCCAGCGCACCACGGGGCAGATCACGGTGCGCGGAGAAGGCGCGGTCTTGCACGCGATCGAGCTGCGGCGCTCCGCGAAGCAGTTCATCGAAATCCGGATGAGCGACGTGGAGACGCGCGCGGCGTTCACCGCGGACGAACTCAAACGTTTCTTCCGATGACCACGCTGCGTCGGCGCCAGCTTTTCGGCGGCGGGCTGCTCGTCCTCGCAGCGCTCCTGTGCGGCGCGTGGTTGCTGCGCATGGATCGCGCCGCGAAAATCTCGACCGATGTGCTCGACCTAATCCCGGCGGGCGAGCGCTCGCCGGAACTGACGCTGGTGCGCCAACTCGCGAGTCACGCCGAGGCGCGCACGATGTTGCTCGAACTCACGGACGGAGGGAAACCTGCCTCACCCGCCGCCGTCGCCCGGTTTGTTGCGACGCTGCAACGTGAACCGAGTCTCGCGAGCGTTGTGGCGATGGACGACCCTCGTTTACGCGACGGCGTCGCGCGCATCGTGCACGCCGAGCGATTCAGTCTGTTGTTTCCGGCGTGGTTGGAGCAGCAGCAAAAAAATTTCTCCACGACCGGACGTCCCCCCGCCGAGTTCGTGAGCTGGCTCGCCGAAGAAGCGGCGCAGGCGCTGACACGTTTTCTCGGCCAGGCCGAGGCGCTCGCGTTCCAGGATGTGTTGCCGTCAGACCCGCTGCTGCTGTTGCCCTCTCTCGCGATGGAAATGAAAGGCGGGCTCGATGTCGTGGCGCCGCCTACTGACAGCGCCGCACCTGCACTCGTGTGGGCGCAACTCGCGGCTTCGCCGTTGAGTGAGGAAGGACAGGGGCCGGTCTTCGCCGCGTTGGATCGCGCGCTCGCGGAAAGCCGACGCGAGTTCCCGCGCCTGCAACTCGCTTATACGGGGATCAATCGCTTCGCCGCCGCCAGCCGCGCGCGCATTGAACGGGAGGTTAAGCTGCTGAACGCGCTGTCGCTTGTCGCCGTGCTTGGCATCGCGCTCGTGTTCCTCCGTTCGGCGTGGCGCGGGCTGCATCTCGTGCCGGCGATCGCGCTGTCGATGCTCGGCGCGTGGACTTGCACGACGCTGATGTTCGACCGCGTGCACGTGCTGGTGTTCGTCGTCGGCTCGTTGCTGACCGGCGTGGCGATCGACTACGGATTTTATTTGTTCATGCAGCCGCCGCAGCATGCGGGTGAAGATTACTGGGCGAAAGTTCGGCGACTGTTGAAGCCGCTGCTCGCAAGTTGCGCCACGACCGTCGCGGGCTTCGCGCTCCTGCTGTTTTCGGAGCTGCCGCTCATCCGCCAGCTCGGCGTGTTTGTCGGCAGCGGCCTCGTGTCGGCGCTGCTGGCGGCGATCCTGTATTTTTCGACGGTGAGAAACGATTTTCTGGAAACGCGCACGTTTCGCGCGGGCGGGCTTTTGTCCGCAGGCGCGCGACGGTGGGCACGGCGCGGGTTGGTGGCGCTGTGGCTGACTGGCTTGCCAGGATTGGCTTGGCTGACGTGGCGCGACGACATCCGCGAATTGGAGATTCCCTCGCCGGAACTGCATCGCGAGGACGCGCGGCTTCGCGCGTTGTTCGGCGAACGCGGCGACGGCGTGGCGTATCTTTCCTACGGCGCCACGCTCGGCGAGGCGCGCGAGGCGCTGCGCCGCCTCGAAGCGTGGCTGGTGTCGAGCGGCGGGAACGCCGTGAACCTCGCGCGCGTGGTCCCAACCGATGATGCGCACCGCGCCGCACTCGCGTTTCTGCGGGACGCGCCGGATTTCGTGATGAAGCTGCGCGGCGCGCTCGAGCGTCAAGGGTTCGACGCCGCGGAGTTCGAGCTGTTTTTCACCGCATTTGCGGAGCATGCGCGCGACGCACGCGCCGCCGATTTGCCCGCTGCGGTGGAGCGGTTGCAGGCGGGACTCGTTGGCCCGCTGAGCTTGCTCGTCCATCGCGGCGAGACGCTGAGTTGGTTCGTGACCCTCGCGTCGCGTCCGCCCGGGGTAACGCCCCCGGTTGAGGCGAGCAGCGTTGCGGCGAGCCAGTTGCAGTCGTTGAACCACGTCTTCGCGCGCTACCGGCGAGCGGCAGTGTGGTTCAGCCTCGCGGGTCTCGGGCTGGTCGGCGGGGGCGTGTTGCTGACCTATGGTTGGCGCGACGGCTGGCGGATCTTTGCGATCCCGTGCGGGACGTGTCTCGGCGTGTTCGGCTGGTTCGGCTGGGCGGGCGTGCCACTCAATCTGTTTCACCTCCTCGGCGCGTTCCTCGGCTTGTGCCTGATGCACAACTACTCGATCTTCTCCGCCACTTCAGCGTTTCGCGGCGAAGCGCCGCCGGCGTCGGTGCGCTTGTCGGCGCTGACCACCGCGGCGTCTTTCGGCGTGCTGGCGCTGAGCAGCATTCCGGTCGTGCAAGCGCTCGGCTCGACCGTTGCGCTGATGATCGTCGGCGCGCTGGTCATCATCGAACTCGAACACTTGTCTGCGCTCGGCGCGCCGCATGCCTGAGTCATTGCTCAACGTCTGGCAAAAAACCGTTGCGCGTCACGGCGCTCGCATCGCGCTAACGCAGGCGACGGACAATGCGCGCTGCACTTTTCGCGAATTGGACGCGCGCGCCCGCGCGTGGGCGGAGCAACACACCGGAGCCAGACTGCGCGGCCGCGCCGTCGCCTTCAGCACGTCGAACGGCATCGCGTGGTTCGAAATTCTTCTCGGCCTGTGGCACGCGGACGCGGTGGCCGTGCCGCTCGACCCCGGCGAACCGCCGGAGGAATTGCGCTCGCTGACCGCGGCGCTGCGCGGGGCGGCGTGGTGGGACGGCGCGGCGCTGCAGACGACCGCGGGCAAACCACGACGCTTCGATGCGGAGGATTGCTTGATCAAGCTCACGTCGGGTTCGACCGGCGCGCCGCAACCGCTTGTGTTCACGGCGGCGCAACTGCTCGCCGACGGACGGCAGGTCATGCGCGGCATGGGCATCACCGCGCGCGACGTGAACTACGCGCTCATCCCCTGTGGACATTCCTACGGGCTCGGCAATCTGGTGCTGCCGCTCGTCGCGGCGGGCGTGCCACTCGTGTGCGGATCGGCGCCGTTTCCGCATGCGATCGCGGAGGATTTTGCGCGCTGGAAACCGAGCGTGTTTCCCGGTGTGCCCGCACTCTGGCGCGCGCTCGCGGCGAGCGAGGTGCAGTTGCGCGGGCTGCGCCTCGCAATTTCGGCCGGAGCCCCGCTGTCCGCGGAGGTGGCGGGGGAGTTTTTCGCGCGCCACGGCATGCACGTGCACAGTTTCTACGGCTCAAGCGAAACCGGCGGCGTGAGCTACGACCGCAACGGGCGCGACACGCTCGCCGGCCGCGTCGGCCACGCGTTGCCCGGCGTGAAACTGCAGGTACTCGCCGGGCAGCGGCTGCTCGTGACAAGCGCGGCGGTGCTGACCCGCGGCAATCGCCGACGACGCGGCGCGCGGGGGCAATGGGTCATGGCCGATCTCGTGGAGCGCGACGCGCGCGGATCGTTGCAGCTCCTCGGACGGCGCGGGACGTTTGTGAAGATTGCAGGACGGCGCGTGAATCTCGCGGACATCAGTGTGCGGTTGCGCGCGTTGCCCGGGGTGAGCGACGCATGGGTCGCAGTAAGCGAAGGCGCGGAGTCCGTGTTGCTCGGTGCCGCGCTGGCGACGACGCTTTCGCCCGCGGAAATTCGCGCGGCCGCCCGCGCGCACCTGCCGGCGTGGAAAATGCCGAAGGTGCTGCTGACTTTTCCCGCACTGCCGCTCACGCCGCGCGGGAAGCTGGAGACAGCAGCGTTGCGCCAGGGCTTGTTCCGCGGCGCAAGCGCGCGGCGGTGATCCGGCAGCGTCAAAGGAGCGTCGCCTCGATCTCGACCTTGAGTGACGCGCGGCAGATCTCTGCCCGGACGTAAGAAACGTGGTCGTGCGCCGTGAAAAGCTCTTCCGCCAACGCCGCAGCCATTGCGGCGTAATCTTCAGCGTGACGCAGGTAGACCTTGAAGTGCCGCGTGCGCACACCGGCTGCCAGATTTTCGCCCAAGCCGCACACGCGGGAAATCGCGCGGAGGTTTTCCAACGTGCACGCGAGTTGGTCGGCCGTGCTTTCGGGTGCCATCGTGGCGTGGCCGCGGATGGCCGCCGTGCCGGAGATGAAGACCGCGGGCTCGCGCCCCGCACGCGGGACGCCCGTCGCGCGCGCGAAGCTCGGCGGACGCGGGCCATATTGCTCGGGATAATGGTAGGCCGGGACCTGCAGCGGATTTTCGTAGTGCTGCGGCGGCACCGCGCTCGCCGCGAACGCGATCGTCAACCGCCCGTCCTGGCAGCCGACGGCGGACGCGGAGGGCAGTAATTGGCTGAACCCCGCGCCATGGGCGCGCTCGAATGCCAGCGAACGCCCGCGGCAAAACGCGCGGTAGTTTTCGAGCCCGCCCACGCCCGTGCCATTGATGTCGGGCACGTAATTCCAAATGCGCGCGAGGTGCCGGCCGCTCGTGACCGCGCACAGTTGCGCATAAAGGCTGTGTGCGGACGCTTCGAGCGTGGTGGGCGTCACTTCCACCGCAGCCGCGCCGAGCAGCCAATCGTCCCCTCGAAAAAGGCGGATGCTCCCGTGCGCCTCGATCTCGTGCACGGCGCCGAAGAGATTCTCCACCGCGCAGCCGCCGAGCACCGGAAGACCAGGATTGAAAACGGCCGGGCCGATCTCGATCGCGAGTCCCGTCTGGGCAAAAGAAGCTGGGGCCGCGCGCACGGTTCAGCCTTGGGTCAGGGCGTGAATGCCGCACCTCGTCGGGTCGCTCGGTCGGCGTGGAATCATGGCGCGGGCGGGAAGAGCGGCGCAGTTTTCGCCGCGGTCGGACCGGCGCAAGGTATTTCCAGAGCGTCGATCGCGCGCCGGCGCCGCCGCAGCAATTCGAAGAGCAACCCGACGCCCGCCAGCAGCCCCAGACTCCAAAAAATCTCCGGCCCGCGTTGGTGCCAAAGCGAGTCGCCGAGGAGGATGGTCGCCGCGAGATAAATTCCGGGCACGACCGTCGAAATGACCAGATACCGCACAAAGGGCGCACGCATGACGCCGAGCAGGTAACTTTGGACGAAGAATGGCAGCCCCGGCGCGATGCGCACGAACAACACCCAGCGCCACCCAAAATCCCGCCGCATCCATGCGTCGCTGTAACCCCAGCGAGCGAGCAGCGCCTTCGCCCAGGGCCGCAACGCATGCGCTGCGAGCAGGTAGGACAAGGTGACGTTGCACGCGACCGCGACCACGGCCGCGCCGATCACTCCGCCTGCGCCGTAGCGCTCGCCGAACACCGGGCCTGCAGTCAATGCGAAGGGCAACAACGGAAAGCCGAACGACGGCAGCACCGCCATCGCCCCGAAAAACACCAGCGGACCCGCCTCGCGCAATTGCGCAATGACCTCGAGCATCCACCGCCGGCTGTCCGCGCCGTTGCGCCAGATCACCAACGCCGCCGCGCCCGCGACAACCAGTGCAGCGCCGCGCCAAAACCAGCGCACACGCGGAGAGGTGGGAGGAGAGGCTTGCGACACGGGCCGCGAATGTCCTCCCTGCCCTCGCGCGCGTAAAGCCCGAAGCCGTCGCGCCGCACCCTTTCTCCCGCCATGCACCGCATCAATCTCGCCGAAAAACTCGCGCTCGTCGCCACACACTGGGATCCGAAGATCATCGCCGAACTCAACGGCCAGCACGTGAAGCTCGTGAAAATCCTCGGCGAGTTCGTCTGGCACCACCACGAGCACGAGGACGAGTTGTTCCTCGTCGTGCGCGGCGGGTTCCGGATGGAGTATCGCGACCGCACCGTCGAGCTGCGCGAGGGCGACATGGTCGTCGTGCCGCGCGGCGTCGAACACCGGCCGGTCGCGGAGCGAGAGTGCAGTATTTTGTTGTTCGAGCCCGCGAGCACGGTGAACACGGGCAGCGCGGGCGGAGACCTGACGAAGGCAAAGCTGGGCTGGATTTGAGCTCGGCGCGATTTCCGCGCGTTCACTCCGCGCGCAGCAGCGTGAGCGGATCGACTTTCGCCGCGCGCCGGGCCGGCAACAATCCGCCGAGCGTGGCCGCGAGCAGACCCGCGGTCCCGGCAATCGCGATGGCCGCCCAGTCCGTGCGCAGCCCGGTCATCATCCACGAACCGAGCACGCGCGGCAAAATCACCGCGAGCAGCACGCCGCACGCTGCACCCGCGAGCCCCAGCCACGCCGCATCACGCAACACACCGCGCCACACGCGGCCCGGCTCCGCGCCGATCGCGAGGCGGATGGCGATTTCGCGCGAACGGCTGGCCACGAGATAACCCAACGCGCCCAACACTCCGATCACCGCCAGCAGCGTCGCCAGCGCGCCAAACCCGGCGGTCAGGCGCACGGTCGCAGCTTCGTTGCTCACCCAGCGCGCCGCACGTTCCTCGAGCGTCATCCAACGGACGAACATCAGCGACGGTTCCACGGCGGAAATCTTCGCCCGCAATGCCCGGCGGGCCGCGACGGCGTCTCCACTCACGCGAATCACCATGCAGGCCGCCGGCGCCCGCCATTGCGTCAACGGTCCGTAGAACATCGCGGGCGGTTCCTCGCGCACGCTGTTGACCCGCGCATCGGCCACAATGCCCACGATCTCGCGGTCGTCGTCGGCCGCGTTCTGGTCAAAGCCCAGTCGCCGGCCAAGCGGATCGGCGTCCCCGAAAACTTCGCGCGCAAGTCGCTCGCTGATCACGACGACATTCGGGCGGACACCCGTGTCGTGCGCCGTAAAGCCCCGACCCCGCACGAGCGTCATCCCCATCGCGTCGAAATACCCTTCGTCCACGCTCTCGTGCTGAATCGTGTCGCGCGGCTGCCGCACGCCTTCGCCCCGGAAATAGAGTCCGCTCTTCGAGCGGCTCCCGCTGAGCGGGCCGCTGGCGGCGAAACCCACCGCGCGCACCTGCGGCAATTCCAGCGCCGCCGCCTGCAGTCGCGCGAGCACCGCCGTCTGACGCTCGGGGGCGATGCCCGCCGCGCGCAGGTCGAAGAACGTCTGCACCACCGCCGCACGTTCGTAGCCGGGATTGGCCGAGAGCACCCGCTGCAAGTCGAACGCGAGTGCGCCCGCGATCGAGATCAACATCACCGACAGCGCGATTTGCGCAACGATCAGGGCGCGCCCGATCCGCAACGTGCCACCCGCGCCGAAGAGGCGTTGTTGCAACACGACTTGCGGCGAGAGCTTAGCACTCAACCACGCCGGCGCCGCGCCCATCGCCAGGCCGAGCCCGAGCGCGAGCACGCAAAGCCAGCCGGCGAGCGTCCAGTCGAGTCCCGGCAGATTTTTTTCCACGCCGGGCACCAGCCAGCTCGCGAGCAACGGCGTCAGCCAAACACCCAGCAACACGCCGCCCACCGCTCCACTGAAGGAAAGCAGACAACCTTCCATCAACGCCGCGCGCACCAGCCGCCAGCGACCGGCGCCGAGCGCGAGCCGCACGCCGAGTTCGCGCCCGCGACCCAGCATGCGCAAAAGCAGCAGCGTCGCGGTGTTCGCCGCGGTCACGAGCACGACGGCCGCGACGAGCAAGGTGAGCGTGAGCCCGACGCGGCGGAAATCGTTACGTGTGTCGGAAAAACCTTGTGGGCTCGCGACGAAGCGAGGCGGACGATTGCGGAAATCCTGCACCGTGGCCGGATCGGTGATGATGGCCAGCGCCGCGTCGAGTTGCGGGCGCCACGAGCGTTCCAGCGCGCCATTCACCGCCGCGTCCGGATGCGGAAGACGCACGAGCGCGGTGAGCCAATTGACGTTGTCGAGCTGCGTCCACTGCTCGAGGGCGATCGGACCGTCGGAAATTGTCCAGGCCGACGGCGTGCAACCGAGCGGCGCGTGCATGCCGAGCGGCAGCCACAACTCCGTCGAGTCGCCGAGACTCACGCCGGTGAAGGACGGCGGCACGACGCCGACAACGGTCACGTCCTGGTTATTGATCCGCAGCGAGCGGCCCACGACATCCTCCGCGCCGCCGAGTTTTGTCTGCCAGAATGCGTGCGTCACGACGGCCACCGGCCGCGGTGCGCCGACGGAATCGTCCGCCGGCAACAATACCCGACCGCGGGATGCCGCCACGCCCAGCGCCGAAAAGAAAGTGCCGTTGACGAACTGCACCTGGCACGGTTGCGCTGGGGCATCGGCGAGCCGTAAAGCCGTGCGGTTTCCTGCCGAATAGCCGGCGACCAAGCCGCCAAGCTCAGATGAAACCTCCAGCCGTCGCACGGTAGGTGCGCTCAACAGAAAGGGTTCTCCGGCCGGATCGCGCACCTGGTGCAGCTCCGCGGGCCGTGCCACCGGCAGCGGTTCGAGCAACACGCCGCGCACCAGCGTGAACACCGCCGTCGTCACGCCGACGCCGAGCGAAAGCACGGCGATGATCGAGAGCGCAAAGCCCGGCCGGCGCCAGAGGCTGCGCGTCGCAATGCGCGCGTCCTGCGCCCACGATTCGAGCGACGGCCAGCCGAGTGCGTCCTCCGTCTCCTCGCGCGTCGCGAGCACGTTGCCGAAAGCGAGGTGCGCTTGACGGCGCGCCTCGGTGCGGTCGAGGCCCCGTGCGACGTTTTCCTCGGTGAGCAGTTCGACGTGGTGGCGCATCTCCTCTTCGAGCCGGCGCAGGCGCGCGCGGCGCGTGAGGAGATTTTTGAATTTCGTCCAGAGTTTCATGGGCGGGGAATCAGTGCCGGCGCTTTGCCGAACGGTAGGGGCGTGGCTTGACCACGCCCGGCAGGCGCGCACAAGGCGCGCCCCTACGGCGACGGCGAATCATGGTCTCTAGTTTCATGCTTCGGCGGCGAGGACGGCATCGACGAGGGCGGTGACGCGCTGCCAA
Source organism: Opitutus sp. (assembly GCA_013821985.1). GTDB lineage: Bacteria > Verrucomicrobiota > Verrucomicrobiia > Opitutales > Opitutaceae > Didemnitutus. The sequence goes on from PNJQ01000021.1 coordinate 38,611, forward strand.
TTGGCGACCTCTTCCTTGAGCTGTTTGCGGCCGGCGGCGGTGATGCCGTAAAAGCGGGCGCGCCGGTTGTTCTCACTCGTGCCCCACTCCGAGGAAATCCAGCCCTGCTCCTCGAGGCGCACGAGCGCCGGATAGATCGTGCCCTGATTGAGCATCACCGAACCGTCCGCCACCTGCTCGATGCGACGCGCGATGCCGAACCCATGTTGCGCGCCAAGGGTCGCCAGCGTTTTCAGGACGAGCAGGTCGAGGGTGCCTTGAAGAAGATCGGTGCGGGCGGGCTCACTCATGTTGGAAACCAACAGGTGCTCCTGTTGAAAGTCAACACGAGAGGCGCGGGCTGGCGTCCCCCATTGGGCGAGAGCCACCCGCGCCCGGAGGTTACGGGCACCGGTGCGGACTGCCGCGCAGGCGGCGACGGTTTAAACGTGCCCGGGCGGCTGAGGGCTCGGGGAGTTTAACGGTCGCCGCTGGGGACGGCGGCAACCACCTCGATCCGGCGCCCGCGGCGCGCACGAGGCGCGCCCCTCCGCGTGGTCGGACGTCGCCCGTTAATTCCGGCTGGTGGCGAACGCCAGGGCGCGGGGGAAGAGGATGTTGTTTTCCTTGTGCACGTGGCGGTGGAGGTCGCCCTCGAATTCCTCGAGACCACCCAGGAGCGCGCGGTGGGTGTTGCAGGCGTCGGCGTCGGGGCGGAAGCCGCCGGTGAGTTCGCGCAGGCGGGCCACGGCGCGGCCGGCGAACTCGTGCTCATCCTCCATCTGGCGGATGGGATTGGCGATCGAGCCGCAGTGGAAAGCGTCGGGCGCACCGGCTTCGAGCTGACGGACAAACGGAAACAGGATGGTCTCCTCCTTCGCCATATGGCTGAACATCTCGTTGGCGAGGAGCGTGACGGTTTCGGCAATTTCCTTCAGGCGCTCGTCGCGCCAGGCGTGCTTGCGCGCAACGCGATCGGCCATCTCGACGAGGCGCGGCAGCTCGGCCTTCACGTAATCGTGGTGCGATTGCTCAATGTGATCGGCGAGCTGCGTGAGCGTCATCGCCGCCGCGTCAACTTCGGCGGTTCCGGCCGCAAGTGCACTGGTTGCGGCTTCGAGCATTGCGAGCACGGTGGCCGGATCGAGGCCGCGCGCGCGGACGAGTTCAGCGAGCGGGCGTTTGCCGCCGCAGCAGTAGTCGATGCCGAGTTTTTCGAAGATGCGCGCGAGCGCCGGACGGGCGGCGACAATGGCGCCAACGGTGGTTTCGAGGGTGAAGGAGGGAACTTCCGTCGTGGTCGGTTGATTCATGGTGCGCGGAAGATAACGCGCGGAAACGCGGCGTGCCTTGAGGTGGGTCAAGGGTGCGGGAGATTCGGAGGGAATCGCTCATCTGCGCCAGGGCCGGCCCCGGCGCTTCGCGCCCTCCTCTTATCCAGGGACTTTTGCGGAGGTTGCAGGGAACCTGTGTTCGGATCGGGCGGAGCCGCCGGCCATCTTTCTTCGTCGAAAGGCGTAGGTGCGGCGGGGTTTCTAAGGTTGCGAGGCGTGGTGCGTTGAGGTTGAGTTCCACCGGTCCGAAACAATGTCATGAACACCCGCATTCTCGTCTCCACCGCCCTCCTTTCCGTCACTCTGCTCTCCGGTTGCGCGTCGCGCCCGACCGAAGCCCGCGGCACCAATCCGCAACAGCCCGGCCCGGCCGTCGGCTATGCAGTGGGCAGCGTCGTGGGTGCTGTCACCGGTCAGGTGACGGGTGCCGTCGCCGCCGGCGCCGAAGCCACGGCCGATGCAATGAAGGCGCCGTTCAATAACGAGCGTCGCGTCGTGCGCCGCTGGCGCGCGGAGACAACCGCCGACGGTCGCACGATTCAGGTGCCGTATGAGGTCGAGGTCGATGCGCAGGGGCGCGTCATCGAGCCACCAAAGAACTGAGCGGGCGGCGGCGCGGCTCGGGGGTGGACGCACCGGTCTCTCTCCGCGTCTCAAGGCATGGCCCTGATACACCGAGTTTGCTGCGCGGGGGCATAAAAGATTTCTCGGCTTAGGCCGCGTGGTGGCGGGCAGCGGGATCCGCCTTCGCCAAGCTTCGGGCTGACCGCCTGCACCTCCACTTTCGCTCCGGGTGCGGAAACCCCGCCGTGCCACGAAATAAAAACGGCGCACCTTGCGGGTGCGCCGGAAATTTTTGGGGTGACGTCTTTCGACGCGCCGTTCGGCCGGTCGCTTACCAGCCGACGCCGGGACGGCGGGTCTGTTTGGCGATCTGGCGCTCTTCTTCCCAGACGGTCAGGCCGGTCTTCACCTGGACGAGCGACATCTGGAACGCGTAGGTGTTCTGCGTCGTGCCGCCCTGACGGTCGGTCTGTTGGATGAGTTTCGCGTAGAGCGTGTAGTCCGGCACGATCGTCTTCTGCTTCTTGCCGGATTGCATTTCCTCGAGTTCGGCGGCTTCGGAGGCGACGACCGCGCGCTCGCCGAGGCCAAGCGTGTTGGTGATCGCGACCTTACCGGTCTGCGTGAGGGCAACGCGGATTTTTTTGATCAACAGGTCCGTGTCGATCATCAGCTGCGTGTTGTTGATCACGCGATCGACGGCGAGCACGGCGGGGTGCTTGGGCGCGCGCTCAAGGGCGCCGGAAGTGATGAGCGAGCCGGTGAGCTGGTCGGCGGCATTGGCCCAGTCCTGCGGGTTAATCGCGGAGGTGTTGAGCGACTCCGGGCCCTTGGCATCGACGGTGCGCGTCTCCTGGGTGGTGACGCAGCCGGTGAGGAGCAGCGCGGCGGAGGCCGCGGCGGCCCCGAAGAATTTGGTGGTGGTGGCTTTCATGAGTAAGGCGGGTTATTCGCGGAACTTGAGGCGGAAATCAACCGCGCGCGGGTTGATCGAGACGGTGGAGATGGCGGACGTCTCGCGACCCTGGAGCGTGATCGTCTTCCAGGTTTCGTTGGGGGAATCGATCGCCATGCCATCGACGTCGATCCACTCGAACTTGTAGTTCAGCGTGCGGGTGCTGTTCTTCAGGTTCTCGACCGTGGCCTGAACCTTCATCAGGTTGTTCGAAACCATCGCCTGGTTGATGGACACGACGCGGAAGGTGCCGGCGAGGGTGTTGTCGGTGATGACGCGCTTGTCGGGAATGTAGCTCGGCGAACCGAGCGATTCCGCGCGTTCGTAGGCGTTGACGTTGGTGGCGCAGCCGGAGAGCAGCGCGGTGAGGCCGAGCGCTGCAGCGGCGAGCGCGAGACGGAGGGAGCGGGTGGAGTTCATTTGAGCGTGAATTGCGAGACGAGCAGCGGAGCGTTCACCGAGGTGGACTTCACATAGACGACGTTCACGGAGCCTTCGGCGAGCGTGATGGTTTGTTGGGTGGGACCGGCCGCGATCGTCAGCTCGCGCGAGGCGGGCGTGGCGAGACGGGCATATTGGAATTCCTTCGGCAGCGACGTCCACGTGCGTGTGTCGGCCACGGTGGTGGCGGCGTTGATGCCGCCCATGATGAGGCCGGCCGCCAGGCCCGCGAACATGCCGCCGCGATCCTCGACCTGCTTCTGCACGGTGGCGGAGATGATGGCCTTGGTCGCGGCGCTGATCATCGTTTTGGTGACGATCGACGGCCACTCGTTCTTGAAGTCGTTGGCGACCACGCTGTCCATGCTCGCAACGGTCGCCGTGGTGAGCTGTTGCTCGCCAGCGGCAATCGAGAGCCCGCCGAAATAATCTCCGCTGAACGCGAGTTTCGGAAACGCGGCGCCGATGTAGGCGAGACGGCTGGTGACGAGGAACGTCGGGATATCGACGCGAACCTCTTCGCGACGCGGCGCGCTACCGGTCTCGAAGATGACGTAGGTCACGCCTTCGACGGCCTTGCCCTCGGCGGCGGACGCGGCGGCATTCAGGTCTTCGCGCAGGTAATTATTCTCCGGCACGATGGCGGCGACGCGCTCGAAGGATTTGCGGCCGCGCTCGAAGTCGTCGCCCGTTTCGCCCATGATGGTGAAGAACATGCCATCGAGGAACACGGCGAAGGGGTTCACGTAGTCGCCGTAGGCTTTCATCGGCGCAAGCGAGGCGTCGAGGGCGGCCTGCAGCGCGGGACCGGTCTTCGGGTCGTTGATCGCGGCGTTGCTGTCGTAAGCGGCGGATTTGCCGGACTCGTCCGTCAGCTCACCGCGGGCGGCTTTCTCGGCGGTCTCTTGCGCGGCGGCGATGCGCTTTTCGTTATCGGCGACGGCGTCGCGCTGGCGCTGGAGCGCGCGGTTGAGTTCGACCCGGGCTTTGTCCTTTTCGCCCAGCATCATGTAATTGAGCGCCTTGTAGGCGTTCATCATGACCTTGTCGTAGGAACGGCCGCGATAAGGGAGACTCGCTTGGTTCGTCAGCGCAGCGCCGACTTCGGAACCGACCTTCGTCTTCGCCTCTTCCTCGTATTTGTTCACGCGGGCTTCGGCGAAATCGAACGCTTCGATGGAACGCTTCGCGTAGTGAGCGCGGACTTCCTCGGCGGTCGGTTGCGGCGGGGGCGGCAGCGCTTCCTCGCCCTTCTTCGCCGGAGCAGCCGGCGGAAGGATGCTCGGCACGCCGCTCGGGTCTGCGAGCGCGGCGGTGCGCAGCGTGGCGCCTTGTTCAAGGCGGAAAACGATTTCGTCCTTCGTGCCGGCGGACTTGGCGGCCTGCTGGTCGATCTGCGGGATCGCCGTCATCAGGCTGCCCGATTGGGAGGATTGGTTGAACGCCTGGGTTTGCGCCTCATAGGTGGCGCAGCCGGCGAACAGGGCGAGGACGAGAACGGCGCCAGCGGCTTGGGCCAGACGGAACCGGGGGTGGGACGCGGTGGGGTGCTTCATGCGGGGTATCGGAGATGTGTGGGTGACCAAACGGGAACGGAGATTCAGCCTTCGCTTTCCTCGCTATCGAGGAGACGGACAATGGCGCCGCGATCGATGCCGGTGTCCTCGACGATCTCGGCCTGCGAGTTCTGCGGCGTGACGCGGGTGACGCGGACCTTGCCGACGAAAACTTCCTCGCGCGTCTTCTCGCCGGTGTCGGGATCGACGAGTTCGTCGCCGAGCGCATAAACTTCCCAAAGCTGGCCGACGGAGATGCCGGACTGGTCGTTGCGGTTGATCGTGACGAGGCGGTCGCGCTTGCCGATGACGCGCGCGGGATAGACGGCATCGGTCGTGCGACCGGCGATTTTCTGCGCGAGTTCGCGGACGGCGTCCATCATCAGCGCGTCGGTCTGTTCGCCCACGGCGTGGACCGTGTTCTCGGAGCGGTTTTCCGAGTCGTATTTCGTGACGGAGAAATTCGCGCTCGAGATGGCGCGTTGCGATGAGACCTCGGTGATCTTCGCGACGGCGGAGATTTCGATGGCGCGGCCCATGATCGTCTTGCCCAGCGAAGCGAGGCGGCGTGTTTCGGAGCGGTCGTTGAAGCCGTCCACGCGGATGGTGAGGATATAGTCGGCGCCATTAAACGCGAAGGTCTGACCGCCGGCCGCGGCTTCAGTCGCGAGGGCGTCCGCATCGGCGCGCTCGATCATCTCGAAGCGGCGCGTGTTGAGCAGGCGGTCGTGCACCTGGGCATCGAGGCCCTGGAGGATGCTCTCGAGCGAGAGCTTCACGCCCTGCGCGGACATGCGCTGTGCGACGGCGGGGTTGGCGGTGATCTTGGTGACAGCGAGCTTCTTCTTGCCCGGGGCTTCCTGGGCGAACGCCGCGGTGGCGGCGACGAGCGTGGCGGCGAGGCCGGCGAGGAAAATACGTCCGAGTTTCATGGAGAAAATGGGTTGAGGTGGCGGCGGAGTGGGACGCGCTCAGAGACCGAAGATCGAGCGGTGTTGCTGGATGACGGGCGCGTCGGTGGTGTTCACCTTGAAGCCGGATTGCTCGAGCATCTTGGCCTCGCCTTCGAGTTTCTTAACCTCGGCGTCGGTGAGCTTCGCGCCGTTCTTGAGGTTGTTCATGAACGAGGAGGCGTCCTTCCACTTGGCGTAGGCGGCGTCGCTCATCTCGAGGGCGGCGGCCAGGTTGAGGCCGTTGGTGAGGTTGACGGTGCGTTCCCAGGGCTTGAAGCCTTCGCGGACGACGCGGAGCTTGTGCAGACCGGGCTTGGCGGTAATTGCACCCGGCGCGGTGCCTACGGCGAGGCCGTCGATTTCGACGGTGGCGGAGAGGGCGGAGACCTTGAATTTGCTCTCCGAGATGCTGATCGTGTTTTCCGCGTTGATGCGGACGTCGGGCACGTAGAGATCGGCGACCTCGGTGGTGAGATTAACGGTGACCATCGCCGCGGCACCGGCGGCCGGCGCGGCGATCCGGCCGCGTGCGATGGCGCGCTGGAGGCTGACGGCGACCTTGCCGGCCGCTTCCTCGAGGAGATCGTTGACCACGCTCGAGCGATTATCGGTCGATTCCTTCGTCTGCTGAAATGATTTGGTGACCCGCACCGTGTCGGAGGCGAGACTGGCGCCGGTCGTGCCATCGAGAATCTTGTAGGTGACGCGGACGACGCGTTCCTCGCTGGTGTTCTTCACGCCGTAGGCATCGACGTTGCGCGCGTTGGAATCGAAGCCCGTCAGCGTCACCTGCATGAGGTAGTCGGCGCCGAGCGTCTGCGCGAGGCGGATGGCGGAGGTGGCCTGGTCCATCTCCTGGTCGAGCTTTGCCCGCTGCGCGTGCGGCGCCAGGTTACCGACGGCGTTCATCATCGTCTCGGCGCTGATGACCTGGACGCCGAGGTTTGTCACCTTGCCGGTGACGTAATCCTCGAGAGCGCCGAGTTCGGTGTCGCCGACGGTGCCGGCGCGATTGGTCGTGACGATGGCGACCTTATAGCTCTGGGGTGCGACGGGGGTCTGCGCCGAAAGCGAAGCGGTCAGGCTGAGCGCGCTGACGACGAACAAGGACAGGGTGCGATGGAGGAATGTGTGCATGGCCGGGTGGGTGACGTGGTGACCAGCCCACGCGCCGCCGATGGGAGCGAGCGGAGCGGGGCGTGCTGTTCCATACGTTGACGGAGCTGGCTTATTAGAAATTCCGAAAAACTTAATGCAAGCGAACATCAGCTGAGTGCGCATTTCCACGTAGGAGGAAATCTCGCGAACGTCTTTCGGACCAACGGCGCGCTGCGCTAGGGACGTTTGTCCCCGGCGCCGTCCCGCCTGATCAGTGAAAAACTCCTGACCCTACGACGCGACCACGAGCGGGAAACCCGCCCGGCGCAGGGCCCGGTGCAGGTCGCGGATGTGCGCGCGGTCGCGCGTCTCGATCGTGCAGATGGCGTTCACGCCGTGGACGTCGGGGCCGCTGAAGGCGCGGTCGTGCTCGATGTCCTTGAAACTGGCGCCGGACTCCGCGACCACGCGGGCGAGGGCGGCGAGGCCGCCGGGGCGGTCACTGATCGCGACGGTAAAGCGGGTGAGACGGCCGTCGCTCACGAGTCCCTTCTCGATCACGCGGCTGAGGATGGCGGGGTCGATGTTGCCGCCACAGACGACAAGCACGACTTTCTTGCCTGCCAGTTCCGGCAGCGCGCCGGATAGCATCGCGGCAAGCGGGGTTGCCGCGGCGCCTTCGACGACAATCTTTTCCACCTCGAGCATGCGCAGGATCGCGAGGGAAATCTGATCTTCGCCCACCTGCACGACGCGATCGACGCGATCCCGGATGAGCGAAAAGGAATTCGCGCCCACGGTCAGCGTCGCAAGGCCGTCCGCCAGCGTGGGCTGGCGGCCGACGACGACGGGCTTTTTCGCTTTCATCGCGGCGGTGAGATTGCCGGTCGCCTTGCTTTCGACGGCGATGACCTGCACGCGCGGCTTGAGCGATTTTATCGCGAGCGCGACGCCCGCGAGCAACCCGCCGCCTCCCACCGGACACACGATCGCGTCGAGGTCGGGGACCTGCTCGAGCACTTCGAGCGCAAGCGTGCCCTGCCCCGCAATGATGTCGGGTGCGTCGAAGCCATGGATGTAAGTGAAGCCCTCGCTCGCCACGAGTGTGTCGGCGTGCGCCCGCGCCTCGGCGAAATCGCGCCCCTGCACCACGACGTCAGCGCCGAGTTTGCGGCAGGTGTTGATTTTGATCAGCGGCGCGTAGTCGGGCATCACGACCGTGACCGGCGTCTTGAGCAGCTGGCCGTGATAGGCGAGCGCGGCGGCGTGGTTGCCGGCCGAGGCGGCGATGACGCCGCGTTTGCGTTGGGCGGGGCTGAGCTGAAGCAGTGCGTTGCGCGCGCCGCGTTCCTTGAACGAGCCGGTGCGTTGGCGGTTGTCGAGTTTGCAGAAGATCTGCGCGCCGGTCATCGCCGAGAGGGCGAGCGAGGCCGGGCAATTCGTGTGAACGATGCCGTCGGCGATGCGGCGGCGCGCCGCGCGGAGATCGGAAAGCGTGACAGGCATGGGGGAGACGCACGTCATAGCGCGCGGGTCACTCCGTGCAACAAAGATGCAGGTGGCGCCGCATCGGGGAACCGCCCAGGGTCCCGCGCCGTCCGTGCGCCCGGCCGGAACGCGCCGCGGGTCTGGTTTAACGTTGCTGCGCTGCGCGGTGAGGCTAGAGACCTTTTTCCGCCCGTGCGGTGGCTCCGCCGCCGGCGCGTGCGGTCAATCCACGCTTATGTTTCAAGTCACCTTCTCCGAGCAAAGCATGCGCGAGCTCAACCGGCTCGACAAATTGGCGCAGATGGACGCCATCGAGCCGATCAGCAAGGTCTCGCCGTCCGACCTCGCGAATCCGCGCGAGCCACTGGGCAAATTCAACCGGGGCGGCACGGATTTCTACCGGCTGCGTTCGGGCGATTTCCGGTTCTATTTCACCGTCGATGGCGACAAGCTCCACACGCACTACATCCTGCACAAGGCGTCGTTGGAGGATGCGTTGTTCCGGATGAAACTGCCGGTTTCGGAGCAGCAGCTGTTCGAACAGCATTCCAAGTTCTGGAAATACCTCGAAAGCCTGACGAAGAAGTAAGCCGCCACCACCCGCGCCATGCCCGATCTCCAGGATCGCGAGAACCCCTACAACGTCACGCAGGCGAGCCGGATTTATTTCCTGCCGAACCTGATGACGGCAGGTAATCTGTTTTGCGGTTTCGTCGCGGTCATCAAGTGCATCCAGGCGCGGCTCATCACGGACGCCGGCGAATACGCGCAGTTGCACGCCAACCAGTCCTGGATCGAGCTCTACACGCAGGCGGTGTGGTTCATTCTCGCTGCCGTCGTGTTCGATTCGCTCGACGGGCGGCTGGCCCGCATGGGCGGACGCACGTCGCTGTTCGGCGCCGAGTTCGATTCGATCGCGGATGTGGTGTCGTTCGGCATGGCGCCGGCGCTGATGGTGTTCTTTCTGATTCTCGCCCCGCGCGGCGACTACCAATGGTTCCGCGAACTTGGGTGGTTCATCGCTTTCATCTATCTGTTGTGCGGCGCTGTGCGGCTGGCGCGTTTCAACGTCATCACGAATCCCCTGCTCCATCGTGGCGAGGCGGAGTCGAACAAGGATTTCGTCGGTCTGCCGATCCCCGCCGCGGCGGGCACCGTGGCGTCGCTCGTTTTGTTGCTGCTCAATCTCGCCGCCAACGCCCGGGAGCTGCGCCAGCTCACGCTCGCGCTGCCGCTCATCCTCATTCTCGTGTCGATGCTGATGGTCAGCACGGTGCGCTACCCGAGTTTCAAGCAGGTCAATTGGGAGACGAAGATGCGTTTCCGGAACTTCGTGCTCGTGTTCATCGTGGGTGCGGCGGTCTGGAAGCTCCAACAGATCGCTTTCTTCTTCCTTTTCCTCGGCTACATCGCCTACGGACTCTTCGAACACTACCGCCGCGGCGCCCGCCACGCGCGCATGCGAGTTCTTCGCAAGCGCGTTGTGAAGATGCGGGAGGAGAACCCCCAATAACTTTCGGTTGTGAACAACCGGCCGGTTATTCGCGGTTGTTGGTCGGTTTCTCCCAGTAGGACGGCATCGGGTTTTTCCCTCTGGCAGCATCCGAGTTACTGCGATATTCTTCGACCATAATAATACGGATACTATCTTATTGAATCCCTCTCTATCCCATCCTTTTGTGGGGAAACCCTAAACTGCCCGCCCGATGAAATTTAAGATCAATCGCGACCACTTCAGCAACGGCCTGGCCCAGGTCCTCAATGTCGTCGGTTCGAAGGCGGCCATGCCCATCCTCAGCAACGTGCTGATTGAAGCGGAAAAGGACTACATCTCGCTTTCCACGACTAACCTCGACCTCGGCATCCGCTGCAAGATCAAGGCGGAGGTCAAAGACGGCGGCAGCGTCACCCTCCCGGTTAAACGACTCGCCACGATCGTTCGTGAGCTCCCCAACGTGGACGTGACCGTCGATGCGGGCGCCAACCATCAGGTCAAAATCGCGTCCGGCGGCTCGAATTTCAAAATCATGGGCATCGGCGCCGAGGAGTTCCCGAAACTCCCGGACACCGGCGATGACAAGACCTTTTCGCTCGAACAGGGCGAA
>PNJQ01000022.1 GCA_013821985.1 Opitutus sp.
GTCGACCCCGGCGTTGGCCTATCGCGGATTCATGGAGCTCCATCCGGGCTCACCGAGCCCGGTTACAGCAGGCCGAACCACGTGACGAGGGCGTCTCCAGGACTTGAGCGCGCACTCACCGTGAAAGGTAGCCCGCGATCTCCGAGCGCGGGTGTGGCTGCGTGAAAAACCCGTCCGCGGAGAGGCCGCGGCTACCTCGTGCGGACCGACACTCGCCTCCGGGCCTTCAGGCGGCGGCGCCGCAGCACTTCTTGTATTTCTTGCCGCTGCCGCAGGGGCAGGGGTCGTTGCGGCCGATCTTCGGCGTCTCGCGGCGGACGGTGACGCCCGGACCGCCGAGCTGGCCGGTGTAAACCCAGCGGCCGTCTTCGCGGCCGAAGAGCGCGGCCTCGACGTGCTCGTGTTCCTCGCCGTCAGATTTAAAACGCGCCGTGAATTCCACCGCGCCGACATCGTCGGTCTCGGTCCCTTTTTCCGTGCGGGCGATCGTGAGGCCGAGCCACTCGGAGCCTTCGGCCCATTTCTTCGCCGCGGCGGCGTCGAAGGTCTTGCGCTGGTCCGCGCTGAGCGTGCGTTCGAGGTGCTTGAGGTCGTGCTGCACGTGCGCGGTGTAGCGCGAGCGCATCAGCGCCTCCGCGGTCGGCGCGGGCGCGCCCGCGAGGATCGGGCCGCAGCACACGTCGAGGTCTAAACCGGAACCACAAGGACAGAGACTCATGGCGGGAATTCCGGCGAGTCGCGCGCCGGGCGCAACCTGAATGTTGTCGCCGCGGGGTCAGAAATGCAGCCGGCGTGATGGAAATGGCGCCCCGTCTCCAGAGTTGCGCCCCGGGTGCCCAATACAGTTCGTGGCGCTACGCCGAGATCGGCGGTCGAGGTGGTCGCCGACGTCCCGGCGGCGACGCGGACGCGGCATGCCGTGCGTGCGTGGCTCCCCGGCACCGTCGGGGACGCTGGGCCCACCTTCCGCGCGCGCACTTCCGCTTTGCCTTGCCGCGGGTTTGGGCGAAATTGGCCGGGCATGCCCGATATGTCCGCCGAGTCGATCCGCTATTTTCACCGCGCCAAGCGCACGGTCGAGACCGAGTCTGTCTATGGCGAGAAGTGGCTGCGCTGGACCTACGGCGGCACGGCCGGCGGGCTTTCGCTCGAACTGCTGGTCAAGCGGCCGTGGTTGTCGCGCTACTACGGTTGGAAGATGTCCCGCAGCGACAGCGCGCGCCGCATCCTGCCGTTCATCGTCGATTACGGACTCAACGTCGATGAGTTCGCCAAGAGCCCGTTCGTCTTCAAATCGTTCAACGACTTTTTCTATCGCGCGCTCAAACCCGGCGCGCGCCCGATCGCAGCGGAGGGCGACGATCGTGTCGCGGTGTTGCCGGCGGACGGACGTCACCTCGCATTTCAAAACGTGGATGCCGCCGGCGGTTTCTACGCCAAAGGCCAGCAGTTCTCGCTCGCGTCGTTCCTCGGGGATGCGGAACTCGCGGAAAAATTCGCGGGCGGCTCGCTGCTCATCTCGCGGCTGTGCCCGGTGGATTATCACCGTTTTCATTTTCCCATCGCGGGCACGCCGGGTGAAGCGCGGCTGATCAACGGCTGGCTCTACTCGGTCTCGCCGATCGCGCTGCGCCGCAATCTCGCTTACCTCTGGGAAAACAAGCGCATGATCACGCTCATGGATTCGCCGGTGTTCGGTCGCGTGGCGGTGTGCGAAATCGGCGCCACGATGGTCGGCAGCATCATGCAGACGCACGTGGCCGGCCGCGCGGCCAGGAAGGGCGAAGAGAAGGGCCTGTTCAAATTCGGCGGCTCGTGCGTCGTGACGATTTTCGAGAAAGGTCGCGTCCGCTTCGACGCCGACTTGCTCGAGCACAGCGCGAACCAGCTCGAAACCTACGCGCTGATGGGCGAACGGCTTGGCGCGGCAATGTGAGCGCGGTGCTGCGCACGGACCAATTTTCAGCTGGATCGCCGGGCGCAGCCCGGCTCGCGATGACAGACCAAGCATCGGGACAAATTTTATGAAACGACTCCTCCTCGTATTCGCGGTTCTGTTCACTTCGGCGCGCGCGGAGGTGAAAGTGGAAGAGGCGACCATTGCTGGTCTGCAGGCCGAGATGACGGCGGGCCGTCTGACCGCGGTGCAGCTCACGCAAGCCTACCTCGACCGCATCGCCGCGCTGGATCGCGCCGGACCGAAGCTGAATGCCGTCATCGAACTCAATCCCGACGCGCTCGCCATCGCCGCGGAGCGCGATGCCGAACGCAGTGCAGGCCGCGTGCGCGGGCCGCTGCACGGCATTCCCGTTTTGCTGAAGGACAACATCGACACGGCTGACCGCATGCAGACCACCGCGGGCTCGCTCGCGCTCGTGGGGCAGAAAGTGCCGCGCGACGCGCGTGTCGTGACGCTGCTGCGCGAAGCCGGTGCCGTCCTGCTCGGCAAAACGAATCCGACCGAGTGGGCGAATTTCCGTGGCAGTAACTCGAGCAGCGGTTGGAGCGCGCGTGGTGGCCAGACGAAGAATCCTTACGCGCTCGATCGCAACCCGTCGGGATCGAGTTCGGGCTCAGCCGTCGCGGTGGCGGCGAATCTTTGCGCCTTTGCCATCGGCACGGAAACGAACGGCTCTATCGTCTCGCCCGCCTCCGCGAATGGCATCGTGGGGATGAAACCCACGGTCGGGCTCGTGAGCCGGGACGGCATCATTCCCATCGCCGCCTCGCAGGATACGGCGGGACCGATGACGCGCACCGTGGCGGACGCCGCGCTCGTGCTCGCGGCGCTCGCCGGAGCGGACCGGCGCGACGCAGCGACGAAGGCCATTCCCGCCGAGTTGCCGGCCGCACTCGCCACGCCGCTGCCGGCGAATGCGCTGCGCGGCGCGCGGATCGGCGTGGTGCGCGGCCCATTCGGTTTGCCGGCACGGCTGGACCCGGCCTTCGACAAACTCATCGCGACACTGCGTTCCGCCGGGGCCGACGTGACGGACAACATGAAAGTCGCTTCGCTTGGGAAGTTCGGCAGCGCGACCTACGACGTGCTCTCCTACGAATTCAAGGATGGCTTGAACAAGTATCTCGCCGAACCTGGACGCGTCACGCCGATGAAGACGCTGTTGGACGTGATCGCGTTCAACGAGGCGCACGCCGCCGAGGAAATGGCGTTCTTCGGTCAGCAGGATTTTCTCGCCGCGGAAAAGCGTGGCCCGCTCACCGAGCAGGCCTACCTCGACGCCCGCGCCACGTGCCTTCGTCTTGCGCGCACGGAAGGCCTCGATGCGACGCTCGACGGCGGCAAGTTCGACGCGCTCGTGATGATCACGCGCGGACCGGCGACGCTCACGGATCACGTTGTCGGCGAAGGTAGCAGTGGCGGCAGTTCCACTCTCGCGGCAGTGGCAGGCTATCCCAACATCACCGTGCCCGCGACGGACCTCTTCGGGTTGCCGATTGGGCTCTCGTTCGCCGGACGGGCGTGGAGTGACGCGCAATTGCTCGCGCTAGCGGCGGATTTCGAGGCGCACGCGAAGGCGCGGCGCGCACCGGAGTTTTTACCGACGGCGCGGGTGCCGTGAAGGCAGGCGTCCTGCCTGTCATTCAGGAGCAGGCGAGACGCCAGCGCTACCTGGGAAGGCGCCAGAAACGGCTCTTGCCATCCGGAATCCGCACTCCGAAATCCTCAATCCGCAATCGCACCACGCTCGGGTGATGGAATGGCAGACATGCGGGTCTTAGAAGCCCGTGACGCAAGTCGTGTGGGTTCGAGTCCCACCCCGAGCAAATTGCGCCGCGAGAGAAAGATTCTTCACCGCGTTTGCGCCCACGGTCCCGCTGCGCAGCGGGGCCTTCTTGTGCAGCAGCCGGGAAGATTTTCGGCCACCGTTGCCCCGCACAAACGCCGCAGACCACCGCCCGGCGTCGCCACCCGCCGGAAGGCACTCGCAGCAGCACACGGACGATTCATCGGGAATCGCGGGCATGTCGCCGCAGGCCGGTTGCCGGGGCACGCGGCGCACGCACGGTCGCGCCATGAGTGCTCTCCGTCGTCTGCTCCTCTCCACTCTCGCCGTGCTGTGCGTTTCGCTCGGCTTTGCACAACCGGCCGCACCGACGGGCGAACTTCCGCGCCGCGGATTTTTCGGGACGCGTCTCGGTTACGTCGCCCAACCCGTCGCCGGCGGACAGGTGGGCCGCGTCCGGCCCGATTCACCGGCCGAAAAACTCGGCTTGAAAACCGGCGATATCGTGACGCACATCAACGGCCGCGCCGTCGACGCGACGTTCGCCGCGCAATTCACCCGGCGCCCGCTGGCGGGTGAAAAGCTCACGCTCACCGTCTTGCGCGCGGGCGACACCCAACAGCTCGAAACCACGCTGCCAGAATTTCCGCGCGAGTCCTACGCGAACGCCGAGATCATCTACACGCACGTGACCGACGCGAAGGGCCAGCGGCTGCGCCTGACGGTCACGAAGCCGAAGAATGCGACGGGCAAAGTGCCGGTGATTCTCATCGCGGGCTGGCTGAGCGAAAATCCGGTCGAGTCGCCCGACATCATGCAGGACGAGATCAGCAAGATTTTCCGTGGCCTCGCCGACAGCTCGGGCTTCGCGGTGATGCGCGTCGATAAGCCCGGCTCGGGCGACAGCGATGGCGATGCCGCCACGGGGGACTTCGATACTGAACTCGCCGGCTACCAACTCGCGTTTCGCGAGCTGGCGCGCTTCGACTTCCTCGATCGCGACCGCGTGTTCATCTATGGGCTGAGCAACGGCGGCGGGTTCGCTCCACTCATCGCCCAAGGCGCGCCGGTGCGCGGCTACATCGTCTTCGGCGGCTGGGCGAAAACCTGGTTCGAGCACATGATGGAAATCGAGCGCCGCATCGCGACGCTCTCCGGCAAGACGCCCGGCGAAGTCAACGCGCGCCAAAAGCAGATCGCCGAACTCTACACGGATTACCTGGTGCACGGCCGTGCGCCCGCGGAAATTTTCGCGGCCAAGCCGCAGCTCCGCGCGCTCTGGACCGATCCGACGCCCGACGTGCAATACGGCCGCCCCTACACTTACTACCAGCAGTTGCAGAAGCTGAACCTCGCCGAGGCGTGGTCAAAGGTCGCGGTGCCGACGCTCGCGATGCACGGCGAGTTCGACTGGATCATGAGCCGCGAGGACCACGAGCTGATCGCCTCGCTGGTGAACAAGAACACGCCCGGCGCCGCGGAGTTCGTCGCCGTGCCGAAGACCGGTCACGGTTACCAAACTTTCGCGAGTTGGGAGAAAAGCTTCAACTGGCAGGCGGACGCGTTCGACGAGACGCACCTCACGCGCCTGAAGGATTGGCTTGCGAAGCACCGCTGAGCAGCGATTTCAGAAAATGTGTCGCCGGGGTCGCTGACCCCGCAGGGACAATCGCCGTGCAAAGAGACGCCGACCCGGCTCTGCGAGTCCGGCTGCAGAAAAACTAACCGCGCTCTAATCGGCCGCAGCGCCGTCGCCCGCGAAGCAGGTGCGGTCTTCGACTGCATCCGTGCAGTCGGAGACCGGACCACCGGCACCGGGGGATTCCGGACGCGAGGGGAATTTCACCCCTCTCGTGAACGAACGCCACGCGGCACCTGCCTGACCACCTCAACAATGTTCAGGTCGGCGCCGGCCGCGTAATTTCACCGGACTGCTTCCGGCAGCTTCGTGCGCTCGAGTTGCGTGAGTTGTTGCACCTGCGCGAGGGCGGAGCGTTCGTCCACGGCTTCGAGGAATGCCCACGCGGCCAGCACGCGACGGTAGAACAGCGTGCGCTCCGCAGCGATCTTCGGCTGGAGAGGGCGCGTGGCATTTGCGGCGGGCGCTTTCGGTGCCGGACTGGATTTCGTCTTGGTCGCGCTCGCCGCCGTTGCTTTGGCTTTGTTCGCGGAGGGGTCGGCTTTTGCGACCGCCGGAGTGGCGGGCGGGGTGGTGGCGGCGCGATTGGATCGATTGGCGCGCGGATTGGCAAAAACCTTGGTGGCGGTCTCGGCGATCGCGGGGTCCGAATTTTCGCGCGCCCACTGCATGATCGTGCGACGGCGAACGGCGCCCCAGCGCGCGATATTCTCCGCGGTGGTGGCATCGACCGAGCCCGGGATGTTGCCGCCGGATGCCCAGAACAAATGCGGGAGGAGCGGGCTCATCCAATTGGCGCCGAAGAGCAGATCGCGTCCCTTCGCTTCCTCACCGAGCAGCGTCTCCTCGAACTTGCGCTGCGCGGGCTCGGTCGCGAGTGCCTTGATTTCGCCGGCGCGAACGGCCTTGGCCCAGGCGGGTTGCAGCACTTCCTTCCAGAGCTTCCGCGATTCCGCGTTGCCGCCGCGGGTGGAATTGGGATTTGGCGCCGGTGGAACGGTGAAGCTCGCCGCGGGCGGCACGGTGCCGATGGTTTTTTCCAGTTCGGCGCGCGTGCCGCTGAGCAGAAGTTTCTTCTGCGTGGGTGCCTGTTCGGCGAGCCGCTTCGTGAAGCGGGCGAAGAGTTTCTGCCGCTCCTTCGCTTCGCGGGCGCGCAATTTCACTTTGCCCGTCTCGACGGCGCGCGCATACGCGGTCACGGCGCGTTGCACCTCCGGTGCGAGGCCGCTTTGCGACGCGAGGCGCGCTTCGATCAGCGTCGCCCAGCGCTCGAGGTAGCGTTCGGAAGTGGAGTGTGGTTTGTCGATCGTCTGATCGACGAGCGTCGCCTCCACGTGTGCGGCAAAAAACGAGTCGCGACGCGTGCCAGCCGGCTTGAGCGTGAAGAGATCGAGCCCGAGCAGGTTTTCCGGCACATAGCGTTCGTAGCCCGCCCACTTGTCCGGGTCCGGATCCGGGTCGCAACCGGCGGCGAGCGAGTAGTAATCCGTCGCGGTGAACCCGGCTGCCAGTGGCAGCGCGGGCTCGTCCGTCGGCATTGCCCAATCGGGCACCAGTTGCGTGAACCACGCCGGGTTGGCCGCCACAAACCGGGGAATGCCGAGGAAATGATAACCGCCCGAGTAGCACTGCGTCATGCAAAACACGACGCGGCCGCGGCCGAGGCCGGCGGCGAGTTCCTTCTGCAGTTCCGTCGCGGTGATCTTTTCATTGTTCACGAATTTCCATTTCCGGTCCGTCGTCGGATCCGGGTCGATGCCCCAGAGATCGATCGTCGTTTCAACGGTAGCGCCGCGCGGCTGCGAACCGTGGTCGCCAACGAAGAGAAACAGCGTGCCGCCATCGCGCACCGCCGGGAGGATTTCCTCGCGCAGCGCCTTGAGCAGCACCTCGCGTTTCGCGGGACGGTTGAAGGGCAGCGGTCCGGGCACCCACGACTCCAGCACGAGACCGTCCTTCTTGTATTGTTTGCGCACGTCCGCGAAGAACGGCTCCTGGCCCTCGACATTGCCCGCGCCGAAGAACGTCCACACGGAGTCGGCGGGGTAGCGGTCGCGGAAGAATTTCGCGACGGCCTTGGCCTGGAGGTATTGCGAGTAGTTGTTCGCGAGCGGCGAAGCACCGCCGGAGAGCATGACGAAAACATCGCGCGCGCAGAGGGAGGAGCCGGACAACAGGAGGAGGAAGACCAACGCGACGCGTTGGAAAAAGGAGCGGGGAAGGGCGAACATGCGGCGCGCAGCATACGCACAAATGCGCGGCGCGTCCATGGACCGGATGGGCTATATGCCACGTTTCACCGCACACGTGAAACGGTTGAGGCTTGTCAGCACGCGGGCGCGCACCCATCAAACGCGCGGTCACCTTATTCACGTTGAGCGAACCTGAAGCAGATCGGGCCCGTTGGTTCGTCGAGGAAGTGCATGCGCACGATTCCTCGCTGCGCGCGTATTTGCGCGGGTCGTTCCCCACGGTGCGCGACGTCGATGACGTCGTGCAGGAATCTTACGTGCGCATCTGGAAGGCGAATCCCGCCGAGCCGATTCAGTCGGCGCGCGCGTTTCTGTTCCGCATTGCCCGCCACCTCGCGCTCGACTGGCTGCGGCACGACCGGGTGTCGCCCATCGACGCCGTAACTGATTTCTCGACCCTGTCCGTCTTAGATCATGGACCGGGAGTCGCCGAGGCGGCGAGCATGGCCGAGGAAACGGCCCTGCTCCTCACCGCGATCGACGCTCTCCCGGCCCGCTGCCGTGAAATCATCATCCTCCGCAAACTCCGCGGTCTCGCCCAAAAAGAGATCGCCGCGCAACTCGGTCTCTCCGAACAGACCGTGCAGGTGCAGATCGGTCGCGGCGTGAGAAAATGCGAGGAATTCCTGCGCCGGCGCGGCGTCTCCCGATGAAAACCATTTCCTCCCGCTCTCAGTCGTCCGAGGACGCCGCGCACGCGGTCGCCGCGGCGTGGGTGGCGCGGGTCGATGCGGGGCTGACCGCGGAGGCGCGAACCGAACTGGCGCGCTGGCTCGCCGCGGACCCGCAGCACGCCGTCGCGTTTGAGAAGCTTACCCGAACTTGGGGGCAGCTCGATGCACCGCGCGTGCGCGGAGTGGCTGCGTCCGCCGAAGCGAAATTGCGCGAGCGCGCGCGCCAACGCACCGTCCGGCGGACGGCGCTCTCGAGCACGGTGGCGGCACTCGCGCTGGCGGCGATCGTGTGGTGGCCGTCGCCACCGCTTGCGACGGTCCAACCTGCCGGCACTTTGGCGGCGGCACCCGCACCGGTGGTCAAGGCCACTCCGCGGATGCAGACTTTGGAAGATGGCACGGTCGTGGCGTTGCAGGCCGACGCGGAAATCGCGGTGCGTTTCACGGCCGCGACGCGCCACGTGCAACTCGTGCGCGGCGAGGCGCATTTCGAAGTCGTGAGGAATCGCGCGCGGCCCTTCATCGTCGATGCCGGCGGCGTGGAGGTGCGCGCCGTGGGCACGGCCTTCGCGGTGCGGCTCGATCCGGCGGAGGTCGAGGTGCTGGTCACCGAGGGTCGCGTGGCGGTTGGCCGGCCGGAGGGCGCGGCGAATTCCGCGGACGTGTTTTCTCACGCCGGCGAGACCCCCGTCGTGCCGGCGGGCAGCCGCGTGCTGGTGCGCCTGAATGCCGCCACCGCAATCCCCGAGCCCGCGCGCGTCGTCGCACTGACGGGCGAAGAACTTGGTCAGCGGCTCGCGTGGCGCTCCGTGAGCTTGGACTTTACGGGCACGCGCCTGGCCGACGCCGTGACCGAGGTGAATCGCTACAACCGCGACCAGATCGTCATCGAGGACGCTTCGCTCGCCGACCTGCGCGTCAGCGGCATCGTCGCGACCGACAAAGTCGATACCTTTGTGCGCCTGGTCGAACTGATGGAAGTGCGCGCGGAGCGGCGTCCGTCCGGCGAAATCGTTTTGCGCCGCGCGCCGTAAGCTGCGTCTGCTGGAAGTGAGGGCGCCCGGCATACAGACGGGCATAGCACCGCGCGGGGACGTCTTTTGGGCCACGGATTCCCCGGATAAAACGGATACCACGGATCACGTTGCGAGCGTCGATGCGTGATCCGTTGAATCCGGCTCGAGTCATGCCCTTTACGATGCGCTTGGGCCTTTTGTCGGGGCGTGGCTTCTCCACGCCCGTCGCGGGCGGACACAAGGTTCGCCCCTACAGTAATCCTTCCGATCGGCAGTTGGAATCCGTGGGGAAAGAAAATCTGCGGATGCGCCACAGGCTGCACGCCGACGCCGCGCTGGTTCAGAAAATATTCCTGTAACTGATTTTGCGGGTTCGCACGTCGAGTCAGGTGAACGCGCGTCCACGCCCCTCGCGGACTGCGTTCAACACCTGACCACAAACTGATGAACTGCGTCACCTCGTTCCCTTCGAGCCGCCTTGGGCGGCGCTTTGCCTTAATCCTTTTCGCCGGCCTTTTCGCCGGACTCGTCGTCGCGGCGGATCTCGTCCGCCGCTTCGACCTGCCGGCCGACGATGCCGAGCGTGCCCTCAAACGCTTCTCCGAACAGGCCGGACAGCAGGTGCTGTTCCCGACCAATGTTGTGCAGGGCGTGCGCACCAATGTTGTGCGCGGCGAACTTGAAACCCGCGTCGCCCTCGAGCAATTGCTCGCGGGCACCGGTCTCACCGCGGTGCGCGACGAGCAGACGGGTGCGTTCACGGTTCGTCGGGCACCGGAGCCGGCTGCCGGCCAGCCCGTGCAGCGCACGGAAGACGGCGCAGTGCGCATGGCGGCGATGGAGGTCTCCGCCTCGCGCATCAGCGGTTTGGCGAATCAAACGATTTTTCGCACCGATGAGGCGGGTGGGATGGCCTACAGTGTGATCGGTCGCCTGGACATCGAGCGCATGGGTGTGACATCGATCGAGGAACTGTTTCGCATGGTCGGGCAGACGAGCGACTATGGCAGTTCATCGCTTCAGGGCGCGGTCATGAATCCGGCGTTTGCCGGCGGCGCCACTTACCAGAATTCCGAGGTGAAGTTGCGCGGCTTCTCGTCGCTGCAAACGACGATCCTCATCAACGGCCGCCGTCTGCAGCGGGGTAATCTCACGGCCGGTCCGGATCTCAATCGCATTCCAACTGCCGCGATCGAGCGCATCGAGATTCTGCCGTCGTCGGCTTCCGCGATTTACGGCGGCGGTGCGATTGGCGGCGCGATTAACATCATTCTGCGCCGCGATTACACCGGGCGTGACCTGAGCATCAGTGCCGGCACGAGCACGGACGGCGGCGCCGAGCGGTATCAGCTCACCTATTTTGAAGGACGCTCGCTCAATCACGGGAAGACGCAGTTCTCGTTCACCCTCGATTACCAGCACAGCGGTCCGCTGTATCACGGCGATCGCAATTTCCTCGATAATCTCCTCGCTCGTTATCCGGCCAACACCACCGCGACGGTCAACGGCCGCTCGGTTTACGAGCAATACATTCTGCAGTCCTTCGCGGGCACGCCCGGCACCATCCTGATCAACTCCGCCACCGGCAGCCTGCCGATCCCGGGCGTGACCGGGGCGCGCTTCGCCGGCATTCCTGCGAATCAGAATGGCGTGGGCCTCACGCCGGGCGCCTTCGTCGCCACCGCGGGCCGGGCGAATCTCGGCAGCCGCTTCAACCGCTCCATCATCTATCGTCCGGAAGATCGCTATTCGCTCTCTTCGCAGCTCGAGCACGAGTTCGTGAAGGAAAAGCTCTCGATGTATGCCGAGGCGGGCGCGACGTATTTTCGCTCCTCTTACAGCTTCCCGATGTTCCTCTCGTCGATGAGCCTCACGGCGGCGGATCCGTTCAATCCCTTCGGCAACGCTGCCGTGGGCGGCGTCGGTGTGCCGATCCTGGTTTACTACGATCCGCTCGATCTGCCCGATCCGACGATTTTCCAGGAGCGACAGGGCGCGCGGGCGCTGCTCGGCTTCAAGGGCAAGTTGAACGACAAATGGGAATGGTCGCTCGATGGCACCGGCGAATACGGCCGCAGTCACTCCAACGGCTTCAACTCCAATCAGAATCTTAACACGTTCGTCACCAGCGCGGCGACCGGCACGCTCACCCAGGCGCAGCGCCGCCTGCTCTACAATCCCTTCGCCGACCATAACGCATTTCCGCGCGGCGACGTGATGCAGCAGTATCTGCACTACAGCCGCGAATTCACTTACTACAACGGCCTCTCGCAGGTGAATCTGCGCGTGGTGGGCGAACTTTTCGAGCTGCCGGCTGGCCCGCTCGTCGTGTCGCCGGGCGCCGAGGTGATCTGGAGTCAATTCCGCACGAACCAGACGGTCCGCGTCAGTGACGAGATCCGCGCCGCGATTCCGACCGGCATCATCGGGCCGAGCAATACCAGCGCCCAACAGAGCCGGCGCACCGAATCCGCATTTTTCGAAAGCGTGATTCCGCTCATCAGCCCGAAGTGGCGCCCGATTCCGATCGATTCGGCCGAACTCAATGTCGGCATGCGTTGGGAAAACACCGACGACTCCACCGCCGCCACCAGCCCCGTCGTTGCGTTGCGCGTGGCCCCGACCAAGGACGTCGCGTTCCGCGTTTCGTATGCGGAAGGATTCTTCCCGCCCGACCAATCGAACTACGAGGCCCCGCGCGTGAATCCGGCCGGCATCACGCCCTTCACCGATCCCGCTCGCGGCAACTTGTTCTACAATTACGCGAAGGAAGAAATTTCGGGCGGCAATCCCAATCTCAAACCTGAGCTCTCCACGTCGTGGAATTACGGCATCATCCTGACGCCCCGCGCGCTCCCGGGAATGTCGCTCACCATCGACTACTGGGAGATCGAAAAAATTGACGCGATTCTCATCCCGGGCGGACCGTCAAACATTCTCGCTGCGCCGGAATCGTATCCCGGCCGCATCGTGCGCGCCGCGCCTTCCGCGTCCGACACGGCCAACGGCTGGCTCGGGCCCGTGCTGTCCGTGGACTACCGCCCGATTAACGTCGGCTTCACCCAGACCGAGGGCGTTGACGCCAAACTCCGCTTCACCCACAACCTCGGCGAACGGAACAAGCTCACTGCTCTCGCGTCTGTCACGTGGACGAAGTCGTTCCGCGATCAGATCCTGTTGACCAACCCGATCGTCGAGCGCGTCAACACCGTCGGCTCCACCAGTGGCAGCCCGTTGGAATGGCGCGGCAACGGCTCGCTGTTCTGGGAATCCGGTAACTGGGTGACCGGTGTCACGGCGACCTACATCAGTTCCTACAGTTCACCCACCACCACGCCGACCCCGGCGTTCCCCACGGCCAACAGCTTGGACGGCGCGCGCATCGCCTCGGCGACGCTGTGGGACGCGCAAGTCACCTACCACATCCCGACGGGTCGTGGCGTCTCGGGTTGGCGCAGTTGGTTCGACGACACAAAGTGGACGCTCAGCGTCCGCAACGTGTTGAACAAGGAGCCGTCGTTCCGCACCGACGTTTACAGTCCTTACAGCCGGTTCGAAGATCCCCGTCAGCGCTACATCACGCTGTCGGTGAAGAAGAGCCTGTAACTCCCTTCCGCCTTGAGTGGGTGACCGCTGTCGGTCGCCCACTCGACCTTTCTCATTCTCCCCATGTTCTCACGCATTTTATTCTCCGGGCTGGTTGCATTCGGCGCCGCCCTGTTGACCGCGCAAGAAGCGCGTCCCGTCCTCGATCCCGTCGCCACTGCCATCTGGGCCGAGCATGCCCGCGGTATGGGCAATCGCGGCGACGGTCGCGCCGGGGTTGACTTCAATCTCGTCACGGGCAAAGCGTTCGAATTCTTCGAGAAATTCCCGGAGGAACGGCGGGTCGGCGGCATTCTTTTCAACCTCTCCAGCTTCGGCGGATGGATGGAAGGAGACGAGCGCACCACCGGGCTTCGTGCCGCTTGGCAGCAGCATTTGCGCGGCGCGATCGTCGCCGCGCTGCAGGACAAGACCTGGCCGGACAATATCTGGGCGGGTCTCAACTGGGTGGCGGCCAAGAACGAGATCGCGATCGAAGTCGCCGCCTCCGGCCGCCCCAACCTCGATGCGCTCCGCTCCCGCATCGACGGTGTCAGCGCGCGCGCGCCGGCGTCACCCTACCGCACGTTTCTCGAACAGGAATACGTGCGCTGGCTCGAGCAGCTCCAACCCGACGCCGTGGGAGCGCACCTGGCCAAGCTCGCGCAAAGCGAGGTCGAAGATTTGGCGAAGTTTGGCCAGGGTCAGCTCGCGATCCATGAGCTCAGGACGAAACCGATGGAACTCAAGTTTACCGCGATCGACGGCACGCGCGTCGATCTCGCCGACTACCGCGGCAAGGTCGTATTGATCGACTGTTGGGCGACGTGGTGCGTGCCTTGCATCAAGGAACTGCCGCACATCAAGGCCGCGCGCTCGAAGTGGGGCGACAAGGGCTTTACTGTCGTGGGCATCTCCTTCGATAAAATCGCCGACAAGGAGAAGCTCATCAAGTTCGTCGCTGACGAGAAACTCGACTGGCCGCACTGGTTCAACGAAGCGCCCGGCAAAAATCCCTTCGGCTTGAAATACAACATCCGCAGCATTCCCGCGACGTTCCTGCTCGGCAAAGACGGTCTCCTGGTCACGACCGAAACGCACGGCGACAAACTCGAAGCCGCGCTGCAGAAATTGCTCGGCAGTTAAGCAGCAGGGCCGGCTTCAGCCGGCCAAGAATTTTCGACGCCAGAACCGGGGCCGGCCTAAGCCGGCCCTTTTTTTGCCCACCAGCCGTTCGGGTGTGGCCCGCAGCGCCTCCGCTACAGTTACCTCCGGCGCATTCAAAATAAATTGTAGCCGGGGTCGGTGACCCCGGTGAAAACTCTCGTCGGCGAAGGCAAACCGACCGGGCTCAGCGAGCCCGGCTACAGAATAACTGAAAACTTTCTTATCGGTGAGAACCGGGGGAGCACTGGACGAACGAAGATGGGAAGCCCGTGCCTTACCAACCGTTCACTCGCGTCCATTCGGTGAGGACGTCGCGGGAGCGGTTGACGACGAAGTAGCGGTCGTGCGCGGCGGCGGTGGGGCAGGCGTGGTTCGGAAGAATGCGCACGCGCGTGCCGATGCGAAAGGCGTCGGGCGGCAGCGGAGTTGCACTGACCACGAGACCGTGCTCCTGCCACGTGTTCGCCACGCGCAGTCCAGGCAGGAGTTCGCCGTCGAGATCGCAGACGAGTCCGTAGCCAGCGTTTTTTTCCGGGCTGAGCTTGGCGGTGGAAATATCCTTCGAGAGTGCAAACGCACCGGCGTCGATGAGGAATTCATTGGGGCGATGCGCGGGGCGGCCGATCACTTCGGCGAGGACGGATACGGCGATGTCGTCGAGCGTGCACGAACCGATGCCGGCCTGATAGACATCGCCGAACATGTAAACGCCCGCGCGCACCTCGGTGATGCCGGCGAGATCGGTCGCGGCGAGCGCCGTGGGAGTCGATCCGAGGCTGAGGATCGAACTCGGATAACCCGCCGCGTGAAGGCCGGCCGCGGCAGTTCGCAGCGCAGCGACTTCCGCCTGAGCCACCCGCGCCAAGCCGGCCGCGTCGCGTTCGCCGTAGGACTGCCCGCCATGGGTCGCAACGCCCGCAAAACAGGGACCGAGCAGCTTCGCGATCGGGAGCAGCTCCGCACTGTCGGGCGGCACGCCGCCGCGACCGTCGCCGCAATCAATTTCGATCAGCGTGCGGAAAGTGAGCGCCTCGCGCTGCGCGAATCCACGGATCGCCGTGGCGGTGTCGGCGTGGTCGCACAGCGTTACAAGATTGACGCCCTGACGCAGCAGCGCGGTGACGCGGTCGAGTTTTCCGGGGCCGAGGCCGACGGCGTAGAAGATGTCGCGCCAGCCGTGGTAGGCGAAGTATTCGGCTTCGCGCAAAGTCGAGACCGTAATGGCGCCGAGCGGCGGAGGCGAAGCGAGCAGGCCGATGTCGACGGACTTTGCGGTCTTGAAATGCGGACGAAACTTCACTCCGCGGACGGCGAGCGTCGCGGCCATGCGCGTGAGGTTGCGGGCGAGCTTGCCGCGCTCGAGCACGAGACAGGGCGTGGAAATCTGTTCGAGCGACGCGTGGGGACGCAGAGGGAAGACGGAGCTCATCAGGTTAGAAGAGATTGGCCCACGAAACACACGAAGGGCACGAAAACAGCGGACTGCCCGCGAATGACGCCAATCCTCACGAATGAATGCAATGCGGGTGTCGGTGAGAGTCGATTCGCGTTCATTCGTGTGATTCGCGGGCGGTCTAGAGTTTTTGCCACGGGAGCTGGTCGAGATCGACGTTGCCGCCGGTAAGGATGAGGCCGACTTTTTTTCCGGTGACATCGACTTTGCCCGCGCGGATGGCCGCGAAGGGCACGGCGCAGGACGGCTCGATCACGATTTTCAGGCGCTCCCAAATCTCACGCATCGCGGCGACGATGGCATCTTCGGAGACAGTGACGACGTCGTCGACGTGCTTCAGAATGAGCGGAAGATTCTTCTCGCCGGTGGAACTCGTGCGCAGGCCGTCGGCAATGGTGGGCGCAGTGGGGATTGTGATGCGCTTTTTCGCGCGGAAAGATTGCGCGACGTCGTCGCCCAACTCGGGTTCGACGCCGACGATGCGGATGGCGCGGCGCACGCCCTTGGCCGCGACGGCGGTGCCGCAGAGCAGGCCGCCGCCGCCGACTGGACAGAGAATGAGGTCGAGCCCCGGTGTGTCCTCGAGCAACTCGAGGGTCGCGGTGCCTTGGCCGGCCATGACGTCGTAGTTGTCGAACGGATGCACGAGCACCGCGCCGGTTTCAGCGGCAATCCGCGCGCAGGTTTCCTCGCGGGCGGTCATGGTTGGCGCGCAGAACACGACTTTGCCGCGGTAACTCTCGACGTTGCGCACCTTGGTTTGCGGCGCGTTGTTCGGCATCACGATGTAGCCGGGGATGCCACGCCGTTGGGCGGCTCGGGCGACCGCGGCGCCGTGATTGCCGGAGCTGTGCGTCACGACGCCGTGCGCGGCGTCGGCGTCGGAGAGGGCGAAAATGGCGTTGGCCGCGCCGCGCGCCTTGAATGCGCCCATGGCCTGCAGGTTTTCGCACTTGAAGAACAGTTGCGCGTCGAGCTCGGCATCGAGCGCTTCGTTGGTCAGCACCGGCGTGCGCTTGATGTGCGGGGCGATGCGGGCACGAGCGGCCGTGATGTCGGAAAACTGGAGGGACATGGCGCGCGGGCGAGGCTTGCGCGAGGCGGGGCGGGTGGCAAGAGGCGAGCGGCGGGGAGGTGGTTCTGTGCGTTTGCCTTTGCGACCATGCCGCCTACGGTCCCGCGCATGGCAGTCAAAAAGCTTCTTCACACGCGCCTGCGCGTGAACGACCTCGAACGCACGGTGAAGTTCTACGAGACCGCGCTCGGACTCACGGTCAGTCGTCGTCACACCTCGCCGCGCGGCGCGCAGCTCGTGTTTCTCCAGACGCCGAACAGCGAGGAGGAAATCGAAATTTGCCAGATGCCCAACTCGCCGTCGGTGCAGGTGCAGCCGGATCTCATGCACCTCGCCTTTGAAGTGGACGACCTCGCGGCATTCGCGGCCGAGTTGGAACACAAAGGCATCGCCCTAAGCGACGGCCCCACGCAGACCGGCAGCGGCTCGGTCATCGCGTTCATCGACGCGCCCGAAGGCTACGAAGTGGAACTCATCCAGCGCGCCCGCTGACTCGTAAGGAATAGGACGCCGCACTCGCGACTCTCCTCGTTCCGTTTCATGAACCAAATTACGCTCAACTTCGCGGCATCGTCGGTCCTGGCGTTGCTTGCGGCCTGTTCACCTATGTCCACCGATTCCTCTTCCGAGCCTTCCTCCTCTCCGCCGATCGCCTGGTCGGGACAGACTGAAATCGCCGTCTTCGGCAGCGGCTGCTTCTGGTGCACGGAAGCGGTTTACGAGCACGTGCCGGGCGTGAAGAAAGTCATCAGCGGCTACACTGGCGGGCACGTGCCGAATCCCAACTACAAGGAAGTGTGCGAAGGCACGACCGGCCACGCCGAGGCCACGCGCATCGAATTCGACCCGGCGGTCGTCAGCTACGCCAAGCTCCTCGAGATTTTTTTCGAATCGCACGACCCGACGACGCTCAACCGCCAGGGTGCGGACGAAGGCACGCAGTATCGCTCGGCGATCTTCTACGCCAGCGACGCGCAGAAGCAGACCGCCGAGGCGGTGAAGCAGGCGGCGCAAAAGGATTTCGACGACCCGATCGTCACCGAGATCACGTCGCTCGGCGCGTTCTATGAGGCGGAGGACTACCATCAGGACTATTTCAAAAACAACCCGAATGCCGGCTACTGTTCTTTCGTGATCAAACCGAAGATGAAGAAGCTGCAGCAGAAGGGCACGATCGCGCCACAGCGGACGGTCCAGTGAGCGAGTGGGACCGGCCTCCGGCCGGTTCAAAGCGCGCGAGCGCCGGCCAGCGCCGACGCCACGGCGTCTTCGGAAAGTTGTAGCCGGGGTCGCTGACCCCGGGGAGCACGGCCGAGCCAAACCACGGCCACCGGGCTCAGCGAGCCCGGCTACAAACGAACGCCTGCACCAAGCCGGCGGCAGGCAGCGCACCGTTCTGCGAATTTTCGCCGGATTCATTCGTTCGGCGGATGTGTGCAGGCTCGCGCTGCGCGCGAGAAGTTCGCTAACGTGACGCCATGCCCCTCGTTTCTGTCGTCATGCCGGCCCGCGATGCCGCGGGCACCATCGCGCGCGCGGTGGCCAGCATCCAGAGCCAGACCTTGCGCGATTGGGAACTCGTGGCGCTCGACGACGGCTCGAAGGACGCGACGCGCTTCATCCTGATCGAAATGGCGCAGCTCGATCCGCGCATCCGCGTGCTGCGCACGAAGAGCGGCATTGCCGGCGCGTTGAATGCCGGCATCGCCGCCGCAACGGGGGACTTCATTGCGCGCATGGACGCCGACGACGAATCCGCGCCCGACCGGCTCGAGAAACAGGCGGCGTTCCTCACGGCGAATCCTGAAATCGGCGTCGTAGGCTGTCGCGTGGAGTTCGGCGGCGACCGCGTGAAGAGCGAAGGCTACGCACTGCATGTCGATTGGGTGAACTCGTTGCTCACGCCCGAACAGATTTTCGTCAACCGGTTCGTCGAATCGCCGTTCGCGCATCCGAGCGTGATGTTCCGGCGCGCCTTGGTGGACGAACACGGTGGTTATCGCCTCGGCGATTTTCCGGAGGACTACGAGCTGTGGCTCCGCTGGCTCGATCTCGACGTGAAGATGGCGAAAGTTCCCGAGACGCTGCTCACGTGGTATGATTTTCCGCACCGACTTTCGCGCATCGACCCGCGGTATTCGCCCGAGGCGTTCTTCCAGTTGAAGGCGCACTGGATCGCCGAGTGGGTGAAGCGCGAGTTGCCGCCGGAACGCGCGATCTGGATCTGGGGCGCGGGACGTCCGACGCGCAAGCGCGCGGCGCTGCTCGAGACGCACGGCGTGAAGATCGCCGGCTACATTGACGTCGATCTGAAAAAGACCGGCAAA
Organism: Opitutus sp.; assembly: GCA_013821985.1. Taxonomy (GTDB): domain Bacteria; phylum Verrucomicrobiota; class Verrucomicrobiia; order Opitutales; family Opitutaceae; genus Didemnitutus. The sequence continues at coordinate 18,935 of PNJQ01000022.1, forward strand.
AAGGTCGGCGGTGTGCCGGTGGTCGGCATCGATAAACTCCCGCCACTCGAGACATCTTTCGTGCTCGGCTACGTCTCAAAGCGGGGAGCGCGGGAATTTAATGACGACGTGCTGCGCAAATCCGGCCGCGTGCTCGGGCGGGATTATCTGATGTGCGCGTGAGGCGGGCTGTCTCGCGCACCGCAATCCGGTATCGAGCTAAGATTTTTGTAGCCGGGCTCGCTGAGCCCGGTCGGTGTTTCTTCGCTCGCGGATCGTCCTCACCGGGGTCAGCGACCCCGGCTACAATATTTTCAAAAGCGCTGTTGTGGTCCGAGTTTGGCTTTGAGCTGCCCGCATCCGAAACCAGTCTGCCTCCCATGCCGCGCGGCGAAACCGAACAGCACCTGCGTCTGAAGGCGCTCACGCTCGCGTGGGCGCGGGCGCGCGGCTGGACGTTTGCGGCGGCGGAGGTGCGGGTGCCGCGGAGTGGTTTCCGCGCAGACGTGGCGGCGGCCGACGAAGGGGAAAGCGGTGGGGTCGTCGTGTTCGAATGCAAACAGTCGCGCGCCGATTTGCTGAAGGACGCCCATGCCGAAGCGGTGGTGCGCGCGCGCACGGCGGAGCTTGCGCAGCGGCAGCGCGTGCTGGAGGAGTTGCTGGCGGTGCACCGGCCGGAGTTGCGCCGCGGCGAGGCGTTGTGGCCGGAATTCGACACGTGGAATTTTGCCTCCCTCGAGCATCGCACCTATCGGCGCGTGCTGGGCGAATTGGCGATGTTTCGACGACGCCTGCGCGAAGGCACGAAGTTTTCGCGCATGACCCGCTACCAGTGCGCCGACGCGCTCTACTTGGTAGTTGAGGAAAACATCCACGCCGAGGCGGAGATTCCGAAGGGCTGGGGACTGCTCGTGCGGCGCGGCGATGAACTCCGGCTCGCGCGCGATGCAGCGCGGCTGACGCCGTGGGCGGAGCAGCGGGCGGCGTTGCGCCGCGCCATCGCCCAGAAACTCGCGGGGCCGCCGGTCCCGCCCGCGGATTTGCTTTTCGCCGGAACGGCATAGACTGCCGGCATGCCTGATTCGACGAGTGAGCCGATCAACGGAGCTGAGGTGACGATCGATTTCGTCCGCCACCGCAATGTGCTGCTCGTGCGCGGCGATCTCAGCCCACTGTTCGTCGATTACTACCTCCACTTGGCGGACCAAAAACTGAAGGCCGGCCCGGTGCCCGATCGTCTGCTCAAGGATCTGCTCGCGGCGTTTGCGCTGTATTGCGCGTCGCGTCCACGCAACGAACACCTCGCATGGACGCTCGGTCTGCAGGACCCGCGGTTGAATCTGTTCGTCACTGGCGACAACGAGGACTGCACGGTCGCCGGGCGCATTTTCACCGAGAATGTGCGCGAGGCCGAGAGGAACGTTTTTTATTCCGACCTGATGCCGCGCCGCGGCGCGGAGAAGCGGCGCAGCGTGGTGAATTTCGAGGGCGCGGACATTTTTCGCGCAGCGGAGGCTTACTACGCCGGCAGCGAGCAGCGCATCGCGCGCTTCTTCGATGTGGGCGACGATCACTACGCGTTGCTCATTTCTCATCCGGATTGCGATGAGGCCTGGTTGCGCGGCGTGGACCTCGCGGGCGTGAAGGCGCTGGCCGAGACCGAGACGCTCGCGCGCATCGAGCGTCGCGCGTATCGCTGGAACTGCGGTTGCACGCAGCAGAAAATCATGGGCGCGCTCGCACCGGTGGCACGCGACGATTTGACCGCGCTGTTCCACGACGACGAATCGATCCACGTGCAATGTCCGCGTTGCGCCGCAATGCACATCATCACGCGCGAAGCGATGGAAGCGTTTCTCGCCGCAGCGAAGCAGTAGGAGGGATGGCGCTGCCCTGCGCTGCACGCCGGTGCGGGCCCGGCCCCGCAGCTGGTGGTTTTCGTTTGTCGGGGCATGAAGCCCCTCCCACCTTCGCGGCATGAGCGTTTGGGAAATTCTCGGGACCGTGCTCGGCGTGATCGGCGTGGCGCTGATGATCCGCGAGAACATCTGGGCTTGGCCCGTGGGCATCGTGCAGGTGACCATTTATGCGTGGGTGTTCTTCGCGGCGAAGCTCTACTCGGACGCTCTCCTGCAGGGATTTTTCTTCGTAATTCTGGCGTATGGCTGGGTGCATTGGCTGCGTGGCCGGCACACGGCGGCGCACAGTGAACTGCCTATCACGCGCTTGAGCGCCGCGGCCACCTTGGGCTGGGTCGCGGTCGGCGCGACCGTCACGGCGGGGTGGGGAGCGTTCATGCAGCGTTCGACCGATGCCGCCCTGCCTTTCTGGGACGCGTTCATTCTCGTCTTCAGCCTCATTGCACAATGGCTGCAGGCGCGAAAGGTTCTGGAGAACTGGGTGGGCTGGCTCGCGGTCAACACGATCGCGATCGGGGTCTATTGGACGAAGGACCTGCGTCTCACGGCGGCGCTCTACGTGGTTTTCTGGCTGATGGCTCTGTGGGGCTGGCGCGCGTGGCGGCAATCGCTGGTGACATATGCAGCCGCGGCGCCAGCGCCGCGGAACAAACCACGCGGCGAGGGTGCCGCGTCTCCATCAACTTCCATCGATCATGGCCCCTGACGTTTTGCGCATTGCGGTGTTCGGTCCGGAATCGACCGGCAAGACGCGACTCGCAGCGAAGTTGGCGGCGCATTTCCGCGCGCCGCTCGTCGCCGAATACGCGCGCGAATTCTGGGACGCGCAGGGCCTCATCACGCTCGAGGACATCCCCGGGATCGCGCGCGAACAGTGGCGCCGCGAGGACGAAGCCGTCGCAAAAGCAGCGAAGGCCGCCGAAACGCAAAGTCATATAATAGATGACAAGTCAGGTGGGGCGGCGCGGGCTCCGTTGGTGATCTGCGATACGGAGGCGCTGACGACGGTGTTGTGGAGCGATTTGCTTTACGGGACCACGCCGGAGGACGTGCGGCGCGGCGCGGAACGGCGCGCGAGAAATTACGCGCTCTACCTGCTGCTCGACACCGACGTGCCCTTCGCACCGGATCCGCAACGGTGTTTTCCCGAGCCGGAGGACCGCGAGAAATGCCGCCGCGTCTGGCACGGCGCACTGAAGCGGCGGCATCTGCCCTTCGTCGAGATCCGCGGCGACTGGGCCGAGCGCGAACGCACGGCGATCGCGGCGGTGGCGGCGTTGCTCGGATTTCGCGGCGACGTGGAGGCCTAGGCGGTGTCCGGGACGCGGGCGGTCGCGAAGAGCAGCCAGAAGATGATGCCCAGCTCCCCGGCGGCGTAGAAAGGCATCCCGAACTTGAAGAAGAACGGCCCATAGGCGGGGAGGACCAGGTTGACGCAACCCAGCGCCACATACGTGACGCCGCCGATGATCAGCAGCACACCGAGGAAGCGCGGGTAGAAACGCGAGACGAGGACGAGCCGGCCGAACGGCACCAACCAGAAACCCCAGAAGAAGGTCGCGAGCACTGTCGCGCTGCCGGCGAGGCGGATGAAGACCATCACCAACGCCTCCCGCTGCGGCGGGGCGAACGCCGCGAGGTAATCCTCCGGCCCGAGCAGCAGCAGCGGGGCCGTCCGGCAGACGGTGCTGATCATGCTGATGCCGACGGCGGTGAAGACGAGCCCGAGCATGAGGCGCGCCTGTCGGCGGTCGACGTTGCGGAACAGCGCGTAGAGCAGGAGCACGAGCCCGAGAAAGACGCCACCGGAGACCAGATCGGTGAGGAGCCAGAGCCGGTAAAGGACAGGCTCGGCGGTGATGCGAGCGGCGGTGGCGGCGGCGTCTCCGGCGACGACGAACCGCGCCTTGAGTAAAAATTCGCTCAGCGGCGCGAGGAACAGAATCAGCAGATAGACGAATCCCGCCTGGCGGGCGGTTCTCTGCAGCGAGCGGGCGGGCGAATTGGTCGGCGGATTCATGGTAGGACGGGGCGGCGTCAGGGCGGCGGCGGTTGGGCGGCGGCCTGTGCGCGCCAGCGTCGCTCGTCCACGCCAAACGCGAGGAGCCAGAAGATCAGGGAGACGGAACCGAGGAGAGCGGACGCCATGATGAAGGGCAGCAGGCGGGTCGCGAGCGGCTCGTAAAGGTAGGTCAGCCAGCCGAGCCCGGCGACCGCACCGAGCACGCCCAGAATGCGGGGCAGGAAGGTGGAACGGAAAACGAGATAGCCCTGCGCCAGTGCATACAGTCCGAAGAACACCACGGCCACGGTTTCGGCGACGTAGTTGAGCCGGAGAAAGAGCAGCGCCAGCGCCCGCAGTTGTTCGTCAGCGAACACGTCCAGGTATTTCGCGCCGCCGAGCACGAGCAGCGGCGCGTAAAAAAACACGCGGCCGACGAGCTTCACGACGCAGCCGGCGAGGCCGAACACCAGGGTGAGCTGCGACACCGTGCGATCCACCGGGCGCAGCAGCGGGTAGAAGAGCAGGATCATCGCGAGCTGGCAGGCCATCTCGACGAGATAGGCGGCGAAGCCGGCGCGGTAGAGGGTTTCATGCTGAAGAATATTGGCGGCGGTCAGTCCGGCGTTGCCCGTCGCAACGAGGCGGCCGCTCACGAAAGCCTGGGCGAAGATGCCGAGCAGCAGGGTCGCGAGATAGAGCGCGCCGGCCAGTCGCGCCTGGCGCCGCGGCGCGAAAATGGGGAGGGAGGCAGTCATGGCGGGTTCGGAGGCTGGGCTCGGCGCGGAGGGTTTCGCCGCCGGCTAGAGTTTTTTCAGCGCGTCGATGGCTTGTTGGAAGTTGGGGTTGGTCTTGAGCGCGGCCTCGTAGGCGGCGCGGGCGGCGGCCTTGTCGCCGCGTTTTTCGTGGATGTTCCCGAGGCGCCAGTGGGCGGCGTCGTGACCGGGCGCGCCGGGGCTCGGCGGCATGGCCAGGCAGCGGAGGAGGGCGGCCGCTCCGCGGTCGGGTTGCTCGCCGGTGAGGGCGGCGAGGCGTCCGGTCTGGAAGAGCGCAGCGTAGTTTTCGGGCTGGGCACGGAGCACTTCTTCGATCTCGGCGCGGGCTTCCGCGTATTTTTTCTCGCCGATGCAGAGGATTGCGTAGGTGACGCGGCCGCGGTTCGGGTCGAGCTTCCGGATCTCCGCGGCCTGGGCGTAGGCCTTTTCCATCCCGCCGCCCATGACGCCGGGGGCCATCTGATAGACGCTGGCGAGGCTGCTGCGGGCGTCGACGTTGCCCGGCTCAAGCGCGACGGCCTTTTCGTAGGCGGCGATGACTTTCTTGCCCAAGCCGATCTTGGAAAACATGCCGGCCTTCTGGGCGGCGAGACCGTAGGCTTCGCCGAGCTGGAGCTGGTATCCGGCGTCGCTCGGTGCCAGCGCGGCCGCTTTTTCGGTGGCCTTGACGGCGCCGTCGCCGTCGCCCTGGGCGAGGCGCACGCGGCCGAGCCAGGCGTGCGCCTCGGCGTCGGCGGGCTGGGCGGCGACGAGCGCTTGGGCGGCGGACGCGGCCTCGGCGAGCTGACCGTCGCGCAGGAGGCGGCGGATTTGGTCGGCTTGTTCGGGCGTGACTGCGGCGTGGGCGAACGCGGCCAGGGTGAGGAGAAGGATCAAGTGGCGCATGGGGAAGACGGACAAGGTTGGATGGAGCGTGGAAAAAATTCACGGACGGCGGCCTTCCGCCCAGGCGACCGCATACCAGAGGGCGGCGTCCTCGACGCAGCTCCAGTCGTGCAGGGCCGCCAGCGCGCCGTCGAAACTCTCCGCGTCCATCAGCCCGGCCTGCAGGATGACCGGCCGCGCTCCGGCGATGACGCCGCTGAGGTTAGCGATGTAGGAGGGAAAGTGCGGCTCGCCTGCGCAGCTCCCGAAAAAGACGAAGGTGTTGCGGAGGGGCGCCGCGCCGGCCTCGACCAGCAGCGACACCAGCCGCCGGCCGACGAGCGGATCGTTGCCGAGCCAGACGTAGCTGCGCTGATAGGCCTGCCACAGCAGCGCGAAGCCCGGCGGCTCGGGTTCAAGGCGCAGCAGTGCGTGGTCGTCGTCCTCGAGCACGATCCGCCCGCCCGGGCGCACGGCCCGGACCATCGAGCGCACCGCCGCCGCCGGATCGCGCAGGTGCTCGAGCAGGAAGCGCGTGTGGGCGACGTCGAAGCTGCCCCATTCGTCCTCGCGCAAGGGCGGTTGCGTCGCGTCGCCCCGGCGGAATTCGACCAGTGACGACTCGCCGGTCAGCGCGGCCCGCCGCTCCGCCTCGGCGATCTGCTCCACGCTGCGTTCGATCCCGAGGGCGCGGACGCCCGCCGCGCGCGCCATCGCCCGCGTGAGCTGGCCGGTGCCGCTGCCGAGGTCGAGGATGCGTTCGCCGCCGCGCAGGCCGAGTTCGCGCAGCGAACCGACGTTGAGCAGGCCGTTCAAGAGCGACAGGCGCGCCTGTTCGTCGGAATCGACGCCGTGCAGGTATGCGGAGGTGGCGATTTGGCTCATGGCGGGGGCGGAGGCAGGTGGAGGGGCATCAGTCGATTCAATCGGTGCGCAGCGCGGTGAGCGGGCTGATTTTCGTCGCCCGGCGGGCGGGGAACCAGCAGGCCAGCAGCGTGGCCGACAGGACCGCAGCGGCGGAAATCCCCAGCACGAGCGGATCGAACGCCGCGAGATCGTTGAGCGTGCTGCCCAGGATCCGGCCGGCGCCGATGCCGAGCACCAATCCGGCGGCGAGACCGGCCAGCGCCAGGGCCAGGCCCTCGCACAGGATCATCGCCTGCATGCGGGCGGGGTCCGCCCCGAGGGCCAGTCGGATGCCGATCTCGCGCGTGCGCCGGGCGACCGCGTAGGCCTTGACCCCGTAGATGCCGACCGCCGCGATCAGCAAGGTCGCGCCGCCGAAAAAATAAACCAGCCGCGTGACGAGGTGCAGCGACCAGATCTCGACCGAGGAGTCGCGATGGGCGCGGAACGTGCGGAGGCTGAAGACCGGCACGCCCGGCGCGGCGGTCTGGATCGCCGCGCGCACCTGCTCGCGCAGGCCGTGGGTCGCGGCCGCGGTCGGCACCGCGGGGCGGATGTGGAAATAAACGCCAGAGGTGAAATGCTGGGCGAACGGCAGGAAGACGGCGCCGAGCGGCTCCTCGTCCCAGATGTCGGAGCGCGTCGAAGACACGATGCCGACGACCTCCATCGGGCGCGACCGGGGCAGCCCGGGATAGGCGGCGAACTGGATGCTCTGGCCCAGGGCATCGCCTTCGGGCCAGAGTTTGCGGGCGAGGGCCGCGTCGATGACGGCGACCGGCGGACCGTCGCCGACGGCCGCTTCCGTGACGGTGAACGTCCGGCCGCGCAGCAGCGAAATGCCGAGGGTGGCGAAATAATCGGCGCCGATGGCGTTCATGCGCGCGGCGGTCCGCCCGTCTTCGCCGGCCGCGGTGGCGCGCTGCACCTCGGCGCCGCCGGCGTCGCGGCCGAACGGTGCGATCGCCCCGATGCTGGCGGCGCGCACGCCGGGAAGCGCGGCGAGTTTTTCCTCGATCGCGCGGTAAACCTGGCGCGTGCGCGTCTCGTCGTAGTTCGCGAGCTTGGCGTTGGCTTCGACGATGAGGGTGTGATCGGCGTCGTAGCCCGGGTCGCGGTTGAACGCGCCTTGGGCCATGCGGATGAACAGGCCGCCGCAGACCAGCAACGCGAGGGTGAGCGCGATCTGGACCGCAAGGAGCGGGTGGCGCGGCATCCAGCCGCGGCGGGGAACGACGGCATCCTCGCCCGGGTTTTCCTTGAGCCCGGCGAGCGCGTCGGTGCGGGATAGTCTCAGGGCCGGACCGAGCACGAAGAACAGCGTCGCGATCCCGGCGAAGCCGACCGTGGCGAGCCCGGCCGCGCCCGTCGTCGAGTCGGTGAGCACGACGGAGACGGGCAGTTGCGCGGCGGCGGCGGTGGCGATCGAGCGGACCAGCCAATCCGCGCACAGCAGGCCGAGACCGCCGCCGAGGAGCGCGAGCACGAAACCCTCCGTGAGCAGTTGACGGACGATGCGGCTCCGGCCGCCGCCGAGGGCCAGGCGGATGGCGAATTCCCTGTGGCGCGCGTGCCCGCGCGCGAGTTGGAGGCCGGCGAGGTTCAGGCAGACGACCAGAAGAACGGGGATGGACAGGCCGAGCAGGACGAAGCTCGCGAGCCCCAGCCCGGTCTTGCTCTCCGGATACGCGCTGGTCCTGAGGCGGGGGAGCGGGCCGTGCCGGAGCGCCTGATCCTTTTGTTCGGCGGGGAACCGGCGCTCGAGGGATTCGCTCAGGAGCGCGAGAGCGGCTTGGGCCGCGGCGTGACTGATGTCCGGGCGCAACCGCGCCACCAGATACAGGATCTGCGCGTCGGCCTGTTCCAGGCGGCTGGCCCCTTCGCCGGCCCGGCCGCGGGCGAGCGCATCATGGACTCCGAGCGGGAAGTAGAAGTCGGGCCCGGTGAGCATTTCCGTCCCGGAAAATCCCTCGGGAGCGACGCCGATCACGGTGTAGAGGCGGTCGTTCGCGCGGATCGTCGCACCGACGATGTCGGGCCGCGCGCCCGCGCGTTGCCAATAAGCGTGGCTGACGACGACGACGGGCAGATTGGCTCCGGGCCGCCCTTCCTCGGCGGTGAAGCCGCGCCCGTGTTGCAGGGAGACTCCCAGCACGTCGAAGTAGTCCGCGCTGACGAAGCTGGCGAGCGCGCGCCGGGTGTCGGCGCCCTCGCCGATGCCGACGGTGGCGGGGGTGTGCGCGAGGAGTCCGGCGAAAATCTCGGCGTGCTCGCGCAGCGCCAGATAGGCCGGGTGGGAAAAGGGCCGGAACTCGGCTGCGTCGACCTTGCTCTGCGAGTAGAGCTGCACGACGTGCGCCGGCTCGGGAAACGGGCGGGCGCTGAACCCGATCGCATGGATCACGCTGAAGATCGCGGTGTTCACGCCGATGCCGAGCGCGAGCACGGCGACCGCCGCGGCGGTGAAGCCGGGAGATTTGACGAGCAGGCGGAGGGCGAGGCGCAGGTCCTGCGCGAACTGCTCCAGCGCGCCCCAGCCGAAGGTGTCGCGCGCTCTCTCCTGCCACGCGGCGACGTTGCCGAAGCGGCGTTGCGCGGCGAGACGCGCCTCGTCCGGGGCGAGGCCATCGGCGGCGAGGTCGGCGGTGCGCTGCTCGAGGTGCAGGCGCATCTCCTCGGCCATCTCGGCTTCAAGGGCGCGGCGGCGAAACAGGGCACGGAGTCGGCGGCGGAGGTTCATCGCGTGCGACGGCGGGCCGGGTTATTCGGCGCGGAGGGCTTCGATCGCGTCGATCCGGCCGGCGCGGCGCGCGGGCAGCCAGCAGGCGAGCAGCGCGACGCCGAGGAGGATCAACGTCGTGACGATGAGCACGGCGGGACTGTTGGTGCGGATGCCCGGGTAAACGGAGACGAGCATCTGCGCGACGCCGAAGGCGCCGAGCAGACCGAGCGCGGAACCGAGCACCGCCTGGCGCACGCCCGCGCCGAAGACGAGGCGGGTGAGGTCGCGTCCGCTGGCCCCGAGCGCGAGGCGAATGGCGAATTCGCCGCTGCGCTGCGCGGTGGTGCGGGCGATGACGCCGTAGATGCCGAGCGAGGCCAGCGCAAGTCCGAGCACCCCGAAGGCACCGAGCATGTCGCGGAGCACGCCGAGTTGATAAAGCGTGCGGTCGATGTTGTGATCGGCGGATTGCAGCCGGCGCACGGGGAGGTCGGGGTCGAGGGCGGCGAGCGTTTCGCGGATGGCCGGCACGAGCGTCGCGGGGAGCACGCCCGGCGCGGCGCGCACGGCCAGTTCGAAGTTGCGCGTGGGCTCCTGGGCGAGCGGTTGGTAAACGTAAGACACGACCGGATTCGGATCGGGGTCAACGGTCTGGAAGTCGGCGACAACACCCACGATTTCGCCCGAGTGGACTTCGCGACCGTCCGCAATCTGCGCGATGCGGCGCCCCACGGGATCCTGTTCGCCGAACCACGCACGCGCCGAGGATTGGCCGATGAGGTAAACGCGCGGAGCCGTGGCACTGTCCTGTTCGAGGAAAGCGCGCCCGGCGACGAGGCGCATTTCGAAGGCCTCGAGGTAGGCGGGGCTGACGGTGTTGACCATCGCGGCGGGTTCTCGGCCCGGCTGCGCGCGTTCGCGTCCTTCGACGTGGAATTTCCGGACATCCGTCCAGTGATAGAACGGTGCAGCCTGTGCGAATGCCACCCTTTCGACGCCCGGGAGAGCGCTGAGTCGCTCTAGCGCCAGTCGCTGGAAGGCGTGGACTTTCGTGTCGTCGCCGTAAGTTCCAGCCGGCAGGGCGACGTGGCCGGTGACGACTTGCGCGGATTGCCAGCCAGAGCGGCGGTGGTGGAGATCGTGGAGTCCGCGAATGAAAAGCGCGGCGGCGGTGAGCAAGACCATCGAGAGGGCGAACTGACCGACAATCAGTGCCTGGCGGAAACGGTGCTGACCACGCGAGCCGCTTTGGCCACGCGCGCCGGATTTGAGGGTATCGTTCAAGTCGAGCCGGAGGGCGAATAGCGCGGGCGCGAGGCCGAAGGCGAGGGCGGTGACGAGTGAGGCCGCGAATGCCCAGCCCATGACGGCCCAGTCCACGTCGAACCAGACGAATTCGCCGTTGTCGCCGACGGAGCGCAGGGCCGCCCAGTCGCGGAAGAGGTAGGCCACGGCAATGGAGAGCACGCCGCCCGCGAGGGACAACACGACGGCCTCCGCCAAGAGCGGGCGGAGCAGTTGCAGGCGCGTGGCACCGAGCGCCGCGCGCACGGCGAACTCGCGGGCGCGCGTCATGGTGCGTGCGAGCAGCAGGTTCGCGAGGTTGGAGCACGCGATCAGGAGCACGAAGCCCGACAGACCGATGAGCATCGGCAGGATGACGCCGCCGCTCGAACCGACGACGGTCGATTGCAGCGACATCGCACGCCAGGTTGTGCCGGTGTGCTCCTCGGGATGCTCGCGCGCGAGGCGGGCGCCGAAGTCGGCGACAAAGGATTCGGCCTCGGCCGGGGTGAGGTCGGGGGCGAGGCGACCGAAGACCTGGAGGTTGGACGCCTTGCGATCGGCTGAGAAATCCGGGGTGAAGGCGAAGGGGCGGAAAAAATCGAGATTCCCGAGGTGGCGCCAATCGTTGAAGGACGCGGGCAGCACACCGATGACCTCGTGCCACTCGCCATCGATGCGCACGCGGCGGCCGATGATGTCGGGCGCGGCGTGGTAGCGATTTTGCCAGGTGCGCTGGCTAAGGATGACGACGTGGTGGCGGCCAGGCGTATCCTCCCCGGGCAGAAAATCGCGGCCGAGCTGCGGCACGACGCCGAGGAGCGAGAAGAGATTGGCGGTGGCGCGCCCGGAGTAGGCGAGCTCGGCGGGCTGCGCCGGGTCGGAGAGACTGACGCGATTGATGGTCAGCGCGGAAAAATCGCCGTAAGCGGCGCGGGTCGCTTTCAGATCGAGATAATCAGCGGGAGAGAGGCCGCCCTTGGGGTGTTGCGGGGTGATGCGGTAGATTTGCTGCAGGCGACCGGCCTCGGCGTAGGGCAGGGGTTTGAACATGACGCCGTTCGCCAGACTGAACATCGACGTGTTCGCGCCGATGCCGAGGCCGAGGGTGATGATGGCGAGGACGGAGAATCCCGGCGCGCGCACGAGTTGGCGGGCGGCAAAACGCAGATCCTGCGCCAAGCGTTCCAGCGCACCCCAGCCAAAGGTGTCGCGGGCGCGCTCCTGCAGCGCGGCGGTGTTGCCGAATTTGCGCTGGGCGGCGAGGCGCGCCTCCTCGGCAGCGAGGCCATCGGCGGCGAAGTCTGCGGCACGCTGCTCAAGGTGGAAACGCATCTCCTCGGCCATCTCGGCTTCGAGATCGCGGCGGCGGAAGAGGGCGCGGAGACGGCGACGGAGGAAATTCATGGGGCGGGCAGGTTGCGCCGGAGGATCACGCGGACTGCATCACCTGCGCGATGATGGCGGTCATGCGGTCCCACTCGGCTTGTTCGGTTTCGAGCTGTTTTCGGCCGACGCGGGTGAGCGTGTAGTATTTCGCGCGACGGTTGTTTTCGGTCATCTTCCATTCGGCCTCGATCCAGCCCTTCTCCTCCATGCGGTAGAGCGCCGGGTAGAGGGAGCCTTCGTCCACTTGAAGCGCACTCTTCGAGAGCTGCTCGAGCTTGTTGGTGATGCCCCAGCCGTGCAGCTCGCCGCGGCTGAGGACGCGGAGGACGAGCATGTCGAGGGTGCCTTGGAAGAGGTCTGCTTTGCGGGCCATGGCGTTTCACCTAGAATGTCTAAGGCAAGGGTCAAGTCTTTCCTTAGATTGTCTAGGTAACACGGGCGGCGCGGACGAAGTTGCGGGGAAATTCATTTCGCGTGCAGACGCGCCTCGCCGCCGCCGGGACGCCGGCGACCACCCCGGGCCCAAAAAAAGAGGGCGGCCGGAGAACCGGCCGCCCTGCGTGATTGGGAGAACTTCAGACGTAGTCGGGATACGTGGGATCGAACATCGTGTCTTCGACGTGCGCCTTCAAATCGGCCGGGCGCAGCATGTGGGTGAGTCCGCGCTTGAACGCCACCTCAGCGACCTCCGTCGCGATCGCGAGCGAGACTTCACGGATGCGATTCAAGTCCGGGTAGATGCGCCCGAGCTTGAGATCGTTTTCGGTCACGAGTCCGGCGAGCACGCGCGCGGCGCTGTAGAACATCTCATCGGTGACGCGCGTCGATTCGCTGGCGATTACGCCGAGGCCGACGCCGGGGAAGATGTAACTGTTGTTCCCCTGACCGGGCGTGTGCGTGACGCCATTGAATGTCACGGGTGCGAACGGGCTGCCGCTGGCGAAGATACCGCGGCCGTCGGTCCAGGTGTAGCATTGTTCGGCGGTGCACTCGGCCTTCGACGTCGGATTCGACAGGGCGAAAATGACGGGCCGCTTGTTCAGCTTCGCCATGGCGCGGACGATTGGCTCGGTGAACGTCTGCGGCATGCCGGAGACGCCGACCAGCGCGGTGGGCTTCAGCGCCTCGACCGCTTCGAGCAGCGTCGCCATCGGCGCGTGCGGATGGGCGAAGCGGAGCTTGTGCTCGACCAGGTCGGTGCGGCTCTGGACGACGAGGCCCTTCGAATCGACGAACCAGCATTGCTGGCGCGCGACGTTTTCAGGGATGCCCTGGAGCTTGAGCGCTTCGACGATGAGGTCGCCGATGCCGATGCCGGCTTCACCGGCGCCGAGGAACAGGATTTTCTGCTGCGCGAGCGGAATGCCGGTGAGGCGTTCCGACGTGAGCAAACCCGCGAGCGTGACGCCCGCGGTGCCTTGGATGTCGTCGTTGAACGTGCAGGCCTGGTCGCGATATTTGTGGAGCAGGCGGAACGCGTTCGAATTGCCGAAATCCTCGAACTGGATGACGGCCTTGGGGAAGATTTGCTGCGCGGCTTGCACGAATTCATCGACGAGTTCGTCGTATTCCGGTCCGCGCAGGCGTGCTTCGGCGACGCCGAGGTAGAGCGGATCGGCGAGGAGCGTCGCGTTGTTCGTGCCGACATCGAGCATGATGGGCAGGCATTGCGCGGGCGGGATGCCGGCGCAGGCGGTGTAGAGCGAGAGTTTGCCGACGGGGATGCCCATGCCGTTCGCACCGAGATCGCCCAGGCCGAGGATGCGTTCGCCGTCGGTGATGACGATGATGCGCACGTCGGCGTGCGGCCAGTTTTGCAGGATGCGTTTCACTTGTCCGCGGTCGCGGCGGGTGATGTAGAGACCGCGTGGACGGCGGAAGATGTGACCGTATTTCTGGCAGGCGAGTCCGACCGTGGGCGTGTAGATGATCGGCATCATCTCATCGAGGTTCTGCATCACGAGGCGGTAGAACAGCGCCTCGTTGCGCTCCTGGAGCGAGATGAGATAAATATACTTTTCGAGGGGGCTCTCCTTGCGGCGGTAATTTTCGAGCACGCGCTCGAGTTGCTGGTCCTGCGTCGCCACGCGCGGCGGCAGCAGGCCGCGCAGACCGAGCGCGTCGCGCTCCGCTTCGTCGAATGCGGTGCCCTTGTTGAGTAGCGGATCGTGCAGCAGGGCGACCCCGCGTTTGCCTTCCAGGTGAAGTGTCGTCGTCATAATGAAACCAAGCCTCCTTGTTTTGCCCGAGACTAGCGCGCGCTCGCCCGAGGCAGAAGGTCAATACCGGCGCATCGACGGGGAATCACTGCGCGGCTTCAAAATCACGCCGGTGCCTAATAGGCGCGCGGTGCGGAGAGTTTGCCAAGAAACGATTGGCGAGGGCGGACGGGCGGGTCTGCCGGCGGGAGGTGGAGGGCGGATTCCGCGCTTGCGGTTGGCCGCGGGGTGGATTCTTGGCTTCGCGGAGATGACGCTTTCGGAGGACTACCTTTCGCGGTTCGGTGCGCTCGGCCGGCTTTACGGCGCAGTGGCGCTGCCGCGGCTGCACGCGGCGCATGTCGCGGTGGTGGGCGTCGGGGGCGTGGGCTCGTGGGCCGTCGAAGCGCTCGCGCGTTCGGGTGTCGGCGCGCTGACGCTGGTCGATCTCGACGATGTCTGCGTTACCAACACGAATCGTCAGTCGCATGCGCTGGTCGGTTCGGTCGGCCGGCCAAAGGTCGCGGTGTTGGCGGAACGCGTGGGGCTGATCAATCCCGAGTGCCGCGTCACGGCGATCCCGGAGTATTTTGCCGCGCGGAACGCCGATCGCTTGCTCGCGACGAAGTTCGACTGGCTGATCGACGCGATCGACGGCATGTCGAACAAGGCGCAGCTCATCGCGAGCTGCGTCGAGCACGCGCAGCCGATCGTCACGGTCGGCGGGGCAGGCGGGAGGACCGATGCGAGCCGGCTGCGCATGGGCGATCTGGGTGAAGCGCAGGGCGACGAACTCATCCGGCAGGTGCGCAAGAAACTCCGGCGGGACCACGGCTTCGCGCGCGGCGAGGGGAATCGCTACGGCATCCCCTGCGTCTATTCGAACGAGAAACCGGTTTTTCCGTGGGCAGACGGCACGTGTTCCACCGCACCGGAGCCCGGCACGAGCCTGAGGCTCGACTGCGAGAGCGGATTCGGCACCGGTGTGTTTGTCACCGGCGCGTTCGGTTTCGCAGCGGCGGGCGAAGTGGTGCGCCGCATTGCCGCGGGCGCCTGACGCCTCACGCCTCGTCGAGACTGAATTGCAGGGGGATGCTGACGCGGGCGCGCACGGGCTTGCTCGCAACCTGGGCGGGCTCGAACGTCCAGTCGCGCACGGCCTTCACGGCGGGATCGCGGAACCCCTCGTTGGACGCCTTGCTCGCTTCGGCGGCGATGACGCGGCCACTTTCGTCAATGACGAGGACGACGACGACGACCCCGCTGATGCCTTCGGCGCGGAGTTTCGGCGGGTAGGCCGGCGGCTTGGTCTTCAGCGGACGCGGTGGCACGTCGAATTTGGCGACAACGTCGGGGACGCTATCGACGGATTGGGCGGCGGTGGAGGTCGCGAGCGCGAGGCACGCGAACGCGGCACAGCAAATGAGACGGCAGGGAGTGTTCATCATGAAAAATGCGCGGAATGCGCTCCTGCGTTTCAGCTCGGCCTTTTGCGCGCGAAGTTAAGCGCGGTGGCGCGGGTTGAACGCGAAATGCTAAGGCTGAGCAGCAGCGCTTATCGCGGCCGCTGTGCCGGGGTTTGCCGAAGGCGCTACCGCGCGCCAAAGAAGCGCGCGAAATTTTCCTGCACCTGGGTGGCGAGATCTTCGAGCGGGATGCCGCGCAATTCCGCAAGCGCGGCGTAAGTCCCGGCGAGATTGGCCGGGTGATTCACGGGCGAGCCGTCCGATGCGGCGGGCAAAGAGAAATGCGTGAGCGCGGCGGGCAACGGCATCGCGGGCGCATCGGTTTCCACCAGGAGGCGGTCGGCGGGCACAAGTTGAAAGGCCTCGCGTTTCGCCGCGTGGCGCGCGTCGAGGAACGCGCCGTTGAAGGAAAAATACGCGCCGCGCTCAGCGAAGGTTCCGACCATTTCCTTCGGACCGCCGTAGGCGTGGAGGAGGAAGCCGCGCGCGGGTGTGTTGATGTGGCGCAGCAGGCCTTCGAGCGCGCCGAAAGCCTGCAGGCAGTGGATCGTAACGGGCCGGTTTTCGGTCGCGGCGAGGGCGAGTTGCTTGAGAAATACTTCGCCCTGCTCCTCGAGCGGCGCGCGGCGCAGACCGGCCAGCCGCGGGTCGTCGGGTTTGGCACGGTCGAGGATCCAGCGATCAAGTCCGATCTCGCCGATGGCCGCGTGCGGGTCGGTCGCGAGTCGAGCGCGGAGACGGTCGAGCCAGTCCGCGGTGCGGTTGCCGGCGTCCCAGGGGTGGACGCCGTAGCTCGGGATCACCCAGTCGTGTTGTGCGGCGAGAGTCGCGACTGCGTCCCAGTCGGATTCGCAGGTGCCGTTGACGACCGCGCGCTGCAGGCCGATTGAGCGGAGGTCCGCGTCGATCTGCGCACGATGCGGTGCAAGCCAGTCGTCGTGGCAATGATTGTGGGCGTCGTAGAGCGGCGGCACGGCGCCACGATAGCCGTGTCGCCGCGCGAAAACAGCGTAAAGACGAAGGCCTCTCTAAAGCGGGGTGTGATGGTGCCGTTAATGGAGGCAACCCACGGAGGGACCTTCGTCCATGACGGACCATTTGCTCATCGATCTGCCCGAACTCAAACTGCCGCGCGACCTGGCGCGGCGCGTGAAGTTCATCGAGGCGGTCGAGCAACACGCGGCTCGACTCGGCATCAAGGGGCGCTACGAGCCGTCGCGGTTCATCGGTTACTATTTCGCCGGCGCGTTTCCGGTGGTGGTCTCGGGTCATTGGACCGTGACGCTCGACGACGTGCCGTTGCTCCGCAGCGTGCGCGACATGATCGAGCGGATCACGGACGCACGGTTCAGCATCTGCAGTCGGCGCGAGGACGAGACGCCGGATTTCATGTTGGTGCATGATCGACACGACGGTTCGTGCTGGCTTTGGGAATTTGCGCCCGGCCGGCGTTTCCTCGAGGCGCGTCAGGCGGTGGCGTCGTGGTTGGTCCAGGAAAACGACGGCCCAAGCGGAAACGCCTGCGACGGCGACTCCTCCCACCAGGGAAGGTGAGGGCACGGGCGGGCGTGGTCAGCAGGCGAAGCCGCGGCGGAACCCGGAGCGAAGTGATTCCTATCAGTGTTACAGTTACACCGGGTTTCCTGAAGGGGCCTTTCGGAAACTGTAACCGGATCGGGCCGGTCCGCGCGGAGGAGCGTTACGTCAGCTGCGCGGCGGCGAACTCGCGGATGCAGGCGCGGACACTGCGGAGGCCGTTCAGGCGGGTGGGCGAGATCGTCCGGGTGAGCCCGAGTTCTTCGATCAAGATGGGCTCGGTGGCGAGGACTTCGGCGGGTGTGCCACCGCTGTAGAGGTCGCAGAGCAGCGCCACGAGCCCCCGCACCATCGGCGATTCGGCGTCGCTGCGAAACGTGCAGCGCCCGTCGGCATATTCGCCGATCAGCCACACGGGCGAGACGCAGCCGGGGACGCGATTCGCCTCGAGATGTTCGCTGCGCGAGAGGGCGAGGCGGGAGCGCGCGCGATCGACGATGGAGGAGAGACGTTCCTGCGCGTCCTCGATGAGGAGGAGGTCGGCGAGCATCTGCTGTTGTTTGGCGGCGAGCGTCACGTCGGCACGGTGCGTCGCGGCACGGCGGCTTGCAAGCCGGTGTGCCGGCGGCTTTCGTCGGGCGCGTGAACATCACCATCGTGAGTTGGTTTTGGAAGGGCCTGCGCGGGCACAGCATCACGTTTTCGGTGCTGTTTGCGTCGTTCGTCATCGGATGGTCGGTCGCGGATTTGATCCGGCTGGGACTTGCGCGGCTGGGCGTGCATTGGCTTTACGTGTTTATCTTGCCGGTCGTGTTGTTCGGCTGGCTGAGCACGCACGAGGTGCGCTGGCTGCCCGATGAAAAACGCCGGCGGGTGATTGCGCGCTCGCTGCTCTTCGGCTCGCTCGCGCTCGCGATCGTCATCAACCAAATCCGGCATTGAAAGCCGCGGTCGAGCGTGGGCGAGAATGGCGTGATCGCGCGGATTGCCTGCTGGCGCGGCGCGGTGCGCAGGGAGCGTTGCTCGCGCTGGTCGCAGCGCTCTACGTCGTGGCCTATTTCGTCGATCCCTTGAACCCGGGCTCAGCGCCGGCGGCGGCGCGCGAAGGATGGTGGAGTTGGGCAGACCAGACGAAATATTACGAATCGGCGCTGGCGCTCGCGCACGGGCGCATCGATCGCGAGAGCTATTACTATCCGCTCGGTTATCCGGCGCTGGGCGCCCTGTTCGTGCGGGCGATGCCGGTGCACCCGTTTTTCTGGCCGGATATGGCGCTCACGCTCGGCGCGGCGGTGCTCGCGTGGAAGCTGGCGCGGCGGTGGTTCGGGGCGCTCGCGACCGTGTTGATCGGTGTGGGTTTCGTCGCAACGCATGCCGCGCTGCTGCGGCTGACGATGGTGATTCCGTGGAACACGCTGCCTGTGCAGGTCGCGCTGCTCGGCGGGATTTGGCTGGTGCTGACGCGCCGCGATGGACAGGCGCTCGGCGGGTTGGCGCTCGTAGCGGCCTTCACGTATTTTACGCGACCGAGCGATGCGGCGTGTTTCGGGCCGTTGCTGGTATTCGCCACGCTGCGGCTGCCGACTTGGCGAGCGCGGCTCGGGTGGGGCACGCTCGGAGTGGCCGTCGTCGCCGCGAGCGTCGCGGCGGTGGCATGGATAAATTGGCGGACATTTGGCCAGTGGCGGACGCCCTATGAGGAAGGCACGTTCGCGAACATCGGATTCTTTTCCTACCCTGTCTCGCATAAGCTCTACTCGCTTTTCATCGATGGAGAGACGTTTTTCGGCGAATACGGCACCGCGCTCCTTTGGCGCTATCCATGGTTGTTTTTGGCAATTCCTGGCGCGGTGTTCTGGATTTGCCGCGATGGCTGGGCGGCGGTGGCGTGTCTCGCGACAATCACGCTGAACTTGGCGCTGTATGTAAATTACAACGATTTTGTGCCGTCCTCGTTGTATCGATTCAGCCTAATCCACTACATTTCGTGGGCGTTCGTGCCGCTCGCCATTGCTGCTGCGGCGGCAGTGACGCTCGGGTGGCGCGACCGAGAGGTGCGCGGCGCGGCGTGGGCGATGGTGGGAATTTTCGTGTTGGCGGTTGGGTTGAAATTGAAGGAGCGGCCGTTGCGGACCGAGGTGGCGTCGGCCGAAGTGCGCGAGTTGCCCGCAGCGCGGCCACTCTGGGTGAAGTTCCCGGGGGAAAAGATCGAGGTCGCGAAGACTCTACGAATCGACGGGCGGCAGCTGCGCGAAGGTGCGGATTATCAAATCCCATATGTGCCGGCGGATTTGCGCGTCATGCTGAGCGAGGTGGCGACAGGCCGGCGCCTCGCTCCCGCGGAGCACCAAGTGCTGCAAGCCACGCCGGAAGTCGGCGACTACGTGTGGTCCTGGTGGCCACGGTGGAGGCGGTTGTGGCCGCCGCGAAATTAAGCGAGACGCATCGAGGCAGGCGGTGGCCGGTAACGCTCGAGCGTGGGCGGCTCGCGTTGGGCTGACGGACGGTGTGGGTCGTCGAGGCCGGACCAGGCGTGATACCGCACGTTCGGCAATGCGAGCGCGCCGCCTAACCCGCCAGCTGCGGAGCGGGACAGTCCAGCGTGGCCGCGATGGCGCGATAGAGTTCGCCCTCCTCGACTGTTACCGTGCCGTCCGCGCCGACGACGTGAGCCGCGGCGGTGAGCGCGCGCTGCTTGATTGGCAGGGAGCTTGCGGTGAGGCGATCGAGCGCGCTGTCGAGCTGTTCGAGCGTGCAGGTGGCCGCCGGTTGAAGGGCCAGTTGACCGGCGATCAGTGGCAGCTGGGCAACGCCATGCGCAAAGGCCCGGGTGACGCGACCGGCGTCGCCGCTGCCGTCGGCGCGCGCGAGGACCGAGAGGATGATGGCGAGGTCGCCGGCGAGCGGGGCGAACGAATGAAAGTGCACCGCGGCATTCGGCTTTTGCGCGAGAGCGAGCTGATGCAGCAGCATTTTTTGCAGGGCGAACTCGAACGGCGTCACGGAGCCGTCGGCATGCACCAGTTCGTCGAGCGTGGTGGCGAAGCGGTCGAGGGCCGCGGCGTCGAGCTGGCGCAGTGCGGGCAGCGCGATTTGGAGCAGAGGCAGCCGCGCCGCCGGGTCGAGCGTCGCGAGGGAGTGGTGGAGTTCCCGCGCCGAACTCGCGTCCGCGTCGGACGAGTGCTGCGCAATGAGCGCGAACTGCCGATCCAACGCCGCGGGTTTGGCGGAGTCGCTCAACAGCGCATAGACGAGCGGAACGGCGGTGGCGGCATCGCGCGTGGCATCGCGTGCGGCCGCCGGCAGCGCTCCGAGGAGAGCCTGCGCGTTCCGGAAATGCTCCTCGGTCAGCGCACCGATGCCGGCGACGACGGCGGCGGCTTGGAACGGAATGCGCGGCGGTGGAGCGGGTGGATCTTCGGGGACGACTTCACGGGTGACGGCTCCCGGCGCGAAGCCGGCGCCGGAGGAAAATGATTCCTTTTCCACATCGACGAGTTCAGGCGGTTCGAAGAGCTGTCCGTCCCAGCGCGGCTCCACGGCGCGAATGCGCTCCGGTAACGGCGGGTGTGTGGCCCAGAGTCCTCCGAAGTTGGAACGAAAGCCCTGCGCGAAGAAGAAGTGGCCGATCTCGGCGGCGCGGCGGTCGAGCATGGTGGAGCCGAGCGCGTAGCCGCCGATTTTCTTCAGCGCGCCGGAAATGCCGGTGGGGTTGCGCGTGAATTGCACGGCGGAGGCGTCGGCGAGGAATTCGCGCTGGCGGGACACGGCGGCTTGGATGAGCCGGCCGAAAAAATAGCCGATGTAGCCGATGATCATCATCGCCAGCCCGGCGGCGAGGATGAGCGCGAGGCCCCCGCCTTTGTTTTTGCCGCCGCCCCCGCGGATGCGGCCGCGGCCGAGCGACTGCAAGATGCCACGTCCGATCAGCCCGATGACGAGAATGCCGAAGACGATCGCGGTCAGCTTCACGTTGAGCCGCATGTCGCCGTTCAAAATGTGGCTGAATTCGTGGGCGATGACGCCTTGGAGTTCGTCGCGCGTGAGTTTATCGAGCGTGCCGCGCGTGACGGCGACGACGGCGTCGGAAGTCGTCAAGCCGGCGGCGAAGGCGTTGAGGCCCGGCTCATTTTCGAGCACGTAGACGGCGGGCACGGGCACGCCGGAGGCGATCGCCATTTCTTCGACAACGTTGAGCAAACGGCGTTCGCGCAGGTCGGTGGTGCGAAGATCGACGCGGCGACCGCCCACGAGTTCGGCGACGGCGGAGCCGCCGTGCCGCATCTGCGACCACTTATAGAGGGAGGCAAGGCCGACGACCGTCACGACCGCGGCAGCGAGGATACCGAAGAGCTGCGGGTCCCAAACGAAGGTCGGCGGAGCTTCGTTAGAGAAGCGAAGCTCGTTGTCGGGTGTGAAGGACAGGATGAGGCAGGCCGCCAAGTAGCTCGCCGCAATGGTGCCGAGCACCGCGAATACGAACAGCACGACGAGCCGATTGGTGCGGCGTTTCGCGCGGTCCTGCGCTTCGAAGAAGTCCATGGCGCAAGAGGCTGAAGAGCTGAAGGTCGGAAAGACTGAAGCAGGGCGCCGTGCGAAGGGCCGCTCGGCTTCAGCCGTTCAGCTTTTCGGCCGTTCGGTCCTTCACGAGAACTTCACCTGCGGCGCCGCGCGTTCCGCGGCGACATCGACTTGGAAGAGCTGGGCTTCGGCGAAGTTGAACATGCCCGCGATGAGGTTGGTCGGGAAGACTTCGCGCTTCGTGTTGTAGCCGGTGACGGCGTCGTTGTAGGCCTGGCGGGCGAAGGAGATTTTGTTCTCGGTCGAGGTCAGCTCTTCGGTGAGCTGCATCATGTTCTGGTTGGCTTTCAGGTCAGGGTATTGTTCGGAGACCACCATGAGGCGCGAGAGCGCGCCGCCGAGTCCGGCTTCCGCACCGAGGAGATTCTTCATCGCGCCCGCGTCGGCGGGATTGGCGGCGGCGGCCTTCGAGGCGGCGTAGGCGGTGTTGCGGGCGGCGATGACGGCTTCGAGCGTCTCGCGCTCGTGTTTCATGTAGCCCTTTGCCGTCTCGACGAGATTGGGGATGAGGTCGTAGCGGCGCTTGAGTTGGACGTCGATCTGGGCGAACGCGTTCTTGAAACGATTGCGGAGCGTGACGAGCGAGTTGTAGGAACCGGCGATCCAGAAGAACAGCACGGCGGCGAGGCCGGAGAGGACGAGAAGCGTGATGATCATGGCGAGGGAGTTTGAACCGAACGCCGGGAGCGTGGTCCAACGTGGCGACGTGCGCGAGTCGTTTTCGGCTACAGGAAAAAGGCTTCTTTGGATGCGGAGCTTGCCAGTGGTGGCGGCGGTCCGCACGATTCGCGCGCGAATGAAATCGGTTGTGCGCGCTGTCTTATCGCTTGGGCTGTTGTGGGGTGCGCCGCTGCGTGCGCAGACCGCGAGCGCGAGTCCGCTGGCCAGTGAGCGCGGTGCGGCCGAAGCCGCGCCGGGCGCTTGGATTGTCGCCGAAGGTCGCGCGGCCAGCGCGCTGCAATCGGGGTTTCCCGCCACCGCGGCGGTGATCTATCGCGATTTGCTCGGCGACCTGTCGCTGCCGGCAGCCGCAAAGCCGCGCGTGCAGCAGGCGCTCATCACGGCGCTGCTCGATGCGGGCGAGCTCGCGGCGGCGGAAAGGGAGCTCGCGGCTTACGATGGTCCAAAGGACAGCCCGTATCGCTTGCGCGCGGGCTTGGTCGCGGCGAACGCGCGGCGCGTTGCCGCGGCGAAAGCCGAGCTCAGCGAAGTGAACGTTGAGGATTTGCCGGCGAGCGATCGGCCGTGGTGGCATTTTTT
Source organism: Opitutus sp. (assembly GCA_013821985.1). Lineage (GTDB taxonomy): Bacteria > Verrucomicrobiota > Verrucomicrobiia > Opitutales > Opitutaceae > Didemnitutus. The sequence goes on from PNJQ01000022.1 coordinate 41,817, forward strand.
GCAGGCGCAGATCGCGGATTTCGACGGTGAGGTCGCGCGCGCCACCAACCAATACGAATTGGCCGTGCAGGCGGCGGTATCGGAGCAGCAGCGGGCGCGCTTCACACTCGGGCAGGCGCAGACTTTGTTGCGCGGGGGCACGCCGAGCGAACAGGAACTGGCGGCGTGGCGGCGCAACCTGGAGACGTTTGCCGGGCAGCGCCTCGGCTTCGACTCGGCGCGATTTTATGCGGCCGGTCTGGCGCGGCTCGGCCGGCAAAGCGAGGCGATCACGACGCTCGAGCGACAGTTGCTCGGCGTGCCGCCGAGCGAACGCAATGTCGCGGATCAAATCCGGCTGTTGATCGGCCTCATCGCCGGCGAGACAAATCCGACGGCACGGCGCGCGTTTCGCGAGTTGGTGCGCAACGGTCTCCGGCCCGAGACGCAGCGCACGGCGCTTTACGCGTTGGCGCGCGGCACGCGGTCGTCGGCGGAGCGCGAGCAGTTGCGGCGCGACCTCACGGAGCTGATCGGTGGCGTGCAGCTGCATCCGATCATTGAGGATTTGCTGCTCGTGCGGGCGCAGGCCGCGCTGGCCGACAAGCGTTTCAACGAGGCGGAGCAGGACGCGCGTTTGTTGCTCGATCGTTTTCCCGGTTCGCCGCTCAAGGCCGCGGCGCTCGGCGTGCGGCTCGCGGTCGCCTGGGAAGCGCGGCTGTATCGCACGGCGGCGGACGTGAGCACGCAGCTCCGCGCGGTGCTGCCACCCGGCCGCGAACGATCGGAGCTCGGCGTGTTGCTGGCGGAGGCGTTTTTCCGTTCGGGAGATTTCAAGAACGCGGCGGACGCCTACGAGGCGGCATTGCGCGAGGCGCCGCAGGTCGTGCCGACCGGACGGCTGATTTTTCAACGCGTGCTGTCCGATGTGCGCGCCGAGCGGCTCGACGAGGCGGCGCGGCTGCTCGACGAGATGGCAGGCAACCCGGTGTTCGACGTCGAGAGCCGCTGGCAGGCGGAGTGGAATCTCGTGCGCGAAATGCAGGCGCGCGGCCGCACGGTCGATGCGATGGGGCGTGTCGGCCGGTTGCTCGGCAGTGCGGCGACGACGACGGTGCCGGACGAACTGCGCATCCGGCTGCTCTGGCTGCGCGCAAAGCTTTCCTACGACAACGGTCAGCCCGCGGTGGCGGTGGAACAGGCGGACGAATTGCTCGCGCGGCTCGGTGGCGCGCAGATCGACGCGAATCTCAACGCGGAGGTCGCGGGCACGGCGCAGTTGCTGAAGGCGCAGGCGCTGCTCGACCTGGGGCGCGATGCAGAGGGCGCGGCGCTGTTGGAAAAACTCCGCGCTGAACACCGCAACGCGAAGGTCGCGGTGTATTCGTTCATCGTGCAGGCGGCGCGGCAGGCGCAACGCGGTCAGTTGGCGGCGGCGCAAAAGACGCTGGTCGATATGGTGGACACGAATTCCGGCAGCGAATACGCGCCATTCGCGCTCTACGAAGCGGCGGTCTATGCGGAGCGACAGGGACTCGACCGGAATTTGTCCGAGGCGCACAACATTCTTGAGAAGCTGGTGAAGAATTATCCGAACGACGAACTGGTGTTCTACGCGCGGCTGAAGCAAGGCGACCTGTTGCGGAAGCTGAACGATTTCGGGCCGGCGCGCCTCGTGTATGAGGATTTGATCAACAACCGCGGCCAGCACCCGGACGTGCTGCTCGCGCATCACGCGCTCGCCGCGACGCTTTTTGCGCAGGGCGCAGGCAATCCCGGCAACTACGAGGCGGCCGGCGCGATCTATGAGCGCTTGCGCGATTTGCCGACGGCGCCGACGGACCTGCGCGTCGAGGCCGGCTACATGTGGGGCTACGCGCAGGCCCGCCGCGGGCAGCCGCAAAGTGCGCAGACGATTTTCTGGGGCGTGGTCGATGCGTTCTTGCTGGATGTGACGAAGGCGGCGCAGCTCGGTGCGACGGGACGCTATTGGATTTCGCGCACGCTGCTCGAACTCGGGCAACTGCTCGAGGACGGCGGCAAACTTGACGAGGCCCAACGCGCGTATCAGCTCGTGATCGAGCACGACCTCGGCGGCGCGGCGCAGGCGAAGGCGAAGCTCGAGCGGTTCCGGACGCCGGCGGAGGCGAAGCCGTGAGGACGATTTCTGGTTTACCGCGCCGAGGCCCGGCGCATCATCCGCGGGAACCTTCATGAGCGCGTTCAGCTACAGTGTGTTTTCCAAAGGCGGCCCGGTAATGTGGCTGCTCGTGCTCGTCGGCGTTGTTGCGCTGGTGATCTTTATCGAGCGCGCGCTGTTCCTTCATCGCGGGCAGATCCGTTCGACGGAATTTCTCAATGGCATCAAGAATCTATTGAAGAAAGACCGGTTGATGGAGGCGTTGACGTTGTGCGAGGAGACGCCGGGCCCGGTGGCGGCGGTCGTGAAGGCCGGTTTGCGGCACGCGAGCGATGACGAGCAAGGGATGCGCTTCGCGGTGCAGGAGGCGGCCGTGACGGAGATCCCGCTGCTCGAACGCCGGATCGGGGCGCTCGCGGCGATCGCGCAGATTGCGCCGCTGCTCGGTTTGCTTGGCACGCTGTTGGGGATGATCCGGACTTTTTGGCTCTTCAACCAAGGCGGCAACTACGCGACGCCCGCGGTGCTGTCGGGCGGCATGTGGGAGGCGTTGCTCACGGCGGCGGCGGGCATCGCGATTGCGATACCGGTGCATCTCGCGCGGCATTTTCTCAATGGCCGCGTGCGCGCGCTCGTCCACGACATGGAATGGGTCGGGAACGAGCTGATGCGTTATCTGCTGCGCGAGCATCGGAGCGGAACGGCACCGGCGAAGACCGCCGACGTGGTGGGAAAAATCGGGGAGGAGAAATGATCACGCGCCCGCTGGAATTGCACCGCAAGCTGGCGGCGACCCCGCGCGACTTGGATGTGTTTTTCTGGATGAATGTCGGAGTCGTCTGTTTGTTTTTCGCGCTGCTCGGCTCGAAGTTCGTGCTCGCGCCGGGACTGCCCGTGGGCGTGGGGACGGGATTCGAATTGCCGCAGACCAAGGGCGCCGTGCCCGGCGTGGCGGACGTCGTCGTGAGCTACCGGCGTGACAACATGATCTTGTTCGAAGGCGGCATCTACGAACTCGCGAATTTCCGGCCCGTGCTCGAGCGCTACGCGAAGGCGCATCCCGGCGCGACGATGATCGTGCGCGCGGACCGGCAGGTTTCGATGCAGGGATTTTTGGATTTATGCGATTTGGCGCGCACGACCGGTTTTGCGAATGTGCTCGTCGCGGCCGAGCCGGGCGAGGCGAGCGGGCCGCAATTTGTCCCCGTGAACCGGTGAGGAGCGGGCGATGAGCACGCCGAAATTCCGGTTGCGACGCCGCATCTACGTCGGAGGTGCGCTCGCGGTCGTGGCAGTCGCAGGTTGGTGGGCATGGACCAACCGGGCGCGCGAAGCGCAGGCGGCCACGGCGCGCGCGGCCGAACCTTTCGTGCGCGTCAGTGCACCGGGGCAGGGGACAGGTGACCGGGCCCTGCAGGAGCGGGCGGACTTGTTCGATCCGGCGCCGCTGTTTATTCCGACGGCACGAAATTTTGGACAGGGACAATTGCCTGCCCGCTTGGTCAAGCAGCCCGGCCAGGTCTTCGGGGACTTCGGGGCGAAGCTGAATTTCAACGATGGCGGGCTTGGCACGTATGGCGCGGAGCAGCTCACCGCCAGCGAGAACCTGGTGGATGTCTTGGCCCGCAGTAACGAGGTGCCGTTCGCGGGCCTCGGGGAGAGCGGAACAGCTCGTTCACGGCTGACGCCCCGCAGTGCATTCGTGCAGATTAAAAAAATGGGCGAAAGCGAGTTGCGGGAATTCGCGGTGACGGAAGTGAGGGTTCCGCGGACGGATTTTTCGCCGCTGGAGTTTGTCGTGGCCGTGGGCCCGGCGGGTTTGATGGGTGATCCGTTGCTCACGCGCGGGTCCGGGCGGGAAGATGTGGACCTGTTTTTTCAGGACTTCCTTGCGAAAACCTCGCGGCTCGGCTCCCTGCTGTCACCCGGGAGATATCGCGTTTTGATCGGACCGTAGGAAATCTGGTCGAAGAGCAAGAATTCAGTTGACGGAGTTTTTTGGGAACCATTCCCTAGCCGTTCTCTTTGTTTTTTGCCTATGCCTTGTTCTGCCCAGATAGCTCAGTTGGTAGAGCACCCCCTTGGTAAGGGGGAGGTCGACGGTTCGAATCCGTTTCTGGGCTCCACGGCATCACGTCGGCGACTTCCGACGTTAATCAAGGTCAACAACTTCAACCACCCAAACATCACTCCACATGGCTAAAGGTACATTCGAACGCAAGAAGCCGCACGTCAACGTTGGCACCATCGGTCACGTCGACCATGGCAAGACCACGCTGACCACCTCGATCCTCGCTTGCCAGGCCCGCAAGGGTCTCGCCGAGGTGAAGTCCTACGCGGACATCGCAAAGGGCGGCACTGTGCGTGACGCCTCCAAGATCGTGACGATCTCGGTCGCCCACGTGGAGTATGAGTCCGACAAGCGCCACTATGCGCACGTTGACTGCCCGGGACACGCCGACTTCGTGAAGAACATGATCACCGGCGCCGCCCAAATGGACGGTGGCATCCTCGTGGTCTCCGCCGCTGACGGTCCGATGCCGCAGACCCGTGAGCACATCCTCCTCGCCCGCCAGGTCGGCGTGCCGAAGCTGGTGGTGTTCCTGAACAAGGTCGATCTCATCGACGACCCGGACCTCCTCGAGCTCGTCGAAGAGGAAATCCGCGATCTCCTCACCAAGTATCAATTCGACGGCAAGGCCGCGAAGATCATCCGTGGTTCCGCCACCGCCGCCCTCGAAGGCAAGCCGGAAGGCGAAGCCGCCATCCAGGCGCTGATGGAAGCCCTCGATTCCGAGATCGCCGAGCCCGCTCGCGAGCTCGACAAGCCCTTCCTGATGTCCGTCGAAGACGTCTTCTCGATCACCGGCCGCGGCACCGTCGCGACGGGCCGTATCGAGCGCGGCATCTGCAAGCTCAACGACACCGTCGAAATCGTCGGCCTCAAGGACACGACCACGACTGTGGTCACCGGCATTGAAATGTTCCGCAAGCTGCTCGATCAGGGCCAGGCGGGCGACAACGTTGGCATTCTCCTTCGCGGTATTGACAAGGATGGCATCGAGCGTGGCCAAGTCATCGCCGCCCCGAAGTCCATCAAGCCGCACAAGAAGGCCAAGGCCGAAATCTACGTCCTCTCGAAGGATGAAGGTGGCCGCCACACGCCGTTCTTCGACGGTTACCGTCCGCAGTTCTACTTCCGCACGACGGATGTGACCGGCGTCGCGCACCTCCCGAAGGGCGTCGAGATGGTCATGCCCGGTGACAACATCACGATCGAGATCGAGCTCATCGCTCCGATCGCGATGGAAAACTTCCAGCGCTTCGCCATCCGCGAGGGTGGCCGCACGATTGGCGCCGGTCGCGTGACCGAAGTCATCGAGTAAGTATTCCAATCCTTCCGACTTCACGCGCCGGGGTCCCTTTGCGGGGCTCCGGCTGCGTCGTCTAAACGAAATAAACACAGGCGCGTAGCTCAACTGGTAGAGTAGCGGTCTCCAAAACCGTTGGTTGGGGGTTCGATTCCCTCCGCGCCTGCCACTCTCCGCCTCCGCAGATTTTCCCATGGCCAACCCGTTCCGCAGTGCCCGTATTTTTTTCGGCGAGCTCGTCGCCGAGTTGCAGAAGGCCAGCTGGCCGACTCGCGAGGAGCTCAAGGATTCGACGATCGTCGTGATCGTCGCGTGTGTGCTGCTCGGCCTGTTCACCAGCGTCAGCGATTTCGCCCTCTATCAAGTCGTGGACTTGTTCACCTCCTGGGTGAGCTGAGCCGCGGCCACCGTTCTTAAAATGTCCGCCCAGACTTCAACGCCGACCGGCGCCCAGTGGTTCGCCGTCCACACTCTCTCCGGCCAGGAGCAGAAGGTGAAGACCTACATCGAGAAATTCCGAAAAGCCGAAGAGCTCGAGGATTTCATCTCCGAGGTTCTCCTCCCGACGGAAATCGTCTCGGAGGTGAAGGGCGGCAAAAAGTCCACGAAGGTCCGCAAGCTCTACCCGGGCTATGTCTTCGTGAACATGAAGCTCTACGAAGAAGGCAAGGTCATCATCAAGCCGTTCTACTTCGTGAAGGACGCAGCGGGCGTCATCGGCTTCGTCGGTGGCGAGCATCCCGCTCCGCTGCGCCAGACCGAAATCGACGAGATCAAGGCCCGCATCGAAGCCGCCACGGGCAAGGAAATCCCGAAGGTCTCGTTCGAGGTCGGCGAGGAAGTGAAGATCACCGACGGCGCGTTCGCCAACCTCACGGGTCGCGTTGACGAGATCGATCCCGCCCGCGGCAAGTTGAAA